>NZ_JAABLT010000004.1:0-376010 GCF_009915125.1 Proteus sp. G2673
TGAACTGACCCCAATTTATTGGACAGTTTAAATTAGTTAGGTAAAGACTGAGTTCGGTATTGAACTGGGCTCAGTCCTTTTAATTTTATCTTGATCCGTTCAGTATTGTAATACTTGATATATTCATGAAGCTCTTCTTCTAGTTCATCCAAATCTCTAAATTGCTTTGTATAAAAACATTCTGTTTTTAATATGCCAAAAAAATTCTCGATTACTGCATTATCTAAACAATTTCCTTTTCGTGACATACTTTGAATAATTCCTTGTTTCTTAAGGCTATTTTGATAATGGCTCATTTGGTATTGCCATCCTTGATCTGAATGCAGTATCAGCTCACCTCTCTGAGTCAATTTTGAAAAGGCTTGGGTAAGCATCTGCTCAATCATGTTGTAATGAGGACGTCTAGCTATCTGATAGGAAACAATTTCTTGATTAAATAAGTCAAGAATAGGCGAAAGATAAAGCTTTTCACCTTTTACCTTAAATTCGGTGACATCAGTAACCCATTTTTCGTTAGGCTTGCTGGCATTAAAATTTCTTTCGAGATGATTATCAGCAATTCGACCTAATTGGCCTTTATAAGAGCGATATTTTTTAGGTCTTACAATAGATTTTAGTCCCTGAACCTGCATTAACCGCTGTACTTTTTTATGGTTAATAACAACTTCATTTCGCAGTACAGCAGTGATCCTTCGATAACCATATCGACCTTTATGTTGATGATAAATCTCCTTTATTTTATCTTTTAATAATTTGTCTTTTGAATTATGACTATTTTTTTGGTGATAATAAAACGTACTTTTTGATAAAGAAAGCGCACGTAATAAAACCAAAACCGGATAAATCATTTTTAATTGATTAACGACAGCAACACGTTGTTTTACCGTCGTTTTGTTTCCTGCAATTCTTGTAACTTTTTTAAGCAAGCATTCTCAGCACGCAAATACTCAAGTTCCTTTAAAAGTTCTTTAACCGATTTATCTTTGTCATCCTTAGGTAATTCTTTTTTCTTTTTAGTCAATGTAGGTCTTCCTTTTTTCTTGGGGACTAGTGCTTTAATACCATGAATATCCATAATATTTTTCCATTCCAATATAGTGGTAAAGGCTGGAATATTAAAAAGAGCAGCTGTTTCTCTGGCAGAAAGCGAATGTTTTGTCATGTGAGACAATATATGCATTTTTAGCTCAAGAGAATAGATTACTTTGGATTTTCGAGGCTTAATTCCCTCAATACCATGCAATTGATAAGCGGAGCACCAGCAACGAACCTGAGAATCATTAATAGAAAAATGCTTAGCCGTCGATAGACGACTATTGCCTTTGAGATAAAAATTAATCACATTTAGTTTAAAATCAAGAGAATATTTAGCCATAGAAAAACACCCCAAAGTTGGTGTCCAACTTTTGGGGTGCAGTTCATATTGAGATGCTTTTTCTATATTCACACTTTTTACTTATTGAAAATTTCCTTTCGTCAGCCTGAAAAATTATCACATAACTCTTGGAGTTTGTTGATCATTCTAGCTATGTGGAAACCATCACATGTAGCATGGTGCACTTGAATGGATATCGGTAATAAAAACTTGCCACTTTGAAGGGTGTATTTTCCCATAGTGAAAATAGGAGGAAAATAATCTTTTACATTAGCTATATTTAAATTAAATCCATCAAAGCTTACCCATGGGATCATCGAAATGCAGAAATGATTTTCGGGAAAATTAGCTTTTGCGGATAGACTCAGATTATCTTTATATTTTTGATAATCTTGATTATATCCTTGTGAAAAAGAATGCCAATCTTCAAAGTACTCACTCCATAACTCAGAGAAAGTCTCCGTTTTAGGATGAAAAATAGTGTATGCCGGATTGATATAATCCCAAATAACTAATTCATTATCCTTGATCGCCATTCTAGACTCAGGGTAGCTATTAACTGTTTTTGCAATCAAATAGATCATTACCGGATAAAGCTTAAGATTATTTTTATCTAATACTATTTTTAAGACAGTAATATCTATTTTGGTGGTTAAGCTAAAGCCACACTGCACGTTGTGTCGATAATGTAAGAAATGCTCTTTTCTATTCCATTGTTCTAAATCGACTTTTTTATAATTCATATTTAAAGCCCTTCTTGTTAAGTAATAAATTTGTTTTTAACGAAGAAGGGCAAAACGGGTTGTCTGAATAGATAGCATCGTAACTCCTTATGTATTTTATATTTTAGTTAAATAAAGGAAAGTATTGAGAGAAGATTATCACATTAAATATCAAAATTTGAAGGTATTTTTGTGCTTTCATTAGATGATGACATAAGTGTATCATGATAAAAACTATAAAATTACTATTTAAAATGAAGGGATTTATTATGCAAGCTAAACTTGCTTATCAATGGAAACAACAAAGGCGTGGGAGACTTTCTTTTTTAGGACTGGAAATTGCGTGGACAATTTTATTTTCTATTGCAGAGAACTTAGCATATCGATGGTATATATCGCTTTATCCTGATAAAGTAGAGTTAATCACTGAAAGAGATTTTTACTACTTATTCTCTTTTACACCATATGGCTTAATAGAAATAATATTTTTAATAACACAAGTCTACATATTTACACTTATTTTATCTCAACGAATAAGAGATATAGGTATAAGCTACCCCGTTATCATTTCTCTTATTTTAACAGTTAGTCCTATTTTATTAACCCCATATTTATTATTTAATGCACCATCTATTTTAATGGTATTACTTTCTATTTTATTAATAACAGGGCTGATCGCTTTACTTGCACCATCAGTCTACAAAGTTGACATCAATAAAGACTCAAAAGAAAATAATAATGAAGTAAATGGTTAAACAGTATTTACTAATTTGAGACTCTTGAACAGAATGAATAAGATGGAAATGAGTATGATTCAACTTAGACTCGCTGAACCACAAGAAGCTAAACGATTGTGGTATTTACGCAATCAAGCACTGCGATTTGGTTGTAAGAATGTTTATCCATCTGAGATTTTAGCTGCTTGGACACCTGATGAAATGCCTGAAGGATATCGGCAGGCCATTATTGGTAATCCATTTTATGTGATTGATTATCAAGAATACAATATTCCTGTTGCTTCGGGTTTTTTAGATGTTAAAACTGGTTTTGCTGAAGCTATTTTCACATTACCCGAATACATGAGAAAGGGATTTGCAGGACTCATTTTAAAACAATTGAAACATGAAGCAATTAAGAGAGGGCAATCCAAGTTATTTTTAGATGCAACCCCTAATGCAGTATCATTTTATTTAAAGCAAGGCTTTAAAGTATTAGAAGGACGTGATTATTATTCTGATTTAGCGAAAGCAAATTTACATTGTTACCGCATGTGTATTGATTTAGAGTAGTTGTTTTTATTTTAATCATCTCAAAAGGATGATTTTTATAATAGACTAAGAATAAAAAAAGCTATTCTTAAAATGCGATATAAATTTATTGTTATCATTTTTTGAATTAGCTTTTATATTAATAACATAAAATAGCAATCCGCATGATGTTGCGATATTGTAAACTATCACAATATCTCTAGGATAAAGACTATGCAAAATGTGTTATTAACGTTATGGCCGTTATTTGCGTTAATTGGGCTCGGTGCAATTTTAAGAAAAAATAAAACATTTGAACCCGCATTTTGGGTAGGGGCTGAAAAGCTTAACTATTTTTTACTTTTTCCTGCCTTATTGCTCAATAGTTTAGCAAATGCACCTTTATCTGATCCTCAATTACCTCATCTTGCTGGAGCTATTTTTTCTGTAGTCATTATTGTCACTCTCTTGTGTATTATTTTGAAAAAAATAACAAGCTGGTCTGCTGGCCGCTTTGGTGCGATCGTTCAAGGCAATATTCGATTTAACACTTATTTAGGTTTAGCTATTGTTGCTGATTTATTTGGTGTTGAAGGATTAGGAATAGCCGCCTTGATATTAGCAACACTGGTTCCTCTATCAAATGTCACTTCAGTACTTTGTTTAACCGCAGGGCAAAATGTGACATTGCGTCAACTAATAGTACCTATCATAAAAAACCCTTTAATCATCTCTTGTATTATGGGGATCATAATAAATCTGTCAGGCGTTGGGCTTCCTTTTGGTAGCGATCAGTTTTTGAAGTTATTAGCCGCAACCAGTTTACCTTTGGGGCTTATTTGTATAGGTGCTGCATTACATCTTTCGACGCTAAAAGCTGAAAGTAAAATGATTGGAGTAAATACAGTTACTCGTTTGCTTATTGTGCCGATAGTAGCATATAGCGTTGCTTATTTTTTAGCTTTATCTCCATTAGTTATGATGCTTTTGGTTATATTTTTTTCGATACCAACGGCACCTACTTCTTATATTCTAACTAGACAATTAGGCGGGGATTCTGAACTTATGGCGGGAATCATTACTTCTCAAACGATATTTGCTTCGATTACATTACCTATTATTTTAAGTTTTTTATTACCATAGAAAAATTCTCGTTATTAAAAAAGTACCATTTTAAAATCAAATGGTATTTTTTTTATATCATAAATTTTATTTCTTGATATTTTAAATTTGATAAATTTAGACTTAGGTATAAAAATTATGGAAATCAATGGTGTCTCAATTCCCCGTTGCAGAATAGAGAAGATAAAAAATGCAGATGATCCATTAATGGCACGAACGTTATGGGAAAAAATAAAAAACTGGTTTGGTATTGGACAAGAAGTGACTGTTATTTTATTAATTAAAGATACTTTTTTTAATCTTGAAACAACTGCATTGGATAAAATAAAAGGATTTTGTCAATTAATGAATTTTTCATCTGATTTGTATAAAGAGAGATTTTTCATTGAAAAAAAAGAGGATAGGGTAACTTTTTCTATTCTTTTGAATGAAACTCACAATGATGAAAAAATAGAGTTTTCATATAATATTAATGAGGATGGATTTCAAGGGATAAAATTAATCGCGAACATAATCATAGCATTGAAAAAGAATGGGTTTAATGATTTACTTATTGATGCTATAAATAAATTTTTAAAAATCGATGTGAAAGATAACGAAAATGATAAAATTAAAAAAGAAATTATCATTGGATTAATAAAAGATAATATTGATAGATTCAAGGGTGAGAGTAATTTCAATAGAGATTATATATTAAAAAATAAATTGTATAAAGAATCCAAATTTGATTGTGATCTATTTCCATATAAATTAAAAAATCTGATTGAAAATGAAAAAAAAGAAATAGACAAATCAATACATAATAATCTGTTGGAAAAAATAGAACTTGAATTATTTAAAGATCTATCAAGGATGAACTTGAGTATTAATACTATTCCAATTGCTGACCTAGAAAATAAACCACAAGATTTAGATGAGATAAAATTCAAGGAGTTAGAATTCGAGAAATTAAAAAATGAATTTAAAAATTTGGATGGGAATGATAAAGAAATAATTTATTCCTTATTATATCAAAAAGGACTTCTTGAATTTAAATTATTTTTGATAGAGCAAGATCCATTTTCTGGATTAATTAATGTTCCTTATTCAGGAAAAACAACAATAAATGTTATCAAAGAGGATAGTAAAAATAAAATAAGAATTGAAATAGAAAATAAAAAATCATTACAGGATAAAAGTACTAATGATATAGAAAATATAAATAATTTAATAAATACAGAGTTAGCGTATGTTAATGAACAACACTATAATTTAGTCAATCTCGTTAGTGAGGAGCTTGTAGAAAAGCCTTTTTCATTGGATAAATATTCGAAGGTTACTGAATCTGACGATAGTCTTCCAGAGTTATTATCAGTCGGAGATAAAAGTACGTTAGAAGATCATACAAAATTAATTTTCGAATATGATTTTGAAAATAAAACACTTATTCTTGATAATAAAAGCAAATATGAATATGCGATCTTGAAATATTGACTATTGGGCTAAACAGAGCTTCTTGCTATCATGTAGATAAACCAATAATAAGCAAGAGGCTCTTTTATGTCACAACCTCATGATCCAGAAATTCAAAAAATTATTAATCAATTAAAACAACAATATCAAAATGCTGTTGATGCTTTACGCAATGCAATTATTGATTATGCCCAAGATGGAAAATTACCAGATATAAAACAAAGAGCTGAAGGTATATTTGCTTATCCTCAATTAACTGTACATTGGTATGGTGAAGTTAAAATAGAAGATAAAACACGCGCTTATGGTCGATTATCAAAATCAGGTCATTATTCTACCACGATTACTAATCCTGCCTTATTTGAGAATTACTTATCAGAACAACTTCAACTTATTGCTGATGCTTATCATGCTACTTTTGAAGTAACCGCTTCAAAACAAGAAATTCCTTATCCTTTTGTGATCGATGGAACAGGTATTGGTTTTGATAGAAAGATGAGTGCCTCTTTAGCAACATATTTTCCAACAACTGATTTATCTAAAATCGGTGATGAAATTACTGATGGTTTAATTTGTGATAGGGAAATGTTGCCACTTTCTCATTTTGATGCGTTACGTACTGATTTCTCATTAGCGCGTTTAAAACATTATACAGGTACATTACCTGAAGACGTTCAACCCTATATTTTATATACGAATTATAATCGTTATGTTGATGAATTTGTTCGTTGGGCTTGCGATCAAGTTGCGGATGAAAATAGTCCATATTGTGCACTTTCCTGTGCTGGGTTTCAGCGAATTACAGCAGAAACTGTTGATCCTGAAAAGTTAATATCTGATTTAACTTGGAAGAAATATCAAATGCCAGCCTATCATTTAATAGCTAAAGAAGGTCCCGGAATAACATTAGTTAATATTGGTGTTGGCCCTTCAAATGCTAAGACAATTTGTGATCACCTAGCTGTTTTACGTCCTCATGTTTGGTTAATGATTGGTCATTGTGGTGGATTACGTGAAAGCCAACAACTTGGTGATTATGTTTTGGCTCATGCTTATTTACGCGATGATCATATTTTAGATGACATTTTACCTCCTGATATTCCTATCCCTAATATTGCTGAAGTACAACGTGCACTTTATGATGCGACGAAAATGATCAGTGGTAAGCCGGGGCATGAAATAAAACAAAGATTAAGAACAGGAACTGTTGTTACAACGGATGATCGCAACTGGGAATTACGTTTTTCGGTTTCAGCAAGAAGATTTAACTTAAGTCGCGCTGTCGCTGTTGATATGGAAAGTGCCACAATTGCTGCACAAGGTTATCGTTTTCGGGTTCCTTATGGCACTTTATTGTGTGTATCAGATAAACCATTGCATGGTGAAATAAAATTACCAGGTCAGGCTAATCATTTTTATGAAGGGGCTGTATCCGAACACCTGCAAATTGGTATTCAAGCTATTGAATTACTTAAACAAGAAGAGAGTAATTTACACTCTCGTAAATTAAGAACATTTAATGAGCCACCGTTCAGATAAAGAGTAAGCAATAAAAATCCCTAATTATGAACGGAAACCGATAATTGGGGATTTTTAAGAAGTATTATCAAAATAGCTATTTTTGATAATACGATATTTGGAAATAAAATTTAAAAACGTAAATGTCTCGCCGCTTTTCTTAAACGATCATCTCCACGCCTATCATAACGTTGAGTCGTCATAATACTAGCATGTCCCATGGCATCTTTTACTGTGACAATATCTTCACCGTTATCAAGCATTGCAGAGGCAAATGTTCTTCTTAGATCATGAGGAGCAAATTTATCAATACAACTTTCTTGTTGTCGATTTTCCAAAATATAGTAAATGGCCTGATCGGTGATCCGTTCATCAGTGACATCATCGAATCGACGTATGCGAGTGAAAAGAGGGCCATCTTGCGTGCCTCTTATTTCATTAATCCATAATTGAAGGCGATCCCAAGTATCATCAGGCATATAAGACATTCGTTCTTTATTACCTTTACCTCTAACAAGAAAAGCTTGATCGCGAAATTGAATATGCTCGTAATTAAGTGCCACTATTTCTGAACGACGTAATCCACAACCTAATAACACACTTAATATTGCGGCATCTCTTAAGCCTTTCGATGAATTGTCTTTTTCACAACTTCTAAATAAAGCACGAATTTCATTGCTAGTGAGTGCTCGGCCTTTAGGTAATCGACTTCCTCTTACAGATTTAACTTGGCGGATATGCTGATAACTTTCAGTATCCATTTGTTTCATTGCCCAAGCTTCTAAAGCAACACCTTTTAATGCTGCAAGATAAGTATTGATAGTGGCAGGGGCTTTATTGGCATCAGATAACATATCAATAATAGCTTGAATATGATGGCGACGAAGAGCTCCCCATTGGCAATTTTTAAGAGAAGAAAAACCGATCATCTTAGCAACAATAGTGAGAAATGATCCCATTGTTTGACGACTACGTTTTGAACCTAAACTCATTAAATAAGCCATTGCTGGATTAGTATGAGCGGGCGAGGTGAATGTTGCATTCAAATCCAATAATGCTTGTTTTTCAGGCAAGACTAGCGATGTTTCAGGTGTTAAGTCCTGATCGTCGTGGTGAAATTCCACTGCTATTTCCTTATTAAATCAACATAACCATGACGAATATTCTAACAGATCCAAAAAAGAAAAAAGCTACTTTTTCAAAGGATCATTTTAATAAGTAGAGACGATCTTGTTTGTTTTATCGTCAGTAAGGTTGTTGTATGAGCTTTTTTAGTGCGAATAACAGTCAAATTAGATTAATGAAAAAATAGGGTAAATAGTGTTAAGAAAAAGAATAGGGAATAAGAAGGGATAAAAGGCGTTTAGATCGTTTTCGCACCCAAGATTTTCACCTTTTATCAACTTAAAAATAATGAAGATAACAGTAAAAATGGGTGCGAAATAATCAATGGTTAGTTAAATTAATCTTTATAAATTGCGACAACAGGTTTTCCATCATTACCAATTGTGCCACGATACATACCTTCAGAATTAAAACTCATTGTGTAGTTACCTGTTTTATCTAATACGATAACACCACCGCTACCATTGATCGCTTTAACTTCATCAAGTGCATTTTGAGCAGCTTCTTCTAAAGGTAAATTTTTATATTTAACTTGGGCTGCGATATTGAAGGCAGTTAATGTTCTGATAAACATTTCACCAGATCCTGTTGCAGATACAGCAACAGTTTCATTATCAGCATAATTACCTGCCCCAATAATTGGGGAATCACCAACTCGGCCATAACGCTTGTTTGTCATTCCTCCCGTAGAAGTTCCCGCAGCTAAGTTGCCATGTTGGTCAAGAGCAACTGCACCAACGGTGCCATATTTATAATCGTACATCATAGGATCAACAAAAAGAGCAGCCGTTTTACCATCATGGTCTAAAACGACTTGTTCTTTTTCTATTGCTTTTTGAAGCTGTAGCCAACGATGTTCAGTTCTAAAATAGGACGGATCAACAATAGTAAGCCCTTGTTCTTTAGCAAAAAGATCAGCACCAGTAGAAACCATCATAACATGTGGGCTTTTTTCCATCACAGCTATGGCGGCATTAATTGGATTTTTAACCGTAGTTACACCTGCAACAGCGCCAGCTTTACGGGTTTTACCATCCATAATAGAAGCATCAAGTTCATTACGACCATCATGGGTAAAAACGGCGCCTTTCCCCGCATTAAATAATGGTGAATCTTCCATGATATTAATCGATTTTTGAACCGCTTCTATACTGGTTCCTCCACTATTTAGAACAGCATATCCAGCATTTAGTGCTTCAGTTAGTTTTTCTTTATATTCTTTTTCTTGTTCTGGCGTGATGGTGTCTTTAGTGATTGTCCCAGCACCACCATGAATGACAAGGCGAATAGGAGGAGCGTTATTTGAAAAAACAGAGGTAGTAAATAGGGTGCAAAGTGTCATTGTGGCGAGTTTATACTTAATATTATTCATATATAACCCTTCTTTTTTAATTAAAATTAACGCGGTATTATCATATGGATTTTACGATCTTGATCTTAAACTCTAATTAATTACATCTATGTACTTTGATAACTAACTGCAATAATCACTATATAAAAAGTTTAAGACATAAGTGGTCTGAACACTTAATTTTCTTTTTAATTTATCGTGTGTTATAGCCTGCTTTTTTATCATTTTAAAATGATAATCAATACGTTGTGTTCTTTTTGTGTTTCTTGGTTTAATGAAGGGAATAAATATAAAATGTAGTTAATAATATTTTTTTAAAAAACAAAATAATATTGTTGTTTTTATTTTTTGTTTTTATTTTATATGATTAAATTTAAAAAAATAAAATTTACTCAATTGTACAATAAATAAATTTTTAATAATGTTAAATAGGGAAATAAATCTATTTTGTATTGAAATGTTTATCAAAAAGCTAAGTAATCTTTAATATTGATTTATCTTTGATAACGTTTTGTTATTGTTTCATCTGTATTTTAATGTAACTAAATTGGGTTTTCTATATACAATTTGTGTGTTTCCTCGAATAATCAAAAAGGGATAACGGATTCTGTGATAAAAGTACTACATTAATTTGAGTTAAAGCTCTATTATAATAACATAACATTTATAATTCATAAGGTTAGCATTTAATATTTTATTTTTTTATAGTGAGTTCGTTAGCTTTATCAACACAAATGAACTATTTTTAAATAGATATAAAATAAAAATTAATACGTCTCATTATTTAACTATTTTCTTACATACAGTGGATAAACATATTTTTGGTGTTCTTTTATGACTAAAGGAAGGTTAAATAATTTATATGAAAAATCAAAACAAGAGTCGTTTTTTTGTTTATAGCATTATTATTGTCGTGGTTGTTGCCGCGGGAATTTTTTGGTGGAAATCTCAAACACCAACACTCCCTTCAGGATTTGCTCAAAGTAATGGGAGAATAGAAGCAACAGAAATTGATATTTCAACGAAAAGTCCAGAAAGAATAGACTCTATTTTAGTTCAAGAAGGAGATTTTGTTAAAGCGGGGGACGTGTTGGCAAACATGGATACTCGAACACTAAAAGAACAACTTCATGAAGTTCAAGCCCAATTAAACCAAGCGAAAAGTAGTGTGGTCACTGCACAATCTGCATTATCACAGCGTAAAAGTGAACAACTTGCAGCCCAAGCCGTTGTTCGTCAACGTATTGCTGAGCTTGATGCTGCACAAAAAAGACTTAATCGTTCTCGTGCATTAGTAAAAACTAATGCTATTTCTATTCAACAATTAGATGATGATATAGCAAGAACAGAAGGAGCAAGGGCTGCAGTTGAAGCAGCTAAAGCTCAAGAAACCGCCACCATTGCAGCAATAGAATCGGCTAAAGCGGGGATCATTCAAGCTAACACAAAAGTAGATGCAGCAACAGCAACCGAAAGACGCATTTTGGCAGAATTGGATGACAGTATTTTAAAAGCACCGCGTAATGGTCGAGTTCAATACCGTGTCGCAGAGCCTGGTGAAGTTTTAGGTGCTGGCGGCCGTGTATTAAATATGGTTGATTTAAGTGATGTTTATATGACTTTCTTTTTACCAACAGAAGCTGCCGGTAAAGCGGCATTAGGAAGTGACGTTCACATTATTTTAGATGCAGCCCCTCATATTGTTATTCCTGCAAAAACAACCTACGTTGCTAGTGTCGCTCAATTTACACCGAAAACCGTTGAAACTGATAATGAACGATTAAAACTTATGTTCCGTGTAAGAGCGCGTATTTCACCTGAATTACTTGAAAAACACCTTGAATATGTAAAAACAGGTTTACCCGGTCGTGCTTATATTCGCTTAGATAACAACCAATCTTGGCCAACTGATTTAGAGGTGAAATTACCACAATGAGTCAAACAATGAGAACGAAAAGTCATTCTCATATCATTGAATTGACTCATGTATCCCAACATTATGGCGATACCAAAGCGCTTGATGATGTGACATTGGCTATTCCTGCTGGGAAAATGGTTGGGTTAATTGGCCCAGATGGCGTAGGGAAATCGAGCTTGATCTCGCTTATTTCTGGTGCGAGAGAAATCCAAACTGGGCAAGTAATTGTGTTAAACGGTGATATGAATAATGTTGAACACCGAAGAGCTGTCTGTCCTCGTATTGCCTATATGCCTCAAGGGTTAGGTAAAAACCTTTATCACACGCTTTCTGTTTTTGAAAATGTTGATTTTTTTGGCCGTTTATTTGGTCAATCAAAACAAGAGCGGGCAGAACGCATAAATGATTTACTTGAAAGTACTGGCTTAGCCCCATTCCGTGATAGACCGGCGGGTAAACTTTCTGGGGGAATGAAACAAAAATTGGGTTTATGTTGTGCACTTATTCATGATCCAGAATTACTTATTCTTGATGAACCGACTACTGGCGTTGACCCATTATCGCGAGCACAATTTTGGGAATTAATTAACCGTATACGTAAGCGTCAAAAAAATATGAGCGTGTTAGTTGCGACCGCTTATATGGAAGAAGCTGAGCGTTTTGACTGGTTGGTTGCGATGGATGCAGGAAAAATATTAGCAACAGGCCATGCTGATGAATTAAAAGCCCAAACACATACTGATGAACTAGAAGCTGCCTTTATCGAATTATTGCCAGAAGAGAAAAAGAAAGATCACCAAAAAGTGATTATCCCACCAAGAGATAAAAGTGATGATGATACCATCGCTATTGAAGCGCAAGATTTAACTATGCGTTTTGGGCAATTTGTTGCAGTAGACCACGTAAGCTTCCGTATCCCTAAAGGAGAAATTTTTGGGTTTTTAGGATCGAATGGTTGTGGTAAATCAACCACAATGAAAATGCTGACAGGTTTACTTGAAGCGAGCGAAGGGCGAGCTTGGTTATTTGGTCAAGAAGTTGATCCTAAAGATATTGAAACTCGTCGCCGTGTTGGCTATATGTCTCAAGCATTTTCACTTTATAGTGAATTGACTGTACGACAGAATCTTGAATTACACGCCAAGCTTTTTCATATTCCAGAAGAAGAAATTCCTCAACGTGTTAAGGAAATGAGTGAGCGTTTTAATTTAACTGATGTTGAAGAAATGATGCCCGATGGGTTGCCATTAGGTATTCGTCAGCGTTTGTCACTCGCAGTTGCTGTTATCCATAAACCTGAAATGCTGATATTGGATGAACCGACTTCAGGGGTTGACCCCATTGCGCGAGATATGTTTTGGAACTTGATGGTTGACCTATCTAGACGTGACGGTGTCACTATTTTTATCTCAACTCACTTTATGAATGAAGCGGCACGTTGTGACAGAATGTCACTAATGCATGCTGGTAAAGTATTAGTCACAGATACACCGGCAAATTTAGTTAAAAATAGCCAATTTGATACACTTGAAGAAGTCTTTATTGATTACCTTAAAAAGGCATCGGGTGAACAAGAAGCTTCTGAACTTAATGAAAAAAGCCTACAACTTCCTGTATCTAGTGATGAAAGTGCAGAAAAAGCGTTAAAACAGCGCTTTAGCCTACGACGTCTATTTAGTTATAGTATTCGTGAAGGTATGGAGTTACGCCGAGATCCTGTGCGTCTTACTTTAGCACTATTAGGTACGGTGATCCTGATGTTTATTATGGGTTACGGTATTAGTTTGGATGTTGAAAATTTACGCTTTGGTATTATGGATCGAGATCAAACAGGGTTAAGTCAGGCATATAGCCAAAACCTTTCTGGTTCTCGTTACTTTATTGAAAAAGCACCAATTACAGATTATGACCAACTTGAACGGAGACTCCGTAGTGGAGATATTACGGTTGCGATTGAAATTCCGCCTAATTTTGCTCGGGATATTGCCAAAGGTCATACTGTAAAAATAGGTGTTTGGATTGATGGCGCAATGCCTAATCGGGCTGAAACAGTTCGCGGTTATATTCAGGCAATGCATTTAACATGGATGCTTGATATGGCTATGCGCCAACCAACTAATGTGGTTGATAAATTATCACCCATTAATATAGAAACCCGCTATCGCTATAATCCTGATGTAAAAAGTTTACCTGCAATTGTACCTGCTGTTATTCCTCTTTTATTAATGATGATCCCCGCAATGTTAAGTGCGTTGAGCGTGGTTCGTGAAAAAGAGCTTGGTTCTATTATCAATCTTTATGTTACACCTGTCACTAAAGCAGAGTTTTTGTTAGGCAAGCAATTTCCTTATATCTTATTGGGTATGTTTAACTTCTTTATGCTCTGCGCGCTTTCTGTCTTTGTGTTTGGGGTGAGTTTTAAAGGAAGTATGTTAACGCTTTCTTTAGGTGCATTACTCTATATCACTATTGCTACAGGAATGGGATTACTTATTTCTTGCTTTATGAAAAGTCAGATTGCCGCTATTTTTGGTACTTCAATTATTACCTTAATTCCAGCAACACAATTTTCAGGAATGATTGACCCTGTTTCATCATTGGAAGGTATAGGTAAATGGATAGGGCATATTTATCCTACATCTCACTTTTTAACTATCACAAGAGGGACATTCTCTAAGGGATTAAACCTTTTTGATTTACCTTGGTCTTTTATTCCTATGCTTATCACTATTCCAATTGTTATTGGGTTGAGTATCTTTTTCTTGAAAAAGCAGGAGGCTTAAATGTGGCGCACAATTCAAAATGTGTTTAATTTAGGTGTAAAAGAACTGCGCAGTCTCTCTCGTGATAAAGCGATGCTGGCATTAATTGTATTTGCTTTTACTGTGTCAATTTACTCATCTGCGACTGTTACACCCGGTTCGTTACATCATGCGCCGATTGCCGTTGCTGATCAGGACAAATCTCAGCTATCCGCACGTATTGTAAATAGTTTTTATATGCCTTATTTCTTACCTCCAGCCGATATTACGCCTGAGCAAATTGATGGTTTGTTAGATAGAGGTACTTATACCTTTGCTCTTGATATCCCGCCTAATTTTCAGCGTGATCTTTTAGCGGGTCGAAAACCGGAAATACAAGTTAATATTGATGCAACGAGAATGAGCCAAGCTTTCTTAGGTAATAGCTATATTCAAAACATTGTAATGGGGGAAGCAAAAACCTTTTTAGCGAAAAATAGAACCAATGATCCACTGCCAGTTGATTTGGAAGTTAGGATGAGTTTTAACCCGAATCTGACACAATCTTGGTTTGGTTCTGTTATGGCAATTATCAATAATATCACCATGTTATCGATAGTATTAACAGGAGCTGCATTAATAAGAGAACGAGAGCATGGCACTATTGAGCACTTACTGGTTATGCCAGTTACTCCCTTTGAAATAATGCTCTCTAAGATATGGTCAATGGGATTGGTTGTATTATTGGCATCAGCTATGTCACTGGTATTAGTCGTGAAATCTTTACTTCATGTTCCTATTGAAGGCTCTGTTCTACTGTTTATGTGTGGTGTTGCTTTAAGCTTATTTGCAACAACCTCGATAGGTATTTTTTTAGGAACAATGGCTCGATCAATGCCTCAATTTGGATTATTGATGATTATGGTATTATTGCCATTAAATATGTTATCAGGAGGGATGACATCGCGGGAAAGTATGCCTCAGTTTGTTCAGGATGTTATGCAAACAATGCCAACTACACACTTTGTTAGCTTAGCTCAGGCTATTTTATATCGTGGTGCTGACTTCTCAATTGTGTGGCCTCAATTCATTATCTTAATTGTTATTGGCTCGGTGTTTTTTTTATTAGCTTTATTACGTTTTAGAAAAACCATTTCGGCTATGGCCTAATAAATTTAAATATTAATCGATAAATTAACCTATTTTCTTCTATTATTAAATAGAGAAGGGAATAGGTTTTTTATTAATTTAATTATCTAAGGTTGGTATTTTTTACTTAACGATGATATTTCAATAAATAATATTCACGAAGGTAAATAATCTATTTAAGGTAAGGCGTTAATTAGAATTAATTAATAAAGGATTTTATCCATTACTTGAATGACATGGTTTATATATTTTTATTGATTGAGTTAAATTTATTTTTAATAAGGCTAATTTTATGAGAATAATGAAAATATTAAAAAAAGTAATAAGAGAAAGGAAATTTAATAAGGAAGAAAAAATTGGCATAGATATAATGGATGTGAAACCCATTAGAGATAAATTATAATTTGTTATTTGGGCATCAACGTTTTTTAGATAATAATACTGGTTTAACAATAGGTAGAAGTAAATCGCATTTTATTTTTAATCCTGATGGTGTTTTATCAAATAATAGATATACAGTCGGATATATATGCTAAGAGACTGCCTGAACAAAGCATAGACTATTTTTAGGAAAAGTCACTGAAACATAAGGAAATAATTGCGAAACCTTGCCTTGCGTTAGATTTATTACATTTCCCTTTGAAAAGTCATATACATCCGCACTATAAAAGATAAGATTTTCTTATTGGTTTTTGATTTATTAGTTTCTGGCAAGGGCGGAAACTAATCGAGAGAAAACACATTAAGTCACTCATTCTGTTTTTTTATCATTGCTATAATTTAAGAGGCTAAATATGTCATCTACACTTAAGCTTAATGATGGTTTATCTGATATCGGTTCGATAATACATTATGGTATCAGTCAGATCCCAGTGATTGGAGGTGTACTAAGCACCATTTTTGGCCTTTTATGGCCAACAGATAAGGAAGATATATGGAGTACAATTAAACAGGAAGTGCAAAGCCTTATTAATGAAGATATTCAAGAGGACGACTGGAATCGCCTTGTGGCTGCAGTAAGCGAGCTTCAGGATAAAGTATCATTTATCAATGACCAGTTAATTAATGCCCAGTATGATACTGCGGGCCCTGAACTGATGACAGTGGTTGTAGATATAATTGGAATTGAAGAAAACTTCAAAATAGAAGGGACTAATTTCAAATATGCATTTGCTCCACTTTTTGTCGCCGCTGTGAATTTAAAAATTGCCTTATATCTTGAAGGGATTAAATACTCTAATGATTTAGGGTTAAGTCAAGATCAAGTTAATCAATTAAAGTCATTGCTTCAAAAAGATGTTCAAAGCTCCAAGAGTTATTTATCTCCGATAAATTCGGCAATAGGCAATACTTATCTTAACAACATACAGACCTACTTTAGTGTTAAGTTATATTATGAAACAAGCGTGTCTTTATTTAATGAACTATGGTCAGGGGATTATGAAGACTATAATGCTCCTGCACCGCTGGAAAATTACTACGTTCCAGTCATGGCAGCTGGATCTTTCTATAAGCTTATAAGCCTAGACGGGCAAAATTTCTCAGTGCCTATGGCATTTGCTGAAGTAGCTGATAACTCAATGATGCCTTCTACAAACATCCTGGGATCTTTATATCAGGAGCCAACATCTTATCCAGATGGCTATATTAATTTTATCGATGTTTATACAGACCTGTCAGTGTCACATCGAACTACTGGGTTAATGTTTACCTGTAGTGGATCTGATGAACAATATGAAATGGGTATGACGCCAAATAACAATGACTCATTCAATGTTGGACAAAACACTATGAGTATTAATGTTGAGGGTGGTGAGTTCATTAATCAGGTGTCTGTGAGAGCGGACTCTTTTGTTTCACAAATTGAGTTCACCACTAATCTTAATAATACAATGGTAGCAGGTCAGCATCCTGATGATGACCCTATACAAGAAGTCACTTTAGTCAGCCCATTTTCAATTAACTCCATGTATGTGGTCTCTGATGTTGCAGGATATATACAATCATCTGGCCATCAAATGTGTGGGATAGCGATTTCAGCAATATATAATAATGAACTTGCGATGCAATATGTCAGCAGTCTATATAAAAACAGTTAAGGAGGTGCGTTATGTCGACTAATTATGTTATTCAACCTTTGGAAACAGTTACAGTATGGGACGATGCTGAGCCTATCATTCCAACAGTTACTAAAAGTGTCATTGTGACTAATAATGGTGAAACGAAATTAGAAGTTGTGAATTACTGGGCACCACCGTCACATGTTTTTTATCCCGATACCACATATTGGGTTGAACCCAATGACACGATTATCGTTCAAGCACCCGAACGATCATTTTACTACTACAGAGTTAATGTAACTAACTCGGATGATACCAAGGTGGGTGCGGCTATCGTTGAAATTGTAGATTAGCATTTACTTGATGATCAGGAGATTCAATTACCTTTTTTGAATCTCCTGCCATGAGTAGTGGCAAGAGTTGATAAGTGTACTCAAATGTCACTTGTGGTGGGATTTTGAGTTTAGTTAAGGCATAAATCGATAGCCAATCCCCGTTTCTGTCATTAAATGCACCGGACATGCGGGATCGGTTTCTAGTTTTTGGCGTAAATGTCCCATATAAATGCGCAAATAGTGACTATGTTCAACGAAATTAGGCCCCCAAACATGTTGCATTAAATGCCGTTGAGTAAGTACTTTACCACTGTTATTAACTAATTCACTTAGTAAACGAAATTCTGTCGGCGTTAAATGAACGGGTTCATTTTGACGAGTAACAATACGATTAACCCAATCAATCGTAATATCACCAAAAGTAAATTGTGTACTTTGTGTTTCTTGTTTAACAAAACGGCGTAGTGATGCTCTGATTCTGGCGAGTAGTTCACTAATACCAAAAGGTTTCGTCAGATAATCATCCGCTCCTGCATCAAGTGCTTTCACTTTATCTTGCTCTGAATCTCGTGCTGAAAGTACGATAATGGGGGTACTACTCCATTGGCGAAAATCTTGAATAAAACAGAGACCATCTTTGTCTGGCAAACCAAGATCAAGAATAACTAAATCAGGTTTTCTTGATGCGGCTTCAATTAATCCTCGTTGGCATTCATTGGCTTCATAAACACGAAATCCTTCGCTCTCTAAAGCGAGTCGAACAAAGCGTAGAATCTCTTTCTCATCTTCAATAATTAAAATGTTATATGGAGTCACTGTTTTATTTCAATCTCATCAATATCAGGGAGTGATTTTAAAGGTAAAACAAAGTGGAAGCTTGCTCCACCTTTTTTATTGTTTTCAGCCCAAATTTCACCTTCATGTAAGTGAATAATGGCGCTACATATGGCTAAACCTAATCCAACACCAGGAATTGCGGATTCTTTTACTGCACGTGAAAATTTATTAAAAATAAGTTGTAGTTGGTCGGTTGGGATCCCATGACCCTCATCCCATACTTCAACATGAATTTTAGCGACATCAATATAGGCTTTTACTCCGATTTTTGTGTTTGATGTCGTATATTTCACTGCATTTTCAAGTAAGTTCGTGATAACTCGTTCAATTAAATTACCATCGCAATAAAGCAATAAATCAGCAGAAATATCAATTTGTAATGGATGTTTATCAAGTAAATAAGAGAGAGAACGAATGGCACTTCCCGTTATTTCTTGTAGCGAATTCCATTGTAAATTCACTTGAATGCCACCGGATTGAATACGTGCCATATCCAGTAAATTATTGACTAACCGTGAGGTTGTCAGGATCTGCTGTCGAATTTGGTTAACTTGCGCTGTATGGGATGAACCTTCAGCACTTAAATCGAGAAGCAAAATCTCTGATTGACCAAAAAGCACAGTAAGCGGTGTTTTTAAATCATGAGAAAGTGCGGCTAATAATGCATTTCTTAATTGCTCTCTTTCGATATTAATTCGAGATTGTTCTGCAATTTCAGCCTGTTGTAATCGCTCAAGGGCATTAGCAATTAAACCATTAAAAGTTTGCAATAGCTGCTGTTGCTCCGGGATAAGCAGTTGACGAAGATTATTCGGTTCAATCGCTAAAATAGCTAAAACTTGTTGAGAGGCGGTAATCGGATGTAATTGGTAAGGCACACTTGGTAGAGTATCTGTGCCTGCACCAGCAATTTGATCTTTATCACAACACCAGCGTGCAATGGCATTATCAATAGGTAAAAGCCCCATGCCTTGTGCATGAAAAGGTGTTAATTCACCTTGTTTGTTGGGCAGTAATAAACACACTTTGGCATCAAAGGCACTTGATAAAAAATGATAACTAGTGCGAACAATTTCTTGTAACGTTACCGCTCGACCCAGTTCTCTCGTCATTTCAAATAAGTGGCGAGTGCGCTGTTCTCGATAACGGGCGACGCGGGTTTGATAACGCATACCCGCAGTTAAATTACCAACCACTAATCCGACAATAAGCATCACTGTAAAAGTGACCAAATACTGCATATCGAGTACAGCGAGCGAAAAGTGAGGCTGTACAAAAAACAGGTCAAAACTAATAACATTAATTAATGCCGCAAAAATAGAAGGGCGACGACCAAAAAAGAGTGCAATTAATACAACACCCAATAAATAGAGTGTGACTAAATTGGCTTTATCAAGTGCTAATAGAAATGTGCGAGAGAATAAGGTGATCGCTAAACATAATCCAATCGCTGTAAAATAACCTTTTATCTCTTGTCGCCATTTATCATTTTGTAGTGGTGCTGTTTTGGTTTTATAACGTATGTCCTCATCATTGAGGGCGACACTGATAACATGGAGATCAGGTGCATAACGCGCTAATTTTTCTGCAAAACGCATCCGTATCCAGCGTTTTAACCATTGCCATTTTTGGTAAGCGCGTTGACCAATAACCACTTTTCCAAGATTATGCTCTCTGGCGTAACGGATCACGGCCTTTTCAGCTTGGTTATCAGAAAGGATCGCCGTTCTCGCTCCTAGATGTTGTGCTAATTTTAGAGAGTGTAAGATAGCTCGGCGTTTATGCTCGCCAATTTGATGAAGCTTAGGCGTTTCAACATAAATAGCATGCCATTGGCAACCAAAGGCGGCAGCATAACGCGCTGCCGTGCGAACTAATTTGTCGTTACCGCCATGAGCGCCGAGACAAACCATCAGACTATCTGTGGTGTGCCAAACAGGAGCCGTTCCTTGGCTATCTCGAAACTCTTTAACTTGTGTATCAACTCTATCTGCCATACGGCGTAAGGCTAATTCTCGTAGTGCGATTAAATTACCTTTACGAAAAAAGTGTTCAATCGCACGTTCTGCTTGTCCAGCTAGATAGACTTTGCCTTCATGTAAACGTTGTTGTAGATCATCAGGTGGTAAATCCACCATAACCACTTCATCAGCACTATCGAAAATATAGTCAGGGATCGTTTCTTGGACTCGAATTCCTGTAATACTCCCGACGATATCATTAAGACTTTCAATGTGTTGTACATTTATTGTGGCAAGGACATCAATACCTGCATCCAATAGTTCTTCCACATCTTGCCAGCGCTTAGGATGTCGGCATTTATGAGGATTACTAAATGCCAGTTCATCCATTAAGATCACCGCCGGATGCCTAGCTAATGCGGCATCTAAATCAAACGCGACAAGCTTTCTACCGTGATGGTGAATACGTTGTAGTGGCAATAAAGGTAATCCGTGCAGTAATGCAGCCGTTTCTTGCCTTTGGTGCGTTTCAACAACACCAGCAAGGACATCAATACCTTGCTGGTGGAGGCGTTGAGCTTCTTGTAACATGGCGTAAGTTTTCCCTACACCTGCACAGGCACCAAAAAATATTTTTAAACGCCCACGAGTTGTTGTTCGCGTTGAAGCGAGTAAATCATCAGGAGAAGGGCGTTGCCATTGCTGATCGAGTTCCATTTTATTGAGTACTCACTTTTTGCTGCTTTTCTGCACTTAATTTATCAAGTGCTTGATTTAGCATAAATACATTCACAACAGGGTCACCCATAAATGACATCAGCGGTGATGTAGTATTGTCTTTTATTAACTGCTTAATTTCATTTTTAGTGAGTTGGCGAGAATAAGCAATATTTTCAATTTGATAATAAGCTGCTTGTAATGAAATATGAGGATCAAGTCCACTTCCTGATGCTGTGACTAAATCAACAGGAACAACATGTTGATTATGCGTTGCTTTCTTCCATATTTGAATACGTTGAGTTATCTCATTAAGTAATAATGGATTTGATGTTGCTAGTTGGCTGGCACCTGATGCCATGCTGTTATAGGGCATTTCGGACGTCATTGATGGGCGATTTTTAAAATAATCATCTCGCGTAAATTGTTGCCCAATCAACTCAGAACCAATAAGTTTATTATCTTGATAAATCAGTGAGCCGTTCGCTTGCCATGGAAAAATAAGGTTGGCTAATCCTGTAACAAACAAAGGATAAGCGAGTCCGGTTATTAGTGTGAGTAATAATAACATCACTAATGATGAACGAAATAGATGCATATAGAACTCCTTAAAACCCAATAAACGCTAAGATCATATCGATGATTTTAATGCCAATAAAAGGGACTAATAATCCACTGATCCCGTATAAAGAGAGGTTACGACGCAATAATGAGTGCGCAGAGACAGGACGATAATGAACACCTTTAAGAGCAAGAGGGATCAAAAAGATAATAATTAAGGCGTTAAAAATAACCGCAGATAGCATTGCAGATGCGGGTGAATGTAAGTTCATGATATTAAGCATGTTGAGCTGTGGATAGGTGACAGCAAAAGCAGCTGGAATAATAGCGAAGTATTTAGCAATATCGTTGGAAATACTAAATGTTGTTAAAGCGCCTCGTGTCATTAGCATTTGTTTACCGATATGTACAACTTCGATTAATTTTGTTGGATTAGAGTCTAAATCAACCATATTGCCTGCTTCTTTGGCGGCTTGAGTACCTGAGTTCATCGCAACAGCAACATCGGCTTGTGCTAATGCAGGGGCATCATTAGTACCATCACCTGTCATTGCAACTAATCGACCTTCTGATTGATATTGACGAATTAATGCTAATTTTGCCTCAGGTGTTGCTTCAGCCAGAAAATCATCTACACCAGACTCTGCTGCGATAGCTGCCGCCGTAAGATGATTATCACCCGTGATCATGACGGTTTTTATCCCCATTTGGCGAAGTTGAGCAAAGCGCTCTTTAATTCCACCTTTCACAATATCTTTAAGTTCAACAACACCTAAGATTTTCTGATTTTCAACTACCACCAGCGGTGTCCCACCCGTTCTGGCGACTTGTTCGACTATCGCGGTGACTTCATCAGGAAAATGGCCGTGACTGACTTCAATATGACGACGAATAGCATCAACGGAGCCTTTGCGGATCAAGCGTTCTCCTAAATTAACGCCGCTCATTCTTGTCATTGCAGAAAAGGGAATAAAAGACGCTCCAATTGACGCTAAATCACGTTCGCGCAAATTAAAATGCTGTTTAGCGAGGATCACAATGCTTCTGCCTTCAGGCGTTTCATCTGCAAGTGAGCTTAGCTGTGCCGCATCGGCGAGCTGTTTTTCACTAATACCTGAAAGAGGGATAAAACGAGAAGCTTGGCGATTACCCAGTGTAATTGTGCCTGTTTTATCAAGTAGTAAGACATCAACATCACCTGCGGCCTCAACCGCTCGCCCACTGGTTGCAATCACATTGGCATCAAGCATTCGGCTCATGCCTGCCACACCAATTGATGAAAGTAAACCGCCAATCGTAGTGGGAATAAGACACACTAATAAAGCGATTAAAGTGACAACGGAAATAATATCGCCATGTCCTTGAAACTCGACAGCAAACACACTGAATGGATAAAGAGTAACACACGCCAATAAGAAAATAAGTGTCAGGGCTGTTAATAAGATAGTTAAAGCAACTTCATTCGGCGTTTTTCTACGCTTCGCACCTTCTACCATTCCAATCATACGGTCGAGAAATGAATTACCTGCCTCAGCAGTACAGCGAATAATTAGCCAATCGGACAATACTCGAGTACCGCCAGTCACAGAAGAAAAATCACCACCTGACTCACGGATCACGGGTGCTGATTCGCCCGTAATCGCACTTTCATCAACAGAGGCACCACCTTCTATGACTTCACCATCACAAGGAATAACTTCACCCGAGTTAACTAAAACAATATCACCTTTATGTAATGAGAAAGAATCAACGGTTTCTTTCGGTGCATTGATGTCAGCGTGATGTAAACGTACTGCTTTAGATTGTCGTTTAGCGCCACGTAAGCTAGCAGCTTGTGCTTTGCTTCGACTTTCTGCTAATGACTCAGCAAAATTGGCAAATAACAATGTTACCCATAACCAAAACATTACTTGTAAAGTAAAGTGATTATCATCAGGGAAATAACCTAATAATGAAGCAATCCAAATACTGGTCGTTAAAAGCGCACCAACATAAACAATAAACATCACCGGGTTACGCCATTGCGCTTGAGGTGTACATTTTTTTATCGCATCAAAGAAGGCCGATATCACGGTTTTTTTATCAAATAGTTGAGTTGTTTTCATGATACGTTTCCTTATTTCGCCCAAAACAGCTGTAAGTGTTCTGCAATAGGGCCAAGGGCTAATGCCGGAACAAAAGTCAAAGCGCCAATCATTAATACCGTGAGGATCAATAACAAAATAAATAGCGGTGAAGTGGTAGAGAGTGTGGCCAAGCTTTCTGGCTGACGCTTTTTCACGGCTAAACTACCTGCGATAGCTAAAACAGGTAACATGACACCAAAGCGACCAATGAACATTGCGATACCTAATAACAGATTATAAAAAGGTGAATTAACATTGAGCCCTGCAAAAGCACTACCGTTATTGTTCGCAGCAGAAGTAAAAGCATATAACACTTCGCTAAAGCCATGAGGACCTGGGTTTAAAATGGCTTCACGACCAACATCAGTAAATAAAGCGAGAGTTGTACCTAATAAAACAACGGCTGGAGAAATTAAAATGGCAACAGCTACCCATTTCATTTCAGCAACACCAATCTTTTTACCGAGATATTCCGGCGCACGACCAACCATTAATCCAGCGATAAATACAGCTAATAACACATAGAGGATCATGCCGTAAAATCCTGATCCTACACCGCCAAATACTACTTCGCCTGTTTGCATTAACCACATTGGTACCATGCCACCTAATGCTGTTAGTGAGTCATGCATCGCATTAACAGCACCACAAGATGCCGCTGTTGTGACGGCAACAAAAATAGCGCTACCTATAATGCCAAAGCGTGTTTCTTTACCTTCCATATTCAACGAACTATCTGTACCCGCAAAGATAAATTCTGGATTTCCTTGCCATTCAGCCCAAGTGATCACACTAACAGCAACAATGAAAATTAACGTCATAGCCCAAAGCAAGGTATGGCCTTGCCGTTGTGTTCCACTTAAACGACCAAAGGCAAAACATAAGGCAGTAGGAATAAGAAAAATAGCGAGTATTTGTAAGAAGTTACTTAATGAAGTTGGATTTTCATAAGGATGTGCAGAGTTTGCCGCAAAATAACCACCGCCATTTGTGCCTAATAACTTAATTGCTTCTTGAGACGCAACAGGCCCCATTGGTAACCATTGTTGTTGCCCATCAAGGCCTTGACTTAATAGTGCTGGGTGAAAGTTTTGTATCACACCTTGGCTGACAAATAACAGTGACCAAATAATAGATAAAGGGAGTAGGACATATAATGTAATGCGTCCAATATCAACCCAAGCATTGCCTAATGAAGTACAAGATGACTGAGTTAGCGCTCTAATTAAAACAAAAGCGACAGCCATACCTGTTGTTGCAGATAAGAAGTTTTGCACTGCAAGCCCCGTCATTTGGCTTAAATAGCTGACAGCCGTTTCACCGCTATACGCTTGCCAATTAGTATTTGTGACAAAGCTAATTGTGGTATTGAA
The DNA here is from genome assembly GCF_009915125.1 of Proteus sp. G2673. Taxonomy (NCBI): domain Bacteria; kingdom Pseudomonadati; phylum Pseudomonadota; class Gammaproteobacteria; order Enterobacterales; family Morganellaceae; genus Proteus; species Proteus sp. G2673. The sequence continues at coordinate 25,691 of NZ_JAABLT010000004.1, forward strand.
CGCTAAATCCCAATTCATATTAGGGGCAAATTGAGGATTTAAAGGTAAATAGCCTTGGTTAAGCAGTGTGATAAATAATAGAATTGCGCCCATTAAATTAAAAATAAGTAGGGCGAGCATATAGTGATACCAGTTCATCGGTTGGATTGCTTTGCCTGCGGGCTTGAAACCACAGCAACGCCAAATAACATGTTCAGTTTGAGTAATCCAATGAGGTAAGTCACCTTCGATAAGGCGAGCTAAATAATGCCCAAGCATTTTTCCTATCACAAATAATGTAATTAGAAAAACAGCAAGATATATCAACATTGTTGTTGCCATTTTTAAAATGCCTCTGCGTTAAATAACACATAGATAAGATAAGCAGTGAGCAAAATAACTAACGTCACAGCACCAAATATCAACATTAGAACTATCCTTCATCTATTTAGATTCAGTAAGCGTAATTAAAGGTCTGTAAAGATGTTGATAAAAGAGATAGGGGAAGTGTAAAAAAAGTATAAAAATGACTTGATAGGCAGTTATTACCCATTGATTTGTTGAAATAATGTCATCGCTTTGTTAGATATAATTATGAGTTCAAATAGTATGCTAATTAAGTAAGTCAAAATTAGCATTTTCTAGGAGATATTGAATGAATACTCTCTATTTAAAGAGCAAATGGTTTTTATACTTCTTAAGCCTATTAATAATTTCATCTATCTTTATGGTTAAAGTGATGGCTAATTCTGATAAAGCATATCTGGTTACATTGGCACAAGAGGGAAATTTATCTGAATTGAAACGTCAGATAGAACAAGGTGCTAATATAGAACAACGAGATCTAAAATTGCGCACTCCTTTAATGGCTGCCACACATGCTAACCAAATTGAGGTTGCAAAATATCTGATTGAACAAGGTGCCGATGTTAATGCTCGTGATGCTATTCAAGATTCACCTTATCTTTATTCGGGAGCGAGAGGGTTGCAGGAGATCTTAGAATTAACGTTATCACATGGTGCTTCTCTTAAAAGTGTTAATCGTTATGGTGGAACAGCATTAATTCCAGCTTCTGAGCGAGGACATGTAAAAACGGTAAAAACATTAATTGATGCGGGTGTGGATGTTGATCATATTAATCGTTTAGGTTGGACGGCTTTAATCGAAGCTATTATTTTAGGTGATGGTAGCCAAAAATATGAAGAGATTGTGACTTTACTTATTGAAGGTGGAGCTAACGTTAACCTCGCCGATGGCTCTGGCCATACACCATTAACCTTAGCTAAAGATAAAGGCTATACAAACATCGCTAATATACTTGAAAAAGCGGGGGCAAAATAATGTCAGATAATCAATTTATACAACAAGCCATATCGCTGGCAATGGATAATGTGAAAGTGGGGGGAAGGCCATTTGGCGCGGTCATTGTGAATAATGGTCAAGTAATTGCAAGTGCAGTCAATCAAATAGTAACGACAAATGATCCCACTGCCCATGCTGAATTATTAGCATTACGGGAAGCCGGTAAAGTATTAGGGCGAACAAAGTTAGATGATTGTATTGTTTATGCCAGTGGACAACCTTGTCCAATGTGTCTTGCCGCTATGCGCATGGCGGGGATTTCTAAGATTTTTTATGCCTATTCTAATGAGGATGCCGAGCCTTACGGACTATCAACAGCCAGCATTGCTAAAGCATTAAGAAAGGCACCAGAACAACAAGAAGGCCTTCAATTTACACAGATAAAAACCGAAGATGAAACACAACCTAGGCTTTATCAGTTTTGGTCGAAACAATCTTAAGAACGTTAACTATTTATATATCAAAGCCCTAAAAGCGAGAGTTTTTTTCGTCTTTAGGGCTTCACATTTTTATGGTCTATTGTAAATCAACAAAATAACTGTTTTTCAGCAGGGGTCACATTTAACTGCGATTGCCAACTTTTGAGCGTTAATGTCGCCAACATGGCTAAACCTTCGTAATAAGGGAATGCCCCTTGTAAAGATAACTTTTCTAAATAACGATAAGCCCACGGCAGAAGGTGTTCGGCTAATAGCTCATTGAGCTTTTCAGGACGAGTTTCTGCAATCCAAGCTACCATCATCACCATTAAACCAAAGTGATCTTCCGGCTCATTTTGAGTTAACGCAATATCAATGCCATTCTCTAGCATCCATTCGCGTAAATCTAATGTTGAGTTACCGAATAATACATTTTCATGATCAAGGTAAACCGAGCCCCAAGGTGGCGCAGGTAGTGCGTAAGGGCCGATAAATAAACGTTGATATGCTTGTGCTAAAGTTTCTTCTGTCAATGTGGTTTGTGAAAGAAGGCTAGCAATGCGCTGCTTCTCTTCCTCATTGCCATATGGCCATTCTTCAACCCACTTTTGACTCGACAGCAGCTCGACAATGTCACTTTTCTCAGTAGGCGTATAATAAAACGCAGCACCTAAAATACGGGCAGTGAGAGAAATATCAGTAATAAGTTGTTGTTCCATAATATTTTTATAATCCGCTTAGATTTATTGTCTTTACTATATGCGATTTTCTATCTAAACATAATGACGAAGATTAAAAAAGAGTGATACCGCAATATAAAAGGAAAACCGCCATAACAGATAAAAAGTGCGGGCTTTTTAACTATTACAGCGGTTTAAAGGCAGCGTTTTTAATTAACCAACCACCGCCATACCGACAGTCATATGTAAACCATAGAATACACCGCGTCCGATAAACTCACCGGCAAACATTAAAATAAAGCCCAATGCTAATAAAGCAACAGAAGGGTTATTTTTACGCAGAAGTGGTGCAATCCAGCAACTTAAGCCTAAGACTAAAGCCACTAATTTAATTCCCATTAGCGCACCATAGTTAGGGACTAAATCTACTGCTTTTTGCACAGAGGTTTGAATAGCGCCTAATTCAAAGCCTTGTGATGTTGCCACAATCGCACTCACAACAATTGCGATAACACTTAATAATGGCAATGCACTAACGCAGTTTAAGTTAAAGCCTGCAATGCGCATTAAGAGCGCTGCTAAAATAGGACCACTGATAAAGGCTGTCAGCACAAAATTAAATGTGGTATAGCTGTTGTACCACGTTGGCACGGTATCAATTTGGTATACACGAGAGATCGCGATAATAAATAATGCGGCTAATACCATAACCAGTGCGACCCATAATTTGCCTAATGCAGCAGGCATTTTATTAAGTACAGCCAGTAACCAGTAAATCCCCCCTAGGGCAAAGAAAATTGAACCGCTGGCTATTTCATTACTTAATGATGAGTGACCAAGACGAAGTAATGAGTTAAATGCGCGTAATGGGGTTCCCATATGCATCATAGATAATAGGAAGCCAATTCCCATTAATGCCCAGAGTCCAAACATGCTGTAATGTACTTTTCGGTTCATTTCTGCGGAGAGTTTACCCGAAAGAATAGCGCATCCCATGATAATAAAAGCGCCAGCAACACTTTGACCGATAACTGTAAAGAACATCAGTGGCCATTCATGCAATCCCACCATCTTACACCTCCTCTGGGTTTGCCAGATGACCGGTGGTATCACCCACAGGACGGCTATTGGCATTTAATTTAAGGACAATATTTGGCTTGGTGTATTTTGCTGAAGGAAGTGGGGCAATTTCAGCTAAATCACCGTATTTAGCGCGTAATTCTTCAATTGGTGCCATATCTAATGCGCGTAGTGGACAAGACTCAACACAAATCGGTTTTTTGCCTTCAGCTACACGTTCATAGCAACCGTCACATTTGGTCATATGACCTTTAACTTCATCAAATTGTGGTGCGCCATAAGGGCATGCCATGTGACAATAACGACAACCGATACAAATATCTTCATTAACGACAACAAAACCATCTTCACGTTTATGCATTGCACCACTTGGGCAAACTTTTGCACAAGCAGGATCGTCACAATGGTTACATGAAATAGATAAGTAATAAGCAAAAACGTTCTGTGTATAAACACCATCTTGCTCTGTCCAATCACCACCGGCATATTCATAGATACGGCGGAAATTGACTTCAGGGGATAAATTTTTAAAATCCTTGCACGCCAGTTCACAGGTTTTGCAGCCGGTGCAACGACTTGAATCAATGTAAAAACCATATTGCGTTGACATAACCAGACTCCTTACGCCTTGACGACTTCAACAAGATTACTGTGAGAAGGATTACCCTTGGCTAGTGGCGAAGGGCGTTGTGTCGTTAACACGTTAATGCTACCTGCGTGATCAATGCGGTTACTATCTGGGTTATACCAAGCACCTTCACTTAAACCGACTACACCGGGTAAAATACGAGGTGTCACTTTTGCGTTGATCCTAACTTCACCACGATCGTTATAAATACGCACTAAATCACCGTGTTTAATACCTCGTTTTGATGCATCAACAGGGTTTATCCATATTTCTTGTGGACATGCCGCTTTTAAAACATCTACGTTGCCATAAGTTGAGTGAGTACGTGATTTATAGTGGAAACCCGTCATTTGTAATGGATATTTTTCCATTGCCGGATCACCATAGCTTTCAAAACCAGCAGAATAAATCGGCAGTGGATCAATGACATCGTCAGATGCAAGTTCCCATGTCGCTTTAATGTCAGCAAGTTGAGAAGAATAAATCTCAATTTTGCCTGATGGTGTCGTTAATGGGTTATTTTCAGGATCTTCACGGAATTTGCGATAAGCAACATGGTGACCTTCTGGGTCGCGTTTTTTGAAGATCCCTTGAGTACGGAATTCTTCAAAAGTTGGAAGTTCTGGTAAGTTTTGACGAGATTGTTCGTAAAGATGACGTAACCATTCTTCTTGAGTACGATTTTCAGTGAATTTTTCACCTACACCCATGCGTTTTGCAATTTCGCTGGTCATTTCATAGATATTACGGCTTTCAAAGCGAGGTTTAATAGCTTGATCTGCAAAAATGACATACGCCATATTACCCGCCGATGCATCCATACAGAAATCCATCTGTTCTGATGCAGTGCAATCAGGAAGTAGAATATCGGCATATTTAGCAGATGCTGTCATATGGTTATCGATCACCACAATCATTTCGCATTTTTTATCGTCTTGCAAAATGTCGTGAGTACGATTGATTTCAGAATGTTGGTTTACTAAACAGTTACCTGCGTAGTTCCATACCATTTTAATAGGCACATCAAGTTTGTCTTTACCACGAACACCATCACGAGTTGCTGTCATTTCTGGACCACGTAAGATTGCATCCGTCCACATAAACATGGAAATGCTGGTGGTGACAGGGTTAGTGAATGTAGGCATACGAACAAAAGGAATGCTGTAAGAGCCTTCGCGAGCACCAGTGTTACCGCCATTGATGCCCACATTCCCTGTTAAAATAGAGAGCATTGCAATAGCACGAGAAGCAAGCTCACCGTTAGAACGGCGTTGAGGCCCCCAGCCTTGTGTAATATAAGCAGGTTTCGCTGTTGCAATTTCACGGGCTAATTTAACAATGCGTGAAGCAGGAATGCCGGTAATTTGCGCTGCCCATTCTGGCGTTTTAGGCTGACCATCTGCGCCATCACCTAAAATATAGGCTTTATAGTGGCCATTTTTTGGCGCACCTTCTGGCATCGTCGTTTCATCGTAACCAACACAATATTTATCTAGGAAAGGCTTATCAACTAAGTCTTCTTTGATCATGACATACGCTAAGGCATTAACTAATGCGGCATCAGTTCCTGGACGAATAGGGATCCACTCATCTTCACGACCTGCACCTGTATCGGTATAACGCGGATCGATGATAATCATTCGTGCATCAGATTTCTCACGAGCTTGTTCAACGTAATAGGTAACACCGCCACCACTCATACGTGTTTCACCTGGATTATTACCGAACATCACGACAAGTTTGGTGTTTTCAATATCTGAAGGGCTATTACCATCTGCCCAACCACCATAGGTATAATTTAAACCTGCTGCGATTTGTGCCGTACTGTAATCACCGTAGTGATTAAGATAACCGCCACAACAATTCATTAAACGTGCAATTAGCGTTGCACCTGGTGGCCAAGATTTTGTCATGGTGCCACCTAAAGTTCCTGTACCGTAGTTTAGGTAAATAGATTCATTACCATAATCTTTGATTAAGCGTTTCATGGTATCTGAAATAGTATCAAATGCTTCATCCCATGAAATACGTTCAAATTTACCTTCGCCACGTTTACCCACACGTTTCATTGGGTAGCGTAAACGGTCAGGATTGTAAACACGACGACGCATTGAGCGGCCACGTAAACAGGCACGAACTTGGTGTAATTCTTCGTAGACATCATTGCCTGTATTGTCAGTTTCTACATATTTAATTTCGCCATCAACCACATGCATACGTAATGGGCAGCGGCTACCACAGTTTACTGTACAGGCACTCCATACTACTTTTTCGCTGTTTATTGTTGATTGTGTTTCTGAGGCAACAGCTTGATGAAAGGGAAGGGATAATCCACCCGCAGTTATTGCTAAACCACCCGCTGCACCTGTTTTTACAAAACGACGGCGAGATAAGGGAGTGGAAAGTAACGCCATCTCTTTGATGTTTTTCATACATTACTCACTTGATTATTCACATTTTAAGAAGAAACAGAAGCCAACAAGCTTATAAAGAAATAATTATTGTTATTGTTGTTAAAAAATAACCACTTTAACGTAGGTAATAAAACCCAACTGTTAATGTGGATACTACGTATTTCCTAAAAGTTGTAGTTGCTTTACATCAAAGAAAAGTGATTTATAACAAGAGTTACCAGTTTTTAAAGGTTACCTTAAGTTTTTGTATTAGCTATATTTAATCATTTGATTAACATCTTTGTATAAATAAATATATATTGATTAGTTAAGTGTTCTGATGTTATCAGTAACATTTTTAAAGTCTGCTTATTCATTTCTATCTATATGATTTTGTTAGTTCAATAGTCATTTTTATCTAATACTCAAAAGTCATTTTTAGAAGCTATAATTATCTAACAACCGATTAACCTGTTTAGCTAAACAACAAATTAAAATTTGTTTAGCTAAACGTTATTTTTAACTATTTTTAAAAGTCAAAATATGATTAATAAATGTACTTTTTTGTAACTTAGATCACAATTAAAAGCCTTTTAACTGAGTTTTCATTGCTATCTTGAATTGATTTTTATTTAATCTAATTGTTAGCTAAACCGGTTTAGTTTTTTGATTAAACTAAATACTCGCTACATAAATAAAAAAGAATCACAGAGGCTATGATGAATATTGAAAAAGTGGCTCACCAGCTTGTACCTTTATTAGGTGGTGCGGAAAACATCGCAAGTGCAGCACATTGCGCTACACGCCTAAGGCTTGTTCTTGTTGATGACTCAAAAGCAGATAAAGAAGCAATAAACAAATTAGAGGGGGTGAAAGGGTGTTTTAGTAATGCTGGGCAAATCCAAATTATCTTTGGTACTGGCTTAGTCAATAAAGTACATGCTGCCTTTATTGCTGCGGCGGGCATTGGTGAATCGAGCAAATCCGAAGCAGCTAATATTGCGGCTAAAAAGCTCAATCCATTTCAACGAATAGCAAGACTGCTCTCTAATATCTTTGTGCCCATTATTCCTGCCATTGTGGCGTCAGGTTTATTAATGGGGCTACTTGGGTTAATGAAAACTAACCAGTGGGTGAGTCCTGATAATGCACTCTATATCATGCTTGATATGTGTAGCTCTGCGGCATTTATTATTTTGCCTATTTTGATTGGTTTTACTGCGGCAAAAGAGTTTGGCGGAAACCCTTATCTTGGTGCAACACTCGGTGGTATTTTAACGCATCCTGCATTAACTAATGCATGGGGTGTTGCCGCTGGCTTTAACACCATGAATTTCTTTGGGTTAGAAGTTGCCATGATTGGTTACCAAGGTACTGTTTTCCCAGTATTACTTGCCGTTTGGTTTATGAGTGTATTGGAAAAACAATTACGTAAAGTTGTTCCTAATGCTCTTGATTTAATTATCACGCCATTTTTAACCGTTATTATTTCGGGCTTTGTGGCGTTATTAGTCATAGGGCCTGTTGGTCGCCTTTTAGGTGATGGTATCTCATTACTATTAAGCACCTTAATTACACAAGCGGGTTGGATAGCAGGGCTAATTTTTGGTGGCCTTTATTCTGTGATTGTTATTACGGGTATTCACCACAGTTTTCATGCTGTCGAGGCGGGTTTATTAGGTAACCCTAATATTGGCGTTAACTTTTTATTGCCGATTTGGGCAATGGCGAATATTGCTCAAGGAGGTGCTTGTATTGCTGTTTGGTTTAAAACTAAAGATGCAAAAATTAAAGCAATCACAATCCCATCAGGTTTTTCCGCGATGTTAGGTATCACTGAAGCGGCAATTTTCGGGATTAATTTGCGTTATGGAAAACCTTTTATTGCTGCGTTAATTGGTGGTGCAGCTGGGGGTGCTTGGGTTGTAGGCTCACATGTTTATATGACAGCTGTAGGATTGACTGCTATTCCGGGTATTGCAATCGTGCAAGCTGGTTCAATTATGAATTATATTATTGGCCTTGTGATTGCTTTTGTGACTGCGTTTGTTATCTCTCTTTTGCTGAAATACAAAGTGGAGTCTGCATAAATGAACACAAACGAAGAGTTATCTGCGATTTTACAATCGGTCATGCGTAATAGCGCTAAAGCCATAAAAGATAAATATTATCCATATTGGCATTTAGCGCCAGTAACTGGGTTATTAAATGATCCTAATGGGTTTTGTTTTGATGGTGAATATTATCATCTGTTTTATCAATGGAACCCTTTGTCTTGTGAACATAAACATAAATGTTGGGGTCATTGGCGTTCAAAGGATTTGATTACTTGGCAGCATCAACCTATTGCTTTACTGCCTGATGAAATTTATGACAAAGATGGCTGTTATTCCGGTAGTGCTGTGATCCACCAAGGGCAATTAACTCTTTGTTATACCGGTAACGTCAAATTTGAGGATGGCTCTCGTACTGCATGGCAATGTTTAGCCGTTGAAAATCAGCAGGGAGGTTTTGATAAGTTAGGGCCTGTATTAGGGCTTCCTGATGGCTATAGTGGTCATGTCCGTGATCCGAAGGTTTGGCAATATAATGATATCTGGTACATGGTATTAGGCGCACAAAACTTAGATAAACAGGGTAAGGTTTTGCTCTATCGTGCGTCTCATTTATATCAATGGCAATTAGTCGGTGAGTTAGCCGGAAGTCATGTAGGGGGCTTAAAGGATGCGGGTTATATGTGGGAATGCCCAGATCTCTTTGAGCTTAATGGACATTTTATTTTATTAACTTGTCCCCAAGGTATAAAAAGAGAGCAACATCGATTTTTAAATTCGCATCCCAGTGCTTATTTAATAGGAAGCTTTGATTATTCAACATTACAATTTCAGCATGGTGAGCTAATCGAACTAGATGCAGGTTTTGAGTTTTATGCGCCTCAAACAACATTAGCGAATGGCAGACGTCTATTATTTGGTTGGATGGGAGTTCCTGATGGTGAAGAGATGTATCAACCAACCATTGCTAATGGTTGGATACATCAAATGACTTGCCCTCGTGAATTACATATAAAAGAAAATAAGCTTTATCAACAACCTGTAAAAGAGTTACAGCAACTCAGACAAAATCCAGCATATTGGCAGGGTATTGCTGATGATGCACCAGACATTAATGGATTTTCGTTTGAACTTGAAGTAGAACTATTCGGCTCTCTGACTATTCATTTTTCTGATACTCTTGCTTTAATTATTGAAAATAACCAAGCCGTGTTAAAACGTCGTAGTGTTAAAACTGGAGAATGGCAATCACGTTTCTGGTCTGGTGATATAAAACATCTTCAAATATTATGTGATAACTCTAGTGTGGAAATTTTCTTTAATGGTGGTGCCGGTGTGATGAGTAGCCGTTTTTTCCCTTCAGAAGAGCAGACAATCTGTTTCTTGGGAAAAGACACAATAAACCTCACAACTTGGCAATTAAAGAATGCATGACTTAGTTAAATACAATTATATAAACGATAAAATAGTCTACGCTCAGCGAATGTAACATTAAGTTGAATAATAGTGAAAAAACAAAAACGTATCACGATCACCAATATTGCAAAGTTAGCAGGCGTTTCAAAAACAACGGCAAGTTTAGTATTAAATGGCCGAGGTAAAGAAATGCGCGTTTCTGATGATACTATTGCGCGTATTACGGCTATTGCTGAACAATATCAGTATCAGCCTAATATTCATGCTCGCTCTTTACGTGATAATCGTAGTTATGCATTAGGATTGGTTATTCCTGATATTACTAACTATGGTTTTGCTTCTGTGGCGTATGAACTAGAAATATTATGTAGAGAAGCGGGTATTCAATTACTTATTTCTTGTACAGATGAAAATGCGGCTCAAGAAACGCTGGCGATAGAACATCTCTTATCACGTCAAATCGATGGTTTGATTGTTGCCTCATGTTTACAAAGTGATGTTGAGTATCAGCGTTTGAGTCAACAAATTCCAGTTGTGTTATTTGACCGTTATTTTGAAGGAACAACGCTGCCTTTTGTTGTCACCGATTCAATAACTACGACACAACAACTTATTGCTGAGATTGCTTCAACAAAAGGTATTGATGAATTTTTTTTCCTAGGTGGGCAATCAACGCTTTCACCAACTAAAGATCGCCTTTTAGGTTTTACGCAAGGACTTTCACAAGCACAAATCAATCTAAAATCAGAGTGGATCATTCATGGACATTACCACTCAAGTTCCGGTTATGAAATGTTTGGCTCTTTGTGTGCCTCTTTAGGGCGCGCGCCTAAGTTTGTTTTTACGTCTGCTTGTGGCTTATTGGATGGCGTGTTGCGTTATCTAAGTCAAAATAAAATTATGCAAAATGAAGTCTATTTAGCGGGTTTTGATGATCACTATCTGTATGATTCATTATCAATTCCAATAGATACTGTTGCACAAAATAATCCTGAATTAGCATCACACTGTTTCCGACTGGTTATGGGATTAATTAACCAGACAAACTTAGAAGTTCATCAAATTTTTGTTCCAGCAAAAATACACCAACGGCATGGGTAAGGTTAAGCAATTTTATGCAAGCTGAATATTTGCATCAAACTTTTTTACACCACACACACGAAAGCTTTTAATAGCAATTTTATACAATCCCATTTATCTTTACTGACTGATAATCATTCTCCATAGAATTAATGTATTAGACGTGAAGACAGGTAAATGGAAAAAATCAAAAATAACACTGAAGATAAGCAAACCATGCGTGCCTTTGGTTTAGGCGCTTTGCATGTTTTGCCTTTATGCCTTGCGGTGATCCCCTGGGGAATACTCGCAGGTTCAATGGCGGTTGATGCAGGATTAACTTTTGCACAAAGTATCGGAATGTCTGCCATTATTTTTGCAGGTGCGGCGCAATTAGTAACATTAGGGTTAGTTGTTTCTGGTGCAGGGATGCTGACAATTATTGTTTCTGTCTTTTTTATTACCGCCCAACATCTTTTATATGGTTTAACCTTACGCCCCCATGTTGCTCATTTAAAATGGTATCAACGTATTACGATAGGTTTCTTATTAACGGATGAGCTTTTTGCGGTTTCAGCACAACCTAAAGTGAAACTAACACCTGCTTATATGATCGGTGCAGGATTATGTTTTTATTTAGCATGGGTGGCGGTCAGTATTGTTGGCATTATTATGGCAAGCCAAGTTTCTGATTTATCGCGTTATCATCTTGATTTTTCTATTGTTGCCACGTTATTGGCAATTGTGATCCCGTTAATAAAAACATTCAGTACATTAGTGGGTGTTATTGTCTCTTTTTGTCTCTCAATTATTTTCAGTTGGTTGAATATAGAAGGTGGCGTCGTTATTGGTGGGTTAACAGGCATGTTTGTTGCTGTTTGTGTTGCTAGAGTCAGAGGGGAACAAAAATGACATGGTCGTTATTATTAATTTTGGCACTCGTCATTTTCCTATTGCGTTATTTCTTTCTTGAACCGGCGATCCCCGTCAAATTGCCGTCAGTGATCAGGCAAGCATTAGGCTATTCTGCACCTTGTTTATTAACCGCCATTTGTGCACCCATTGTACTGTTAGAAAAAGGTGAATTTAAAGGTATTTTAGATAATCCTTATCTTTGGGGAACCTTATTATGTGTAGGATTAGCGCTTAAAATACGCAGTACATTAATGGTGGTTTTACTGACCTTAGTGGGCTTTTATCTGCTTAATGGCTTATTAAACTAAATACCAATGTGATTTTATTTAACATGATATTTACATTTCAAAACTATCATTTTTTGTAATAATATAAGTCGTTATTTTATCAGCCGTCTTTGAACGGCTGATCTTACCTCTCTTTTCTTAATCACTATTCTTTATTCGACTCGTTTCACCTCTCATTTTTAACGTATACCAATTGATGTCGTGTTAAAAAAATGTGATCTAAATTGCTTCGATTTGGTTTTGCTTCTGTTTTTGGTTTTTTGTTTTGAATACCATCGCAGAATCACAGACCTGATCTCCTTATTCTCGTTAGCAATGATACGGAGGCACTTTATATGTTTTCAGAAGAACGGCGACAGGAAATTTACACCATCATCAGGGAACAAAAGAAAGTTAAAGTGGCTCAACTTGCGGAAAAATTCAGTGTCACATTGGAAACTATTCGCAGTGATTTGAAATACCTTGAAGGAGAAGGGTTGATCAAACGTTGTCATGGTGGCGCCATACTAGGGAAACAAGAAATTAAAAAAATAAGTAAATTTAGTGATAGTTTTGATATTTCATGTTTATTGCACGATTTATTAATCGTAAGAGAACGAAAAGATAGAAAGCCTGAAGGCAAAGTCTGTGTGCTTGGGTCGTTTGTAGTAGATATTATTGCTAATGTCGAATCTTTTCCAAAAGTCGGTGAATTAATTAATTCAAAAAGCAATTCGATAGGCCCAGGTGGTAAAGGAACAAATCAGGCGATGGCAGCCAGCTTTTCTGATGCCAAAGTCCATTTAATAACGAAAGTCGGTGAAGATCATTTTAGTAAATATGCTTATAAATATTTACAAGAAAGCGGCATTGATTCTTTCACTATTTTTCAAACAGAAATAGAGCCGACAGGCAGTTCAATTAGCTATTTAGCAGATAAAACACAAAACAATATTACAGCAACTTATTTAGGGGCGAATAATACATTCTCAGATCAAGAGATTGATATTTCATTGCCATATGTCAGTGAAGCCGATGTGTTATTGCTTCAAGGCGAAATTAATATAGATGCCAATATTAAAGCCGCCTTATTTGCTAAGTCGGTTAATAAGATCATCATATTGAATGTTGCGCCTTATAACGAAAACTTAAAACAACTTTATTCACATCTTGATTTTATTACCTTAAATGCGAATCAAGCATCACATTGGGCTGATATTGAAATAAATGATATTAATGACGCTAAACAGGCTATTGGTGTTATCTCAGGTGATGAAAACAAGAAAGTCATTATTTATATGGATGAGCTTGGTGTGGTTTATTTTGATGGTCGAGCCACATTCCATATTCCACCTATGCCATCGTTACGTGTGGATACGATGGCAGCAACAGATGCGTTTAATGGCGCATTTGCATCAAAGATAGCAGCAGGAGGCACAATGCATGAGGGTGTATTATTTGCCAGTGCTTTCCTCTCTGCATTTATAGAACAAAAAGGCGTAACAGCAATGCCGGTTCTTTCCCAAGTTCAGGCTCGCCTTAAATCAAGGCTTGAAGATATTCGGCCACAAATAATCTGCAATGAGAAAAGGTGCATATAATGAAAAAAACACTTCTGGCATTTACCCTATGCAGTTCCATTTTTACACTTCCGGCTTTCGCTCAATATCCTGAAAAACCGATTACTATTGTTGTTCCTTGGGCTGCAGGCGGTAATACCGATACGGTTGCACGTTTAGCAGCAAAAGGGCTACAAGAAGAGTTGGGCGTTACTGTTAATGTGGTTAATAAAACAGGTGGCAGTGGTGTTGTAGGTCATGATGCCATTAAAAATGCAAAACCTGATGGCTACACATTAGGAATTGCAACGGTTGAAATTACCATGATGCATCATCAAGGGATGACTAATTTAACGTATCAAGATTACACACCGATTACGCGTCTTGCTGTTATTTATGGTGGATTACAAGTTGGGAAATCTTCGCCATTTAAAAATGCACAGGAAATTATTGATTACGCGAAAGCCAATCCGGGTAAATTAAAAGCTTCCGGTAGTGGTTTAAATTCAATCTGGCATTTGAATACTATTGGTATGTTGCGTGCAGCTGGATTACCCGATAATGCTATTCGCTTTATTCCTTCTCAAGGTGCGAGTGCGGCATTACAAGAATTAGCATCAGGGGGTGTTGATATAGTGACATCTTCATTAGGTGAAGCCGACAGTATGGTAAAAGCGGGATTAGTAAAACATATGGCCATTATGTCCGATGAGAAATCCGCTTTTTATCCTGATGTCCCATTATTTAAAGAAGCCACACCTTATAATTGGGATTTACAAGCATGGAATATGTTAGTTGCACCTAAAGGGTTAGATAAAGAAGTACAAGACAAACTTACTGCTGCAATGAAAAAAGTGTATGCCTCTGGTGAATTAGCCGAGTTTGCAAATAAACAAGGATTTGAAGTTATTGAACTATATGGCGATGATGCCACTCAATTTATGGCCAATGAAGATAAAAAGTTTGGCGAAATTATAAAGAAATAACTGAGGAAACGGCTGAACAACAGCCGTTTTTATGCCTATGCTAAATCGTCATATTCTATCGCTCATATTTTGTTGCTTTGGTTTATTTCTTATTGTTTATAGTGCGTATTCATTAGGTGATTTTAGTGAATATGGTGCCGCATTTATGCCTTCTATTATTGGCGGTGGCATGATTATATTTTCATTAATAGATATATTTTCACGCAATCAAGAAAGTGATATTCCATTAGTGACGTGGCATGAAATAAAGTTTGTGTTATTAGTTATTGGCATTATTCTTTTTTATGTGCTTGCATCTGATTATTTAGGATTTATTTTAACTGGGTTAATTATTACAGCACCACTAATGATGAAATATGCAACAACAAAACCTATATATAGTTTTATTATTTCAGCCAGTGTGGTGTTAGGAGTGTATTACTTATTTACCGCTGTACTGTTAGTACCGCTACCTCAGCTATTTTCATAAATAGAGAACAACAGTATGGATATATTAATTAGCGCACTTGCTTATATTGATTACACAACAATATTTGTCGTTATTGGTGCTTGTTTATTTGGTTTATTTGTTGGTGCAATTCCTGGGTTAACATCAACAATGGCTATCGCATTAATGGTGCCATTTACTTTTTTTCTTGACCCCATTCCTGCATTAGCTTTAATGATTTCTGTCGGAGCGTCTTCTATATTTGCGGGGGATATTCCGGGAGCCTTATTAAATATTCCGGGTACGCCTGCATCGGCAGCTTATACCAATGATGCTCATATCTTAGTTAAAGAGGGTAAAACAAACCGTGTATTAGGTATGTCGTTAACAAGCTCTGTGATTGGTGGTGTTATTGGCACGATTATATTAGCCTCAACAGCACCCATTTTAGCTGAGTTTGCTTTAAAATTTAGCTCTTACGAATATATGTGGTTGTCTTTAATCGGTTTAAGTTGTGCAACTATTGTTTCAGGTTCACATATTCGAAAAAGCTTATTAGCACTGTTTTTTGGTATTGCATTAGCCACCATTGGTTATGATGAGTTTACAGGTCAAGCCCGCTTTACTTTCGGTGAAGTTTCTTTAATGCAAGGAGTCAGCTTTATTCCGGCAATGATAGGGTTATTTGCTATTTCTGGTGCTATCAAATATTACGTTGAACGTTGGAAAGAAAAACAAATTACATTAACAGAAATGCATGTGGAAAATAACTCTTACAATATCTTTAAAGGTGTGGGAAGTGTTGTTCGTCAACGTAAGGGCGGTATTTTCCGTAGCGGAATAATAGGAACATTAATTGGTGCTTTACCCGGTGCTGGGGCCGATATTGCAGCATGGATCTCTTATGCCGTTTCAAAAAAACTCTCTAAAAAACCAGAGAAATATGGTCATGGCTCTGAGGAAGGTATTGTTGATGCTTCAGCGAGTAATAATGCAAGCTTAGCCGGAAGTTGGATCCCATCTCTAGTCTTCGGTATTCCCGGTGATTCTGCGGCTGCAATTATTATCGGTGTACTGTATATGAAAGATATGCAACCAGGGCCAACACTATTCTTATTTAATCCCGATAAATTGTATGCTGTTTTTATTATCTTTTTTATTGCTAATATTGTTTTACTACCGATTGCTTTTATTGTTGTCAATTTATTGAAGAAGATTGTTGCTATTGATAATGCGATTATTTACCCAGCAATCATTCTATTTAGTATCGTTGGTTCATATGCAATCACAAATACGATGTCTTCTATTATTGTTATGTTAGTAATGGGTGTTATCGGTTATTTCCTTCAAGAACGTAAATTCCCCATATCACCTATTATTTTGGGCATGATCTTAGGACCAATGTTAGAAAAAAATTTACTCTCATCATTAATGAAAGCTGATGGTGACTTAATTAACTTTGTTAATAGACCTATTTCGATGGTATTAGCCAGTGTGTTTTTATTTATTGTTATTATGCAAATTAGAGGTGCATTTAAAGCTAAATAAATAACCTATTTAATATTAACTATTTAATAATAAGCATTTATTTATAGAGAGATACTTTTTAAGTATCAGGGAAAACTCATCTTAAATAAAATTAATTTAAGATGTCAGAAATCAGTAGATAACTAAAAATATCGGGTGATCGCATGAAGAAAATATTAAATAAACCAGAAAATTATGTCGATGAAACATTAGCAGGTTTATGCCTTGCTCATAGTGATATTTATCGTCAACCACAGCCAAGATTGATTACTCGTTCAAAAAAAACAGATAAGCCGAAAGTGGGTATTGTAACAGGCGGAGGTTCTGGTCATTTGCCAGTATTCACTGGATATGTCGGTAAAGGCTTATTAGATGCAGCTGCTGTGGGAGATGTTTTTGCTTCACCTTCCGCCGATTTAATGGCAGATGCTATTCGTGAAGCCAATAGTGGCTTAGGTGTATTGCTACTTTATGGCAATTATGGTGGCGATATTATGAATTTTGATATGGCAACTGAAACGGTTGATTTTGAAGATGACATTCGTTGTACAACTGTTTTAGCTACTGACGATGTCGCTTCTGCAAAGCCAGAAGAAGCGCACAAACGCCGTGGTGTTGCTGGGATGATTTATGGTTTTAAAATGGCGGGCGCCAAAGCTGAAGAAGGGGCAACACTTGATGAAGTCACGCGTATTGCTCAAAAAGCCATGGAAAACACCCGAACTATTGGTTGTGCGTTGACATCTTGCACCTTACCCGCAGTAGGGCATCCTACTTTTGAAATTGGTGAAGATGAAATGGAAATGGGTATGGGTATTCATGGCGAACCGGGAATTTGGCGTGATAAATTACGCAGTGCAGATGATATTGCACAAGAGATGTTTGAGCGCTTACAAACAGAATTATCATTAAAAACTGGTGATAAAGTCTCTGTATTAGTTAACTCTTTAGGCGCTACACCATTAGAAGAACTTTATATTTTGTACAACAAAATTGCACAGCTGATTGATCAAGCGGGTGCAACAATTGTGCATCCATTAGTTGGCCGTTATGCCACTTCTATGGAAATGACGGGAGCAAGCTTAACGTTGTGCAAATTAGATGATGAGCTAGAAATTTTGATGAATGCACCAGCTCATTGTGCATTTTGGAGGGTATAGCGATGACTATTACGCTTGAAATGCTCAAACAAGCGGTGAACCGAATCGCTATCGCTTGCGAAAAATTTCAACCAATGTTGTGTGAAGCCGATAGTCGCCTAGGTGATGGAGATTTGGGGATCACCATGCAAAAAGGCTGGCGACAAATTGCAGACGATTCACAAGATTGGCCTGATGATCTAAGCAAAGCACTTTTTCAATGCAGTAAATCATTACAAAAAGCTTGTGCATCTTCTTTTGGCACATTGCAAGCAACCGCTTTTATGGCAATGGCAAAATACTGCAAAGAAAACCAAATTAAAGAAATATCGTCTTCCGACATTTCACCACTATTAACCGTTGCATATCAAAGTATGATGGCGAGAGGAAAAGGGGAATTAGGACAAAAATCCGTACTCGATATTCTTTACCATTTATCTGAAGCACTGAAACCATTAGCTATCGATGATCTAAAAGTAGCGGCCTTACAAAGCGTCGAAAGTACACTTACTGAATTTCGTCAAAAACCTAATTTATTAGGTCGAGCGCGTATGTTTCCAGAAAAATCTATTGGTTTAGATGATCCTGGCATGTTGGCAATTAAAGTTATTGTTGAAGCAATCTGATTTAATAAAGGTCTTAATATGAAAAAATTATTTGGCGTTACAGTGGCAATGGTTACTCCGTTTGATTCAAATGATCAAGTCGATATTAAAGCATTATCTGCATTAACTGACATGCTAGTCACCAAAGGCGTTGATTGCCTTTATCCTTGTGGTACAACAGGAGAAATGTTGCGTTTATCTGCATTAGAACGTAAAAATGTTGCGAAAACCGTTGTTGAAACAGTGAATAAGCGTTTACCGGTCTTTATTCATGTTGGCGCAATGACATTAATCGAAACCATTGAATTAGCGAAACATGCCGTTGAAATTGGTGCCGATGGTATTGGTGTGGTGACGCCACAATTTTTTGGTGCGACAGATAGAGAATTAGAAAACTATTTTGTGACAGTGGCAAATAGCGTACCAGATGATTTTCCTGTTTATTTGTATAATATTCCACAATGTGCCGCAAATAATATCAAGCCAGAATTAGCGGCAAAAGTACAACAACAGTGTAAAAATGTAATTGGTATTAAATACAGTTTTGCTGATAACAATACAACATTAAGTTATCTTGCGATTGCAGACGGTTTTTCAGTCCTTCATGGCTACGATAAATTATTCTTAGGTTTATTAGATGCAGGCTGTGACGGTACGGTTTCAGGTTGTGCATGTGTATTCCCTGAGCCATTTGTGAATATGTATAAAGCCTATATTGCAGGTGATCATCAAAAATCAAAACACTGGCAACAATTTTGTGTGAAATTTAGTGATGCACTTAAGTCTGGCGCGAATATGGCAATATTTAAATCAGCATTAACTATGCGTGGTTTAGATGGCGGTCATATGCGTTTGCCACAGCTCGATTTATTGCCTGAAGAAAATCAAAAATTAAAAGAGAATTTAACGCAATTGTGTAAAGACGCGGGGATCACTTTTTCACTTAATTAAAAAAGACTAAGCAAAAAACACCTTCGTTATCTTAATTGAATGGCAATATATTTATGATTTTAAGCAGTATGAAAAACAATCCATACTGCTTTTTTTAATTGTTAATAATATCTTTTTATTGTGCTAAAAAACGACCATATTGCGCAATATCGACATTACCACCACTAATAATAATGCCTATTTTCTTACCTTTTAATTTATCACCAAATTGACGAGCTGCCGCCAAACTTAAACAACCCGTTGGCTCTACAATCATTTTCATTCGCTGGGCATAGAACTGCATAGCCGAAATTAATTCTTCATCTGTCACGGTTAAAATATCGTTCACATTGTTACGAATGATCTCAAAAGTATAATAGCCTAGCAAGGGTTTCAATATTTTGTAGTGTAAGATGTGAGGCCATTGTGTTTTCCTATTTTACTTAAAGTAGATAAAATGTACATCTGGCTGTACATAATCTCTATCATTAGATTAATGGTTTATTTTTCACAAAAAAGCAAGAGTATGTTTAGAATAAGGAGAAGATTGAGTTAATTTATTTTTAGGAGTAACCAATTTTCGTTCAGCTATTTCTTTAACTGCTTCTTTTATTTTAGAAAAATCAACTTTATTTTCTGATAAGAAATTATAAATATATTCAGCTATTAAACAATAAGTTTCATATTTTAAATATGAATTCTCAGAGAGCCCCAAGTCATCTATTGCTTTTACGACTTCAGGGATATTTTGTAAATGTTGGATCATCGTACTTTGCGCAACATTCTCATCTAAATTTAGATTAAATTTTTTAGAGATTAAAAAAAATAAAATTTGTTTAGTCTCTTTGTTTATAATAACTTTGTCTTTTTTATATAAATTATCAATAGTCCGATTAATTATAGAAGAAGGAAGAATTTTTTTTTCATCTTTCCACCAGCCTGATATATCTTTATCTATTTTTTCATAAGCTTTATTTAATAGTTTTATTGATTTTTCTTTGTTTTCTTTACTAACTCTGTAAGAAGATATTTCTGTAGGTGTATAAGTTTTTAGTATTTTTGATAGTAATGCGCGACTAATTTCTGTAATATTTACACTAACTTTCTTTCCATTACAACCACTAGGAATGTCTATTAAAGGGGTGTTTTTAATATCTTTAATATTATTTAAAAGTTTCACATAACCTTTTAAATTATCGTTATTAAAAACATTTTCTGTATTTTGTCTTTTAATTGAAAAGATATTTGAAATACTTTTCATAAAAACTCCTTTTTTTATTAAAAGAAATTTTGACAGAAAAAATAATAAAATATTTCATAAATAAAACAAATTTTATTAATAAAAAAGAAGTGAAGATATAACATCTCTTTTTGAATCTATTTTAGAAACTGTAAGACGTTGCAAAATATCTTGAACAGAAGCACTCACTAAAAAATATTCCTGTTGTAAACGCCCACCAAAATCGACTTCAAATTGCAGATCATAACGAGGGAATTCCCAAGGATTACCTTTTTCAAGCCAGTTATCCGCAACTTCATGTTGTTCGCCATCTTTAACGACGTTTACGTCGAGGGATCGCGCCACAAAAAAAAAACACTGGGGTGTATACGCTCTAGTGTTGCGACTTTTCGTCCATTCTTTCTATCAATAACACTAACTGCAGCTGCATCTGGTAAAAAAGCACGAACCTCTAAGCCAACTGATGTTTCATGCATACCAAGAAGTGCAAAAGGATCAGGCTCATATCCATTAATTAGTTTTTCTACTGATTTTTTGGTTACAGCTACAGACATCTTATCGTCCTTCGTTGTCAGTAAATAAATTAATAAAATTTATATTTAGATATCAGCATAGAACGTTAATTTAAGTTAAACAATAAGTGTCTATAACCGATTATTTAAAATTAAAATAATTTATATAGGTTAATTTTCTTATTTATTGACAATATTTAATTGAATTAAAACAATTTTAATGTATTTGGTATAGAGGGGGGATGAATTATAAAAATAGCACAATTAGCTTTTTCAGATATTCATAAAAAAAGAAGTTATCATTAGGTATTTTTAATAAATTGGCTGGTGGATAGTTCTAAAAAGTGTCATTAATAGGATTTAAATCGCCATTTTTATGAAAAAAAATCAATTATTTCATTAATAATTATTAACTTTTCTGTTGGGTGAGCCATTGTTCAAAATCAAGATGTGTTTTGTTTTTTTGTACTCCTAATGGTGTTAAAGCGTAGTAACTTATCGGTGCAATTTGGATATCAGGAAATAATACTTTTAAAGTACCGTTATTTATTTCATTCGATAAAATAGAAACAGGACCAATACCTAGACCTAATCCTTCAATAATGGCTTGAAGAGAAATATGAAAGTGATCAAAGCGATAGTGACGTAAGAATGAGCGTTGTGTATTAAGATGGGTTGCCATTAACCATTGCTGCCAATGACCAGGACGAGTAAGTGTATCGATAACAGGACAGTCAAAAACATCTTCAAATTTAGTGACACTGTAACGTCTTAAGAGTTTTTCAGAAGCAATTAAACAATGCTTATCCTCTAAAAAAACAACAGATGAATACTCTTGTTGCTGAGGTTGAGGGCGAATAATCAGATCATCATGACTAATTAAATGAAATCGTTCACTATTTGCAGAGGCAATTTGGATATTTGCATTAGGGTATTGAAGATAAAAATCCTCCATTCGCGGAATAAGCCATTTTAAACAAAGTGTTGTAGGAACACTGATATTTAAAATATCGTTTTTTCCACCATTACCATAACGAAAACCAATATCATTTAATTTATCAAAAACGTCACTTAACTCTTGCGCCAGTGTCAATGCATAAGGAGTGGGGACTCGACGTAAACCTTGTTTATTGAATAAAGTGACACCAAACCATTTTTCTATAACTTGGATATGGCGACTGATCGCTCCATGAGTGACACATAATGTTTGTGCGGCTTCAGTATAACTTTGGCTATGACAAGCGACTAAGAAAGCACGCAATGAAGGTAGTGGAGGAAGATTTCTCATCATAATTTCTCATTATGGTTTATTTATCATAAATAAAGCGACTATCTGATTAAAATTCACAATACCGTGACATTTTATCACAGGTAAAAATAAAGAAGATAGGTATGATACAGCGTCTTTAACTTATTGAACTTTAAGGATGATAATGAGTTTTATCGCAGTTATTTTATTGGCAATCTTGTCTGGTTTAATCAGTGGCGTTGTGGGAACGGGATCTTCTATTTTATTAATACCTGCTTTGACTTATGTATTTGGTGCCAAGGAAGCCGTACCTATCATGGCATTAGCTTCAGTAATGGGAAATTTGTCTCGCATATACTTATGGCGTCATAGTATCCGTTTTAAGCCACTTTTTTATTATTTATTACCTGGTATTCCTGCGGTTATTTTAGGTGCCAATACATTATGGGTTATGCCTGAAAAATGGCTCAATGTCGGGATGGGGCTGTTCTTCATTTTGATGATCCCCGTGCTCCACTTACTACGCAAATATCAAATCCAAATGAAAACCTACCAAGTTATTATGGCTGGTGCTGTTATCGGCTATTTAACGGGAGTGGTGTTTTCCACAGGACCATTAACTATTCCCATATTCTCGGCATATGGTCTAACATTAGGGCCATTACTTGCGACTGAAGCTGCTGCCTCATTTGTTATCTATCTCACCAAAGCCCTGACATTTAGCCAACTTGGTGCAGTTAATAGCTTTATCTTAATTAGCGGGGTATTAGTAGGTTGTGGCTTAACAGTAGGAAATTATCTTGGCAAGAAACTGGTATTAAAACTAACACCAAGGCTTTTTCAATGGTTATTGGATGCCATGTTGATCTTTGCAGGTAGTTCACTGTTTATTAATGGAATTATCAATTAGTTAAATTTTTATATTGTTAAGTAAGATGTGTAGTATTTTATAAGTAAATTTGTGCATTAAAAAAGAAGGCTCAATAGAGTAATTGAACCTTCTTATGAAATTATTTGTTAATAAAGCTTAAATAGTTAAAGAGTGGTTTAAAACCAAATTTACGATAGAGTGCCAAACCATCTGCTGATGCATCTAAAAAGCAGCGTTCTACACCTTGTTCACGACAAAACTCTAACACATGCTTAATCAAATGAGTTGCATAACCATTGCCTTGATAAGCAATATCGGTTCCAATATCGTCAAATCGCGCTAATTTATCATGTAATGTTAGCGTTAATGACGATACAGGTTGACCGTCAACTAATAAAGCATAATGGAAAATAGTGGCACCATTATCTAATGCTTTCTGGTGATAGCGAATATATTCATTAACAATCGTATCATCACTATCATCTCCCACTGGAAACGCTGTTTTTAATGGGCGCGCCCACTGCTCAAGATTGTGATTGGTTAAAATAATATCGCAAGGATTATTACTATAAGACGGGAATATTGCTTCCGATAATGTTAAATACATTGCTGTTGTCATACCATCACCAGTATAACCTGCATTTTTTATTATTCCTTCAAATTCAGGTAATAATGCCTCTGGTAATACCAAAATATGGTCTTTTTTCTGTGAAGTAAAAAGGATGCTGGCTTGCTGAAATGAGCTTTCTGTTGCGCCTTGGCGTAGATAAATAAAGTTAAAAATGGCAGCATCCATAGGTGTCATAAAGCAATGAGTATGATCACCAATACGAATATTGTTTTCACAAATTTCTGACCAAAAAGCTTTTTCTACTATTTTAAATTCTTTATACAGTTGTGCATCCATAATGGTTCTCTAGCTGAGTCGTGATACGCGATATGGCGTTAATAAAGGTTCCGCTTTTTGTAAATGCGTGTTGTGCAACGCATTTGTAAAATAAAGGTGACAATGTCACGATAGCGTGCATAGTAACAATATATCCCCTCAGATAAGGAGACATTTCTCCAATAATTAGCATTTGATCTTTAGGCATAGACCTTTCACTAACTGTTTTATTGTTAGTTTACCTGTTTACATAAAATTATCATAAAAAATCGTTTATACATGGCATACAATACGTTCAGGGTGATGTTTATCACTATTATCAATGTAATAGGTGAGATTGTTTGGGTTTTAAAAGTAGTACATAGGTTCAAGATCACAAAAAGAATAATAAACTATAACAAAAAACAAACAATAGAATATTACATCCAAAGATAACCAAAAATACAGATTATAATTCCACATATTAGTTTTTAGGTAATTATTAAATCTGTATAAAATTTAATTTCAGCATCATACTATAACGCATGTTTAAACTGGTTTTTAACTCTAAAAAATAAAATAAAAAAAGACTTATAAACTGCTTTTTATATTTGAAGGTAGATTAATTAACTTATCTTTATTGATTATGAAGATTATTGTTTTACAAAAATATTATTATGGATATGATGGCTCACATATTCAGCATGTTATTTTTTTGAAAAAGGCGTCGTATGTTAGAAAGTATCGGTATTTCAAATATTTGGACATACCTTTTAGGCGTTATTTTTATTACCTTAGTACCAGGTCCAAACTCGATTTTCGTTCTTACTTCCAGTGCGAAGCATGGCGTAAAAGGGGGGTATAAAGCCGCTCTTGGTGTTTTTACGGGTGATGCATTATTAATCTTTTTGGCATTTTTGGGGGTTGCTTCATTAGTCAAGACTTCACCCGTTTTCTTTATTATTATTAAGTATGCAGGTGCTCTTTACTTAACCTATTTAGGATTAAAAACGTTATATACAACGTTTCAAAAGAAAAATGAGACACCAGAGCAAGTTACTGAAGTTACAGTAAAAGCAAAAGATGGTCTTTATGTTAAGGCGTTATTTTTGAGCATGCTTAACCCAAAAATGATCATTTTTTATGTTTCTTTCTTTATTCAGTTTATCGATCCTAAGTATGAAAATGCAGGTATACCATTCTTTGTATTAGGTGTTATTTTAGAAATATGCAGTATGCTTTATTTATCAGTCCTTATTTTTGGCGGTGTTGCAATTACCAATAAAGTAAAACATAACAAACGGTTAGCTTCATTATCAAATAGTTGTATCGGTGCTGTGTTCTTGCTTTTTGGTGCAAAACTGGCATTAACTGCATAATTTTATTAAACAAAAAAGCCACTTTAAAAAGTGGTTTTTTTTAGCTAAAAATAAATGTTCATTTCAATAAATTATTTAATACAACTTCTAATATTGAGTTGTATGTTTCTGTTTTAATCACTTTATTTGCTGGAGCAGGAGAATAACGAGAAGCTTCCGATTCATAAAATATACTTTCAGATGCTAACATTCTTAATATTCTATTTAGAACATAAGGAATTGAATTCGTTTTTTTGCAAGTTCATTTATATCTTTAGGCCCTTCTTTTAATAAATCACCCATTAATAACTGAAAATAAAAAAGCAAGAAATGGAGTGCATAATACCTTATTTCTCAAGTTATACTGTCATCTAGTATATTTTAATATGAGATAGCTATGTATTTTCAATATGGCGAGAAAGAGATAAATACTTTAAAAAATCGTGATAAGCGTTTAGCCGCGCTTATTGAAAGAATAGGGGATATTAAACGGCCTCTTACTCCTGATTTATTTACAGCATTAGTTAAAAACATTATTGAACAACAAATTTCAGTTTCTGCTGCCGAAACCGTTAATTTACGATTACTCAAATTATGTGAGGGGATTTACACACCAGAACGTATTGCAAAATTATCAGAACAAGAGATACAGCAGTGTGGAATGACTATGCGCAAAGCCGGTTATATTATCGGTATTGCGGACGCAGTTATTTCAGAAAAACTAAATCTAAATAAAATTCCTGATATGACAGATAAAGAAGTTATCGATACTTTAATTCAATTAAAAGGTATTGGGGTTTGGACTGCAGAAATGCTATTAATCTCTTCGCTTAATCGGCCAGATATTTTAAGTTGGGGAGATTTAGCTATTCAACGTGGAATTATGCGTCTTTATCGTCATAAAACATTAGATAAAATACGCTTTGCTCGTTATCGAAAACGCTATTCACCCTATGGTTCTACGGCATCGCTTTATCTATGGGCACTATCTAAAGAACCAGAGTAATTGAGCAATAAACGGAGTTCTTTATTCATTATATTTTGTTACTAATAGCTATAATTCTGCATTTAAAGGACTACCATAATGGAAAATAAACATAACCAACTTATTGAGCAAGCCTGCCGTTTTATTGAAAAAAATAACGGTGACGTGTCGCTAAGCAGTATTGCAGAGCATGTGATGGCAAGCCCATATCATTTCCATCGCTTATTTAAATCAACGATGGGGATCACTCCAAAAGATTATGCTAATGCTTATCGTCAAAAATTAATAAAAAAGGCGTTAGTTCAAGATGGCAGTATTACAGATGCGATTTATCAAGCTGGCTTCAATGCTAATAGTCGTTTCTATGAAAATGCAAAAGCAATATTAGGTATGACGCCAACGAATTGGCGTACAGGGGGCAAGAATATTGCTATCTTTTTTGCTATCGCGCAGTGTTCTTTAGGAAGTATTCTTGTGGCGCAAAGTGAAAAGGGGATTTGTGCCATTATGTTAGGTGATGATGCGGCGTTGCTATTAGACGATTTACAAAAACAATTCCCTCTGGCTGAATTAATTGGTGCGAATGAAGAATTTGAGCAAGTCATTGCACAAGTTATCGGCTTTATTGAGTTACCCAAACAACCCTTATCTTTACCTCTTGATATCCAAGGTACTGTATTTCAACAGAAAGTTTGGCGGGCATTATTAGATATTCCTTTTGGAAGCACGATGACTTACCAGGAAATTGCCGATAAAATTGGGGCGCCTAAGGCATATCGTGCTGTCGCTAATGCCTGTGCGGCTAATAAGTTAGCAGTTGCTATTCCGTGTCATCGTGTTATTCGACAAAATGGTGAATTATCAGGTTATCGTTGGGGAATTGAGCGCAAAGCTAAGTTGCTTCAGACAGAGGCGTTGAATAACCCTAATTTTGGCAAAAAAGAATAATAAGTCATTATTGCATGATAAGATAATCAGCAGATTATCAATAATTTTATGAGTCAATATTATGTCGGCAATACCAACAGAAATTACTTTTTTCGAGCGTTTAATTCCTTCTATTCTTGAAGAAAAAAAAGTGATTACTATCCGAGATGAGAGTGAAAGTAATTACAAGCCAGGAAGCATTGTTGAATTATTTGCTAATGAACATCGTACTTATTATGGAAAATTGAAAATCATAACGGTATCACCTTTACGTTATGACGAAATCAATGAGTATCACGCGCAACAGGAAGGCATGACACTCCCAGTATTGAAAGCGCTTATTAAAGATATTTATCCGACGACACAATCTTTATATCTTATTGAATATCAGCTAATAAAATAAGAAAAAAGAAAGGATCGCATCGTGATCCTTTTTGCTTAAGCAAAATCTTCTTAAATTATCTTAAGTGTGAATAATCAATAATTTTCATTTCGGTTGGTTTACATCAGCCATGGTGTTTACCTTACACCAATAGAATTGATCTTGTTATTGCATCACTATATCTTGAAATAGTGACGTTTTAACACTCTAAATCATAGAATTTCATCATTTTATCGTAATTTTTCTCAGATAAGAACTATCTACCTACATTGGGGGTTTTTATCATGATATATTGCTACCTATTCGCTATAGCTGTCCTATAAAAGGTTAGAAAATGAGTAAATTAAGAGTCGCTATTATTTTTGGTGGTAAATCCACAGAACATCAAGTTTCATTACAGTCAGCAAAAAATATTATTAATGAATTAGATCGAACGAAATTCGACCTTTGCTTAATCGGTATTAATGAACAAGGTCAGTGGCATGAATATTCAGAAACTGATTATTTACTAAATAGCGATAATCCTAAAACTATTTCATTAAGTAAACCTTTAAGGGCAGTTGCTATTATTCCAGGTAGTGTAAAAAAACAATTTATTTCACTTGAAGATGGTCAGGCATTACCTCAAATCGACGTGGTATTCCCAATTGTCCATGGTGCATACGGTGAAGATGGGACACTCCAAGGCTTATTACACATGATTGATATGCCTTATGTGGGGCCTAATATCATGAGTTCAGCAGCTTGTATGGATAAAGATATTACTAAACGTCTACTTGATGGTGCAGGATTAGCGGTTGCACCATTTATTACCATTATGGCACATCAAATTAATGATATTCATTACAATGAAATGGTGCGTCAATTAGGACTTCCTTTATTTATTAAACCTGCGAACCTAGGCTCTTCAGTAGGAATTAGCAAAGTTAATAATGAAGAAGAATTCAACGCTGCATTAGAAATGGCTTTTGAATACGATCTTAAAGTAATTGTTGAAAGTGCTATTGTAGGTCGTGAAATAGAGTGTGCTGTTTTGGGTAATGAAGATCCAGAAGTTAGTCCTTGTGGTGAAATCGTATTAAACGATGCTTTCTATGCTTATAACACAAAATATATTGATGAAGATGGTGCTAAAGTTGTTGTTCCTGCAGTAATGGATGAAAACACAAGTTTGCATATTCGCCAAGTTGCCTTAAAAGCATACCGTGTTCTTAATTGCTTAGGTATGGCTCGTGTAGATGTGTTCTTAACACAAGATAATCGTGTTGTGATTAATGAAATAAACACGCTGCCTGGTTTTACTAATATCAGCATGTATCCTAAATTATGGCAGAGTGCAGGTTTAGGCTATCAATCATTAATTACTAAATTAATTGAGTTAGCACTAGACCACCATAGAAAAACGGCTGTTTTAAAAACGAAGTGTGAACTTTAATTGATGTATAAAAAGTGGGTGCTTGATAAAAATTACATATCTCAATCAATTTAGTATTAACTGTTGCTGGTATTCAGATAACCTGTAATTTTTATCATCGCATATTAGCAGGCTTTAACGTTATTACGTTTAAAGAAGTACGCAAAGCACTCACTTTTGGCTCTCAAAAAATAAATATTCATCAAGTAGGGATAGAGCATAAAGGGAATAACTATCTCGTCCTTGATAGTTCTGATTAGATAAAATCAATGTTCCAGATAATGTGTCTATTTTAGAAGAAAAGCTAATTGGTGTTATTGTTGATGTATTCAATTCAAAATCAGAATGCTGACTACGAATCATGATAATCAAACATTTTGCTTAATTTTTTTTGCAAACGATATTTATTTCTAAAAAACATAAATATTTAAAAGTATTAACATGGTTATTCAGCGTTAATACTTATTATCCAATAATAGAGTTATTTTTCCTTGTCTTTACTTAATTGCCATATAAAAACTTTGTTAAAATGATAAAGAACTTATTTTTTATCTTCTAAAACTATGTTTTTAATCAAAAAATGGACGGTGCGATGAAAAAACTTATCCTATTCGGTACAATATCTGGCGGTATACTATTTTGGTCTATACATTTACAAGCAGATAATTTTGATTGTCGAAATGCTGCGACTCAAACTGAAATTAACCAATGTGTATATCAAGATTTTCAGCAGAAAGATGAAGAGCTTAACCATATTTATCAGCAATATTATGCTAAGTTAGAAGGTGTTCGAAAAGATCAACTTAAACAAGCTCAGTTGGTTTGGATTAATTTTAGAGATCTCTCTTGCCAATATGAAGCTGATTATTATCAAGGTGGTAGTTTAGCACCAATGGTGTATAGCAGTTGTTTAAAAGATAAAACAACAGAAAGAATTAGTGATCTTAAAAATTACATTGCTCTATATTAACTGGAAACATTAAACCTAAAAAAATATATATTAAAAATATCTTCTTTTTATAATGGTTAAATAAATATAGTGATCGTCATAAAAATATTTTATAAATGGTGAAAATGTAAATTCTGTATTATTTTGAAACATAAAAAATCTTGACTAATCATTATCACAAAGTAGTCTGATGCGCAAGTAACAAGCAAAAAAGAACAGAATATAATGAATAAGATATTAAAACTTGGGCTAGGATTACTTTTTTTATCGCTACCATTTGCTTCAGTATCATCAGATATTAAACTCGAATATGGCGTAAATCTTATCGATTTTAATGGTGATGGTATTCCTGATGTTGTTGTTAAATCTAGACGATCATTTGATGATTCAACATCTGTTGATATGACAACTGTTTATATCAAAGGAAGTGATCAAAAGGTTTATATTGTTCCGTCTATCTATGCTAACGCTTTGAGTCTTTTTAACAATAAGATTAAAGGTACAAATATCACCATCTCTGATTTCAAATTTATTGAGAAAAAAACACACATTATATTGTTAAGTGCTGAAAAGATAGGAAACAATCTACAAAAACCCACTCCAGTTCGCTTTTCAAGCCATTCTATTTCAGAAAATAAAAAAAGTGATGAAACTCAGTTTAAATGGCAATTTAATACTTATTGTGTAACTGAATCAGCCTATCTCAGCGTAGAAGATGCATATTCTGATAATTGTATAAACAAAATCATTAATGAATAAATTTACAAATTAAATTGCAAACACATCATATTATGATGTGTTATTTTTTTATTTTATAAAACAATGTATTGTAAAAATATAAGCAATATTCTTTTCTTTATATGCATTTGGGACTTGTATCATTTCTTATTCCTTGTTATTAATCTATTGTTAGGATGATTCTTAATCAAAATAATTTTTATGGCACTGTTTTATCAAAGTTTGTTTTAGAGGGAGATATGAAGGAAATTATTACAGGTTTACTTCTAGCCTCAATATCATTATTTACTGTATCTTGTACACAAGAAGATACGCATAAAGTAAAAGTGGCAATTAATACAGGGCCTGATCAAGTGATTTGGGATGAGGTTATTCGTTTAGCGAAATTAACGGAAGGGTTAGACGTTGAAGTTGTCGCTTTTAATGACTATGTACTTCCTAATAAGGCATTAAATAATAAAGAAGTTGATGCGAATGCATTCCAATCCATTCCTTACCTTCAAACACAAATGAAAGAAAATGGTTATAAATTTCATATCGCGGGTAAAACCTATATTTTTCCTTTAGCTGCATACTCTAAAAAAATTAGCGATATAAATGAGTTACAATTAGGATCTCTTGTTGCTATCTCAAATGAAGCTAGTATGAGAGGCCGAGCACTTCTATTATTAGCAGAAAACCATCTTATTACTCTCAATGAGGGCGTAGGTTTCACCCCAACAGTAGACGACATTATCTATAACCCCAAAGAAATTAAGTTTATTGAAGTTGATACGCCACAGCTCACTGAAGCACTAAATGATCCAGCAATCACAATAGCCATTATTAATAATAATTTTTCGTCTCAAATTGGGTTAATTGCAACTCGAGATGGATTAATTCTAGAAAATAAAAACTCACCTTATGCCAATGTTATCGTGACCCGTGAAGATAACAAAGATGATGAAAATATAAAGAAGTTGATTTCAGTGCTTCACTCACGACAAATCGAGTTGAAGTTTAAAGAAATGTATAAAGGTGATGCACTAAGAGCATGGTAACGTCTTAACTTAAAGATAGAGAGAATTCTTTTTATCTTTAAGTTTTTATTCCTAATTTCGCTATTTTTATATAACTGCTAGTTTTTATACTTTATAAAACATTCTAACAACATGAATTTTTTTCAGTATGATAACTCATCCTCCATTCCACAGAAGAAATAAAAAAATGGCTGACTCTCAACTAAAAAAACAATATATCGGTGAACATAAACTATCACCTGAAACACTTATGATGAGTTATGGCTATGATCCATTACTTTCTGAAGGTTCAGTAAAACCACCTGTGTTTTTAACATCGACCTTTATTTTTAAAAGTGCAGAAGAAGGCAAAGCTTTCTTTGATACAGTGAGCGGAAGAAAACCTTTACCAGAAGGTGAAAAAGCAGGTTTAGTTTATTCTCGTTTTAATCAACCTAATAGTGAAATTGTTGAAGACAGATTGGCTGTTTATGAAAATACGCAATCTTGTGTATTATTTTCATCAGGAATGTCTGCAATTACCACAACATTAATGGCATTAACGCAACCTGGTGATGTTATTTTACACTCACAGCCACTTTATGGCGGAACTGAGACATTAATTGCCAAAACACTGGCTAAATTTGGTATTCAAGCAACGGCATTTACTGACGGATTAAATCTTTCACTTATTCAAAAACAAGCAGAGAAAGCCAGTCAAAAAGGGCGTGTATCTGTTATTTTTGCAGAAACGCCTGCAAACCCAACTAACTCATTAGTAGATATTGAAGCATTAAAAAACGTTGCTGATCAATTAGAAAAAACGCAAGGTTATCGTCCTATTATTGTTTGTGATAACACACTACTTGGTCCTCTATATCAGCATCCGATAGAACAAGGTGCTGATATCTCAGTCTATTCTTTAACTAAATATGTCGGTGGGCACTCAGATTTAGTTGCAGGTGCTGCAATGGGCTCTCGTGAGACTATTAATCAAATCAGATTATTAAGAGGAGCCATCGGGACTCAACTGGATCCGCATTCTTGCTGGATGTTAGGTCGTTCATTAGAAACGTTACAAATTAGAATGGAAAAGGCCAATCAGAATGCATTATTAGTTGCAGAGTTTCTGCGTGATCATGAAAAAGTAAAAGCTATTCACTATTTGCCTTTTGCAGATAAAAACTCGGTTGAAGGTCACGTATTTGCAAAACAATGTACAGGTGCGGGTTCAACATTCTCATTTGATATTGTGGGTGGAGAGAGTGAAGCTTTCCGTTTTCTTAATGCTATGAAAATTTTTAAACTTGCAGTTAGTCTGGGAGGAACAGAGTCTTTAGCCTGCCATCCTGGCTCAACAACTCATTCTGGCGTACCGATAGCATTACGTCATAATATTGGTATTCAAGACACTACCATTCGTTTATCTATTGGTATTGAAAATCCTCAAGATTTAATTGCTGATTTATCCCAAGCATTAGCAAGTGCTTAATTAAATTGCCGTATTAATATTAAAAAACACCAGATAATATGAATTTCACAATCTGGTGTTTTGTTTTAATCGGTCTGTTCTTGGATTTCAATCCATTCATCTTTAGTTAAGCGACAAATATTTTCAACTTTCACTTCATCTAAAAACTCCATGTACTGTTCTTCAATAACGTGATGGAACGTGATGGAATTTAAATCCACATTTTTCTTGTGTTTTTTGTGATTTCTCATTATCAGCAAAATAGCCACACCATAAATTATCTAATTCCAATGTTTCAAAACTATGCCAACTGATTTCTTTTACGGCTTCTGGTATTAAACCTTTGCCCCAAAAAGGAACACCAATCCAATAAGAAACTTCAGCATCATTATCCCCAATCAGGAAATTACTCTCATTTGCAAAAGATAGTCCAACCAAGCCAATGGCAAGATCGTCATCAATTAACGTAACAGCATAAACTTCATCACGCATAAATATAGTGCGAATAATTTCGGCACTTTCTTCAACACTTTTATGTATTGGCCAACCTGCAATTGGCCCAACTCGTTCATCTTTTGCATATTGATACAAACTTGACGCATCAGAAAGTTTCCATGGGCGTAATGTAAGTCTTTCCGTTTTTAATGTTTTCATTTAATAAGCTCTCTTAATTTTTAAATATTTTGCAGTTTATCTTGCGTCTTTAAGATGTGTTTATTCTAAAGAAAACGACTAAAAAACGAATGTCATAAAAAAGGTAAAATCGGTACTTTTGACAACTAAATAGAAGGAAATACTTGTTATTAAGTTCAATATCATCAAATATAAAAATAGCAAATGAGCTAGGTAAGAATTAAAAGAGGTTAATTGATTTATGTTGAGTCAAGTTTTGTCACAACTTAATGCATCATCGCAACATGTCATAATGGGTGAAAGTAATATGACGAATGAAATAAGTTGTCCTCTACCACTATCTTATATTGTGGTCATGATTTGTTTAGAAGGAAGGGCTATAATCAATATTGGTTTTCAAGAACAGGCGATCAAAGCGAATGACATTCTTATTTTAGGTAATGACATGATGGCGGTTTTGCGTCAAAAATCAGCAAACTTCCGCTTATTTTACTGTTTTCTGGATAAATCTTTTGCCTCAGAAATTGCTTACTCTCTTTCTAATACTTTATTTGCTTTTCTCCATGAAAATCCCATTTGCTCCCCCCAAAAAGAACAAAAAGAAGCCTTAAATAGATGGGTAGAACAACTAAAATATATAGATAATCATTATTCTGAACATCGAAAGTTGATGTTAAAAAACCATCTACAAAATCTCTTTTTTGCAATCACAGAATCAATACCAACATATTTCTCTATCGCTAAAAAAGAATTTAGTCGCAAAGAAAAACTTTGTTGGCAATTTTGGGAATTAATTGGAAAACATTGTTTAAAGCATAGAGAAGTTGCTTTTTATGCAAATTGTCTTAATATTACGCCGTTTTATTTATCACAAATAACAAAACAATTTTTTAATGATTCACCTAAGACGTTGATTAATCGTCAAGTTATTCTTGAAATAAAAGCATTATTAATGCACTCTTCACTTTCAGTAAATGAGATATCAATAAAACTTCATTTTGATGATCCTTCTTATTTATGCCGATATTTCAAAAGAGAGACGGGGCATTCTTTATCTGGTTACCGTAAACAACATCAACGACAATAAAACAGATGATATTGTACTTATTGTTCTATTTCTAGCGAAAGGAGGTAATTATGTTGAAAAAATATCACTATACAGACCGATGGAAAATACTTTCTTAAGGTTAAGATTTTTATTGATTATTAAGAACTTACTATGATTTACTTTACTTCTGATACACATTTTTGCCATTCAAATATCCTCAATCTTTGTGATCGTCCTTTCAATAGTGTAAGCCATATGAATGATACATTAATCCATAATTGGAACGCTTATGTATCTGATCATGACGAAATCTATATTTTAGGTGATTTTCTCTATCGAGGAACAGGGCAAGATGCTAACCGAATTTTACGTCGGTTAAATGGTAAAAAGTACCTTATCCGTGGAAATCATGACAAATTTCTCGATGATCCGGAATTTGACGCATCAGTATTCGAATGGGTGAAAGACTACTTTGAATTGGATTATAAAAAACGAAAAATTGTGATGTTTCATTATCCTATATTAGAATGGGGTGGTTTTTTCCGTGATGCTATTCATTTATATGGTCATGTGCACAATTCACAAAAAGATCCAACTCAACGTAAACGTTTAGATGTTTTAGGAAAAAATGCAATTAATGTCGGTGTTGATGTGAATGACTTTTTCCCTATTAGCATTGAAACTATTCTAAAAAGAACATCAAAATAATTTGAGTATGTTGTGTTTTTATTTAATTAAGGTAATAGCATTAACTCACCGTTGAAAAGAAAAAATAGAGACTAATAACTCATCAAATTTCTATCTAAAACCCATAAAAAAGACACCAAGGTGTCTTTTTAGTACGCTAAATTGATTAAAACTAAAGAGCAATTGTTCTTTCTTTATGGACATTCATACCTTGGATCATACAAAACCAAGCTAATGCAGATACTACCATTAAAATAGCGAATAAAGAGGCTGGCGGAAATGCAGTTAAAATAAAGCCACTAGCAAGCGGATTAAGTGCTGCACCTAACCAACCGAGTGATTGTGCAGAAAAATAACTAGCTTTCATCCCTAATGGTGCAATGTTATCAATCATCATATACTCACCAGGTGCATAAATTAATTCACCGAAGGTAAATACAGCGATAGCTAACGCCCAAAAGATTAAATTGTTGCCTGCAAACATAAACCCAAGTAAACCCATCATAAAAAATAGCGTACCAAGCGTCATTAATTTACGAAGTCTTTCGGCTGTAACATGCTTACCTACAATATATTGTAGCGAGACAACAATGGCAGCGTTTACTGGTAATACAACCGCAATGACAGATTCTGCTAATTTTGCATCGTAAACCACTAAAATATATTGCGAAATACACGAAGCAAAAGAGCCAAATGTTAATGTACCGAAAAAAGTAGAGAGCACAAACCAACTTAATGCTCTGTCTTTTAGCATTATTTTTGGATCCCATTTCACACTATTTTCTTCACCAACATTTATTGTTTTAGAACGTTGAACAAATAACTGGATCATAAAAAGTGGAACACTGGCAGAAATAGCTGCAAGCCAAAACGGTAATTGTGTTCCATACATTAATAATAAAGTGCCAATAGGTGGGCCAACCGTCCACCCCATATTAATAAAGGTATAGTTTAGAGAAAATATTTTAGGTTTTGCTGAAACTGACAACGTTTCAGAAAAATAGGCCTTTAACACGGTTGAGAATACTAAATAAGAGCAGTTAATCACCGAGAAAAAAATAACGACTAAAACAGTACTATGAACAATAGGTATTGCCGCAAATCCAAAGATAAACGTTATAATAGAGAGGAGCATATAACGTTTTTTCTCAAATTTATCAGCAAGCATCCCAAAGCCAAGGCTGAAAAAAATACCAGTTGTTAATGCAATAGACATGGCAATACCAATATCATCAACAGGTAATTGATACTCCCGCGATAAATAGATTGCCATAAATGGTAATGTCGCACCTCTTCCTATTGTAAGAAGAAGTGATGAAAATAACAGTGCAGTTGTTGATCGTGTTTTTTTTGAGAACATATTATCTTTATTCTAATTATTTGTATTTTATGGGATGTTTTATAAATTTTGCGATTTTTTACGGGTGAAAAATGAATAAATTCGCACTGTATATTAATACATGACTTAATAATTTCTGTATAGCCTAAAGTTAGAGAAAAAGCTCTTTTTGATCTTGTCTTTTTTCTTGCTAATCTTGTAGTAAGGTTTAATTATCCCATTTTTGATAATAGTGTTTATCAAATTCCTCTCTATCAACACACTGATCTTTTTTCTAAACTGCCAATTATTGTTTTATTTACCGCATTAAATCCGAGGTAGTTATGTCTTTTATTCATCTTGAATTTGAAAAACCCATTGTTGAATTAGACGAAAAAATAGATGCATTGCTCACTTTTAAGCAATCTCAAGATGAACCAACAGGTATTAATTTAGATGAAGAAATCGCACGTTTAAGGCAAAAAAGCCTTTCGCTGACCAAATCTATTTTTACTGATTTAGGTGCTTGGGAAATTGTGCAACTCGCTCGTCATCCCATGCGCCCATACACACTTGACTATATTAAAGCGATTTTTACTGATTTTCAGGAATTAGCGGGTGATAGGGCTTATGCCGATGATAAAGCGATTGTTGCGGGTTTAGCGCGTTTGGACAAAAAGGCAGTTATGGTGATTGGACAACAAAAAGGGCGTGATACAAAAGAAAAAATTCTTCGCAATTTTGGTATGCCATCACCAGAAGGTTATAGGAAAGCACTTCGTTTAATGAAAATGGCTGAACGTTTTCATCTACCCGTTATTATTTTTATTGATTCTGCGGGAGCTTATCCTGGTGTTGGTGCTGAAGAACGAGGGCAAGCAGAAGCTATCGCTCGTAATATTCTTGAAATGTCACGATTAAAAACACCTATTATTTGCACTATTACTGGTGAAGGATTCTCTGGCGGCGCGCTAGCCATTGGTGTTGGTGATAAAGTTAATATGTTGCAATACAGCACTTATGCAGCAATCTCACCAGAAGGCTGTGCTTCTATTTTATGGAAAAGTTCTGATAAAGCGCCAATAGCGACAGAAACCATGGGAATGACGGCACCTAAATTACAATCATTAGGCATTATCGACGCTGTTATTCCTGAGCCATTAGGTGGAGCTCATCGTGATCATCAACAAGCTGCTGAATTTCTTAAACAACAATTATTAACCGACTTAGCCTTATTAAAAAGCTATTCAACCGAGGAACTTTTAGATAAACGTTATCAAAAACTCATGTCTCATGGCTACTGTTAATTATTAACGAGATAAAAGAAAATGAATGATACACTGCCTATATTAAGCAATAGAAAGACAGTAGGCAGTGAATTATTTATGCAAATCGATCTTAATTTATTACGTATTTTTTCTGCCGTAGCAGAGCAAGGACAATTTGCCGCGGCTGCTCGATTATTATCTATGCCTACCTCAAATATCAGTCGCGCAATTAAACAGCTTGAACAGCAACTCAATTGTAAACTTATTGATAGAACAACGCGAAAGATGCGTCTTACTGAACAAGGTAAATTACTCTATCAGCAAGGAAAGAAAACCTTAACTGAATTAGACAATGTTGTTAGCAATATTACCAGTGATGGACCATTAACGGGCACTTTCCGTTTAACTATTCCAAGTGAATATGGTAGTGAACTACTGGCTGATATTTTGGCTGATTTTGCTGCACTTCATCCTAATTTACTTATTCAATGTGATACCCAATTAATGCCAAGAAATATCATCGATGATGATATGGATTTACTATTAACTTTTCATCGCGGAAATCTAGCAGATAGCAGTTACCATTCGCGGTTAATTAAATCGTGGCGCAGTATTGTTGTTGCATCTAATGAGTTATTAGAAAAAACAGGCGTTCCAACTCATATTGAACAATTAAGTCAAATGCCTTGTATTTCTAGTTTAAGCGCACTAGAAGGGCAGCCTTGGATATTTATTGATGAACATAAAAAACCAATAAAAGTTACTATTAATAGCCATTATCGAGTAAATAGCGCCATATTGGCAAGAGCTGCGGTATTAAAAGGATTAGGGTTTGCTATTTTAGCTGAGCATTGTTGCTTTGATGCAATTAAAGCAGGGGATTTGCGAGCTATTGAATTTCCTCAACAGCCCGCCAGTATCAATTTAATCGCAATATATGCAAGTCGTAGTGCGCTTTCTCGTAATATTGGATCTTTTCTTGAGTTTCTCACTCAACGTTTATAAATGTTAATCTGTGTTTTGTTGAGTAAGTGCCTTATGTTTTGCTTTAACCGGAAAGAGCACAATAAATAAAGTCACAAAACATGAGATCCCCGCGGTTGCAATTGCATAAGCAAACCCAGAATTAAATGCCTCTGGTAGTAAAGTGGTGAATCCTTTGTCTAAATTGCTCGTAGCATTTTCAGTTACCAGGCTGACAATATCGATATAGTTTACAGATATTCCCAATGTCTGACTTTGCATAACCATATAATGGATTGCTTGTTGCACCATTAATGTACCGAGTAAAGCAATCCCCATTGTCATTCCTGTTTGTCTTAATGCATTCATGGTTGCAGACGCCATACCAGAGCGAGATGGTGAAACACTTTTCATCACTAAAGCACCAATTGCAGGTGTTGACAAGCCCATTCCAGCACCTAATACAAATAGGTAACTTCCAGTTATTCCATAGTGGCTATTTGTTGCCAATGTTGCTAATAAGCAAGAAGAAATAGCAATAAACAAGAAACCACAGATCATGAGTTTTCTGACTGAAAAATATGCAGATAAACGTCCAAAAGACATAGAAAACAGTGCCATCGCAATAAATTCAGGTGCCATTCTCCAGCCAGTTTCTAATGCACTCCAGCCTTGTGCTTTTTGCAGAAAAAAGGCAATAAAAAAGACATTACTATAAGTGGCAAAGCCCAAAGTGAAAGAAGAAAGGTTATATTGAAAAAATGCACGATCTTTAAATAAAGTAAGTGGTAATAAAGGGCGTTTAACGCGTTTTTCTATCATTAAAAAAAGGACAAGGAATATAATGCCCACAATCAATGTCGATAAAGTTCGATAATGCGACCAACCAACCGATCCGGCTTCAATTAAACCATAAGTTATCAAGCCTAATCCTAACATACTGGTTAATTGACCAAAGGGATCGAGTGCAACATTTTCAGGATCGGCACTTTCACTTAATCCATACCAACCCAGTAATACAGTAATTATGCCTATAGGAATATTAATAAGGAATATACTTGCCCAACCATTAGTATGAACTAAAACACCACCTAAAATAGGACCAATGATGAGTGATAATGCACTAACAGAAGACCATATTCCTATGATGCGAACCCGTTCAATATCAATAGGAAAAGCATGAGTGATTAAAGACAGTGCACCCGGAATAAGTGCAGCAGCAGCAATACCTTGAATAATACGTCCAAGAATTAATATTTCATGTTGCTGTGCAATTGCACAAATTACTGAGCCTAATGTGAAGATAATCACACCCCATAACCACACTTTTTTTCGTCCAAAGCGGTCACTTAAAGGGCCTGATGACAAAATACAGGCAGATAAACAGAGCGCATAAGCATCGACAATCCACTGTAAGGTTGCCATATCAGCATGGATATCATTTTGAATAGTGGGTAATGCTACATTCACAATACTAATATCAAGTGTTGCCATAAAAGTACCTAAACAAATGGCACAGATAAGTGACAGTCGTTTCAAATAAGTCATAAGATTTATTGCCTTAATGATGAATAATAATGGCATAATAATACTCGACTGACCGTCGGTCAACGCCTGTTGATAATGAGTTTCATTTGTTATCATTGTGAATCACTTTAATATAAAGTACTCTTTACAAGCGGCTTTGAGGGAGATAAGCAATGTTATTAGAAGAACAAACCACAGATAAACCAAGAACAAAACCCGCAGAGGTTCGTTTAGAAGAGTTAATGAATGCGGCAGAAACATTGTTTTTAGATAAAGGCTTCGATGCAACAACTGTGAGCGATATCGTAAAAAAGGCAGGGGTAGCCAAAGGAACATACTATCACTATTTTTCTGCTAAAACAGACGTTCTTGATGCTTTAAGAACTCGTTATATGGATTGGTATTTAAATAAAATAGATAACGCAATGGACGCCTGCTCACAACAAGATCATCGTGAAAAATTAAAACAATGGTGTGAAATTAGTGTAATTGCTTATGTTGAGAAACAAGCATTACACGATATGCTTTTTCATCAAGTATTTCATCAAAGCAGTAATATTCATGAAAATAGGGCATTGCAACAAATACAAACATTGTTAATTGCGGGAACTGAGAATAAAACGTGGCACGTCACACAGCCTGAATTAACCAGTACATTAATTTATCATGGTATGCATGCAGCTGTTGATAATTTAGACTATAGCAAAGAATATACCGCAAAAACATTAGGTAATATGTTATATCAGCAATTTACTCAATTGCTAAAATAAATGAAATCTTATCGTGACAGTGTCACGACATAAGGTTTTGATAAGAGAAAAGGGTAAAATTACCCTTTTTATTTATTCTGTCGAATTACGTAGACTGTTTAATAAAGTATCTAATGTTGATTTAGCCTGCTCTAGTTGAGTTTTACCATCAAGACTATTCGCTATCCATAAAGCAGTCGCTTCTAAACTACCATAAATAAATAGAGCCAACATTTTTGAGTCGGTTTTGATAATTATTTTATTTTCGATAAGTTTATCAATCATATTGCTCATTGATATTACACAATGAGTGGGGAGTTCCATCAATTTATCACTTAATACGGCACGTGAATCTCGCATAATAATACGTTGAATTTCAGGCTCTAAAGCCATTTCTAAATAGGTATGACAACGCATTGAGAATGCCAACCAAGGATCATCAATAATATCGGAAATAGCCTGCAAACGCACATCCATCTCTGCATCTATTTGTGCAACAACAGCAGATAACAATCCTTTTTTATCACCAAAATGGTGATATAACGCCCCCCGAGTTAATCCTGCTTGCGCCGTTAAGTCATCCATTGATGCTTCTGCATAACCTTGTTCACAAAAGACTTTTCTCGCTGTTTGTAGCAATAATAGTCGTGTTTCTTCCATTTCGGCACGCGTACGTCTAGCCATTTCATCTCCTTTTTCAAATATACATACGTGTTGTTTGTATATTTACATTCAGTTCGTATGTATATATGATTTATACATACGCAATGTATGTATTATCTTTAACCCTCGTCAAAATGGCAAGGGTAAACTTAAGGAAAACGATGATAAGCACTTATCGAACACTGTTTAGCTATAAAGGCACTCTATCTTTCACCTTAGCGGGAATGGTTGCAAGATTACCATTACCAATGATGGGGATTGGTATCATAATGATGATTTCACAACTTACAGGGAGTTATGCATTAGCGGGAACAATCTCTGCTAGTTTTGTATTTACTTACGCAATTCTATCACCCCAAATATCACGTTTAGTTGATAATTATGGGCAATATAGAATTTTACCTTTATTCACATCAATTAGTGTGATTGGGATCGTGGGGATGCTATTAGCCACATGGTTACAGTGGCATATTAGTTTATTATTTATTTTTGCAGTACTGATTGGTTTTATGCCGTGTATTTCTGCCATGATCAGAGCGAGATGGACTGCAATTTATAAAGAAGATAGTCGTTTACAAACAGCTTATTCATTAGAAAGTGTGTTTGATGAAGTGACATTTATTATTGGTCCACCCATTTCAGTCACATTAAGTGTCGCTTTTTTTCCTCAAGCAGGGTTATTACTAGCCGCTTTTTTTCTTATTATTGGTGTGTTATTACTCGTTTTACAACGTGATACAGAGCCGGCAATAATATCAATATCGTCTGAATCAACATCTCATAAAACACACTCTGTGATCCGTTTTTCTCTTGTCAAAATCTTAACTGTTATTATGATTTTTATGGGCGTTATTGTAGGTACTATTGATCTTTTTAGTGTGGCTTTTGCCAATGCCCAAAAAATACCCGCAGGAGCCAGTTTTGTATTAGCAGCCTATGCGGTTGGCTCTTGTTTTGCAGGCTTATTTTTTGGCACGTTAAAATTATCAACACCTTTACACCATTTATTATGCTTAGGTGGCATCGCAACTTTCCTTACTATTTTGCCTCTTATTTTCGTCGGCTCTATTTATAGCTTAAGTTTTGTCGTATTAATTTCGGGGATCTTCTTTGCTCCTATGATAATCGTGACTATGTCACTTATTGAGAAA
Organism: Proteus sp. G2673; assembly: GCF_009915125.1. NCBI lineage: Bacteria > Pseudomonadati > Pseudomonadota > Gammaproteobacteria > Enterobacterales > Morganellaceae > Proteus > Proteus sp. G2673. The sequence continues at coordinate 69,082 of NZ_JAABLT010000004.1, forward strand.
AATGTACCAGAAAATCAGCTAACTGAAGGAATGACATGGTTACTTGCAGGGTTAAATGTAGGTACAGCAATTGGTGCAACATTAACAGGGCAACGGATTGATTATTCCGGTGTTCAATCTGGTATATGGGTTGCAATTGGAGCAAGTGCTTTAGTGATGTTAATTGCATTTTTAGGTTTTCAACGCATTAATCATAAAAACAGTAAAAGTTATGTGTGATTAATAACGCACAAAGCCTAAGATATCAGCAAAAATTAATGACAATATCTTAGGCTTTTTAAATCAACGGCTACGATTTAACAACATTAAACAAAGGAAATAGCTACCACCTAAAATCGCCACCAACGTTCCTGCTGCAATTTGAGTGGGATAAATAAATATTTGCCCAAGCCAATCAGCCCACCCCATTGAGGTAAATTAATTTATGCAAAAATATCTATAAATGATAATTTTTGGGGTTAATTAATTGTTTATATCAATTCAAGTCCGCCTTCCTCCGACAGAAGTGCTGCTATGCTACGCATGATGGGTTAAACATAAAGTTCGCATTCCTGCTACCTGCTGTAAATACTAAGCTCGAGCGCGCATTAAAGTGCGTTGGCCACAATGGCGTTAAAATCACCATCCATTAATCCTGCAGGATAACCATTATTTTCGGGTGCACCGTTATAGTGTTTTATTGAAAAAATAGTAGGGCAAAATTATTGTGATCTTTTTGATAACAATAAAAAAAGCTTGATAAAGAGTATCAAGCCTCATTTATTTATTGCTCTAATTTATTATGAAATTAAAGTGTAATGCCTTTTTTCGCAAGGAACTCATCATAAGTACCTTGGAAATTAGTCACTTTTTCAGGTGTAATTTCAATAATACGATTTGCCAATGAGCTCACGAATTCACGGTCATGAGAAACAAAAATCAGAGTACCTTGATAAAGCTCTAATGCCATATTCAGTGATTCGATAGATTCCATATCCAAGTGGTTGGTTGGTTCATCCATAATCAGAATGTTTGGTTTTTGCATCATCAGCTTACCAAATAACATTCTGCCTTTTTCACCACCAGATAACACTTGAACTGATTTTTTCAAGTCATCTTGAGAGAACAGTAAACGACCTAACACGCTGCGTACAGATTGCTCGTCATCTTCTGGTTTCATCCATAAGCTCATCCAATCAAACACTGTCATATCTACTTCAAAATCAGTAGCGTGATCTTGTGCATAATAACCAATATTTGAGTTTTCAGACCATTTTAAACGGCCTGTATCTGGTGTTAATTCACCGACTAATGTTTTGATCATCGTCGATTTACCTACACCGTTATTACCTAAAATAGCCACTTTTTCACCCACTTCAAGCATCATATTGACGTTTTTAAACAGTGGGGCATTATCATCATAACTTTTAGAGATATTTTCTACTTCAAGCGCATTACGGAATAATTTTTTCTCTTGCTCAAAGCGAATGAATGGGTTTTGACGACTAGATGCTTTAACTTCAGCTAATTGAATTTTCTCAATTTGTTTTGCACGAGAGGTCGCTTGGCGTGATTTAGAGGCATTAGCACTAAAGCGACTTACGAAAGATTGTAATTCACTAATTTGTGCTTTTTTCTTCGCATTGTCCGCTAATAAGCGTTCACGCGCTTGGGTTGCAGCAAACATATATTCATCATAGTTACCCGGATGAACAGCAAGTGCACCATAGTCTAAGTCAGCCATGTGCGTACATACCATATTTAGAAAATGACGGTCATGGGAAATAATGATCATGGTACTGCTACGTTCATTTAGCGTTTGCTCAAGCCAACGAATAGTATCAATATCCAAGTTATTCGTCGGTTCATCCAGTAACAAAATATCAGGATCAGCAAACAAGGCTTGTGCAAGTAACACCCGCAATTTCCAACCTGGAGCCACTTCACTCATAGGACCATTATGTTGTTCTAATGGAATACCTACGTTTAGCAATAATTCGCCAGCACGAGATTCAACGGTATAACCATCCATTTCACCAAATTTGACTTCAAGATCGGCAACACGTAAACCGTCTTCTTCACTCATTTCAGGTAAGCTATAGATGCGTTCACGCTCTTGCTTAACTTCCCAAAGTTCAGTGTGACCCATAATTACCGTATCAAGCACAGTAAATTCTTCATAAGCAAACTGGTCTTGTTTTAGTTTACCAAGACGTTCATTAGGATCGAGGAATACGTTGCCACTAGTTGGCACTAAATCGCCACCTAAAATTTTCATAAAGGTTGATTTACCGCTACCATTGGCACCGATTAAACCGTAGCGATTTCCGCCACCGAATTTGACAGAAATGTTTTCAAACAGTGGCTTTGAGCCAAACTGCATAGTGATATTATTGCTGATTAACAAGACGAATACTCATTATTAGTGAATGACAAAAGGTAATGGGGCGGCATTATGCCACAAGTTCCCCCTATTAAGACAGTAAAGTGACGAATGTCTGTTAAGAAATTATTGCCATAAGAGAAAAACTCATCATATTGTGAATTATTACTCATAACTAAAAATAAGAAAAAGAGATAACGCAAATACGCTAGCTTTTAATGGTTGGCTTAACTTGAAGTGTAATATATTTACCAAGTGGTATCTATTTAGCTGCTACTTGGAAGGTACTAAACCCAGTTTAACAACTGCATAAACTTGGTCAAGTAGTGACAACCAATGTTTCTTCTTTAAGTGAAATATTAGAAAAACGAGAAAGATTAAAGTTTCAATCAATTAGTCACAATTAATATGTTATTTTAAACGCCATAAATACAGACTATTTTAATACTAAATAACAAAGAGAGTGTTGTTATGCCTATATGGGTTGATGCTGATGCATGTCCAAAAGTAATCAAAGAAGTGTTATATCGAGCAGCAGACAGAGAAAAAGTGATTATTACTTTTGTTGCTAATCAACGATTAACCGTACCCGCATCGCCTTTCTTACGTACATTACAAGTTTCTGCGGGGTTTGATGTAGCTGATAACGAAATTGTCCGCCGTACTAATAAAGATGATTTGGTTATTACCGCTGATATTCCATTAGCGGCCGAAGTCATAGAAAAGGGCGCAGTAGCTTTGAATCCTAGAGGTGAACGTTATACTGAAGCAACTATTCGAGAACGTTTAAATATACGTGATTTTATGGATACAATGAGAGCAAGTGGTATCCAAACTGGCGGGCCTGCAAGTTTAAGTCAACGTGATCGCCAACTTTTTGCGAATGAATTGGATAAATGGCTTTTGCAACAAAAGAAACACGCTTAATTACTCAGAACTAAACGCGTTAAATAAACGACAAACGGGCATAGTCATTATTGCCCGTTCTTCCTTAAGATAAACTTTATCTTATTTCTTTTTTAGAATGAGCTCAGACATAACGCTTTGTACCTAAAATACTCGGTTTCTTCCCTTTAAAAACATGAGGGCCATCCATCGTTAATTTAAGCTCATCACCAATACGAGTTAACCAAGGAGTGGCTTCACTGCCTGCTCTTGATGTCACCCCTGAAGGTTTTAACGTAATACTGTCTTGATCGATTTCAATAATACCAATGACATAGGTGTAAATCATATTATTGAAAAAGCCTTTTTTGTATTCACAAGAGCACTCAACGATTTGATTACCATACTCCATGCGCATTGTTGGTTTTAATGAAGCAACAGAAACACAACCATTACTAATAGCAGAGTAAACACTACAAACTAATGCCACTTTTCCGCCCATTAATTGAGAAATAGCAGGGTTTATTTCAACTGTTTCACAGCCGGGCTGATCTTGACTAACACTGACCACATCACCAGTATGGAAAACAAAAGGATCTGAATTAAAAGCACCACTTTTATCTGGAGCTTGAATAATAGACATTTGACCATTGGGGCGCAAAATACCCACACGAAGATCTAAATCATCGTTATCCTTACCATCACCATTATCTATCCACGTTGCACTGACTAAAATGCGCTTAGGTGCATCACTCCCTTTTAGTAAAGAAACACGGTGGCTACTATCTGGTTTTGTCAGTTTCACCACACTTTTTTGTATATTAACAGGTGGTGTTGACACAGGTGCAATAACAGGGGCAGGCTCTTCAACTTCAACACCATAAAGGTTACATAAACCAGCAAGCCCAGAAGCAAAACCTTGCCAAACAGAACGAACTTTATTTTGACCATTTCTAACATAAAGCTCTAAAACGATAATACCTGTCTCTTGTGAAAACTGGCTTGGGGCTAACTCAATAACTTCATTATTTAGCAACACGTGTGCTTTTAACTGCTGAACAACAGCAAAACCGCCAGCACTGCCATCTTGCGTTAATGTGATGGCTATTTTAGTAATATTTGCAGGTAAACGAGAAAAATCAAAATCAATACTATGAATAACTGTTGAGCCTTGGGTTATCGGTGAAATAAATGAAGCAGCACCAGAGGCATGATGAGGCGCATTGAAGAAAACCATATCCTCGTCATTAACGACTTTTCCTGATCCTGTTACTAAAAATGCAGTCAGATTAATATCAAGATTATCGCCTACAGCATGAGAAACTTTAACTTGTCCTTTATTTTCGTTAAGTGATGTATTTTCACCAGGTTGCAACGTTTTACTCATAATACCGCTCCTTGATTGATAAGACTAACTGCAAGAAATTTAAGCCACAATGTAATAATAATCTTAATTAATTATTTATTCGGTGATCACATTCACTTTCAATTGATATCAAAAGCCAATGAATTTATTTATAATCTTAAGGAAATTTTCCCATCAAGACGAGAGGTAATGATGTCATTTTCTAAATCTATGCTTGCTTTGGCTGTAATGGCGATCTCATTTTCTAGTTACGCGACAAAACAAGCTGATTTGATGATAGTTGACGGCACAGTTCTGACTATGGATCAGCAAAATAAAATCATTGAACAGGGTACTGTTGTCGTAAAAGAAAATAAAATTATTGCCGTTGGTGGCCCTGAGCTTTCCAAAGAATATCAAGCTAATAAAGTATTAGATGTAGATGGTGATATTGTAATGCCAGGTTTAATTAACACCCATACTCACGGATCAATGACTGTATTTCGTTCATTAGCCGATGATGTGCCAGATCGACTTCATCGTTATATTTTCCCACTTGAAAGCAAAATGGTTTCTCGTGAAATGGTCAGAGTGGGTGCTGATCTAGCAAATATCGAAATGGTAAAAGGTGGCGTAACAACTTACGTTGATATGTATTATTTTGAAGATGAAGTCGCCAAAACGGTTGATAAAATGGGGAATCGAGCGGTATTAGGCGAATCTGTGATTAATTTCCCTGTTGCCGATGCAAAAACACCTGAAGAGGGTATCCAATATGCAGTAAACTTTATTAAAGAATATAAAGATCACCCTCGTATTACCCCTGCATTTGCTCCACATGCTCCTTATACAAACACCACAGAAAACCTTCAGAAAATTGCTAAATTATCAATAGAACTTGATGTTCCTGTTATGATCCATTTAGCTGAAACTGATCGTGAAAAAGAAGAAATCGCCAAACGTACAGGAGGTAAAAGCCCTGTTCAATATATGGCAGATATCGGAGCGTTAAATAATAAAGTTATCGCGGCTCATGCAATTATGGTGGATGATAAAGATATTGATTTACTGAAAAAATATGATGTTGGTGTTGCTCATAATATCAGTGCAAATACTAAATCAGCGAAAGGTGTAGCGCCTGTCGTCGCGATGCTAGAGAAAGGTGTCCGTGTCGGTTTAGGGACTGATGGCCCAATGTCGAGTAATACGCTAACAACCATGAACGAACTCAATCTTGTAGGTAAAATCCATAAATTAGAGAATAAAGATCGTGCTGCTATGCCACCATTAACTGTTGTAGAATTGGCGACAATGGGTTCGGCGAAAGTCTTGCATATGGAAGATAAATTGGGCTCATTAGAATCAGGCAAACTAGCAGATATTATCGTTGTTGATACTAAATCACCTAATATGGTGCCTATGTATAGCCCTTATGCGGCATTAGTGTATGGTGCAAATGGCAGTAATGTTCGCCACACCATTGTAGATGGAAAAATCTTAATGGAAGATCGCCAACTATTAACAGTTGATGAGAAAGCGATTATTAAAGAGGCACAAGATTTCTCTGATAAAGTACGTAAAACTGTTATCGACAGCGGTGAAGTTGTTAAATAAAAATTGATAACAAACATCTTGATCCTAGGCAGTTTGCTTTTAAACTGCCTTTTTATTATGGCAAAAATGAATTTGTTACTTAGCTGAGCTTTTCGTGTATTTTATTACATTAAACGATACTATAAATGAAGAGATTAAAAATAAAATACTACTATTAGAAAAAGTAGAAAATTTCAAAAAGCAATATTTTGAAAATATAAATAATTTAAAATACACATCTATATACGAAAAAAATATTAACCTTATTCATGTGACTAAAAATGAAATAAAAGAGAGGATAGTCTTGATTATTTATAATGATTATTCTGCCTAATACAGTAACACTCTTTTTTTTACCTACTAATTAAGCAAAATTTTTCCGATCCAATTGCAAGTAAATCAACATCATAATTTCACGATTAAAGCGCATTTTATAAATCCATCAGAACATAGTGATATCAGATAGAACTTAACTCATCTGCTGATATACTCATGCTTATTTTGTTATTCACTTTGTTATGTAGAGATATTTCTATGCCGTGGACTTTTTCACATCCTTCCATATTGTCCCGATAAAACAGTCCCGAATAGGTAAATACCTTAATTTACCTGCATTAATTGTAGGAAGCACTTCACCTGATTTACTCTATTTAGCTGTACCTTTTTTCTTTAGCTTAATGATAATTTTAGGGATATGGTTATATCGAACTAAAACTTAACCAAGTAAACTAAAAAGCCCCGTAATATAAATTTACAGAGCTTTTCTTCGGTATATGCATTTAATACAAGAAATCTTAGCTATCTACTAATTTTTAAACCACTGCATGACTTCTTCGTAACTGCCTTGGTAAATAATTTTATTTTCCTTTTTGCTTAATTGATAACGATACATCGGATCGTAATACTCTTTAAGTAAAGGGATTAACCAAGAAAAATGTGCCTCTGTGTCGGACACTTTTTTCTGTATTTCTAAGGCATTATCTAGCAACTTGGTCAATTCCATTGCTCTTTGAGATCCCAATCGGCGACGGATAGCAAATAAACCATGGTGCAAATAATCACTGTATGCTTGCCAACCTTTTTCTTCGCCATACGCTTCCAGATAATCATGTGTCATGCGATCAAAGTATTCTGCCTTCAAACGTTCTATACGTCGTTCGAAGGGATCATCAACAACAACTATTGAAGCCTCAAGCATTTTTACTCGTAAACATTCAGGTAATCCATTAGCACCAATAGCGCGACCTTCATCCTCAAGTACCCATCGTGTATATTTTGGTGCTTTCTGTAACATTTCAACACCAAGGTGGTTTTCAAATGTAGCTTGAGGAAATTGATCTTCTACTATGCGGCCAAAAGATGAGCCTCGATGGTGCGCAATACCCTCAAGATCAATACCTTCAGGAAGCGAATGCACTAAAGTCGTTTTTCCATTACCTGTACATCCACCAATTAAGATAATAGGCCGTTGAACTAATTCATTTGTCATTTCAATGATAGTCTGTCTTATTACCTTATATCCACCTTCAATTAATGGGTAATCTATACCTATTTCTTTAAGCCATTGCTGAACGATATGAGAACGCATTCCTCCTCGAGCACAGCAAATATAACCATTGGGAAATTGCTCACAAGCTTCACGCCACGCTGCAATGCGCTTATCACGAATTTCACCACTAACCAACTGATGGCCTAAATCAACCGCTTTTTGTGAGCCTTGTTGTTTATAACAAGTCCCCACAGCAGCACGCTCTTGATCATTCATTAAAGGCAAATTGATCGCATTAGGGATAGAGCCTTGATTAAATTCAATGGGCGCACGCACATCAATAATAGGTGTGTTATTAGCAAGAATATGTCGAATATTTTGAGCAGAAAACGCTGATTCCATAATAAAAATTGTAATATCTAGTCAGGCTGAAAGATTAGCTACTATACTCTTAAAATCATATAACGCCCATGATTACAGTCATATTGAAAACGACACTCCACTTTCAATAAGAAAAATTTAAGATAATGTATGGATTGATGAATGAAAAACATCTAACATCTATTCGATATGATGTTTTTGATTAAGTCATTAAACAACTGTAAGTAAAAACACTATAGTGTTTAAACGAATAATAAAATTTATCTAAAAATGACAGGTACATTACCTTGGAAATAATAAGAAAATATTATCATATTACTAGCTTGAGTATAATTGCATTACTATTGTCTGGTTGTTCTCAAGGTCATTCTCCTTTTATTTCTATGTTAGGCGCTTATTTTCCATATTGGATGCTATGTACCTTTATCGGCATATTAGGAGCCTTGATCGTACGTGTATTACTTATCTATTGGGGTATTGATGATAAATTACCGCTCCCTTTAATTTTTTATTTTGCGATATTGTTATCAATTTCTTTAACTATCTCTCTATTTTATTTTTCTTATTAAATTATGGATAAAAAAATCAAAAAAAAATTGGCGCTTATAATCACTGTGATTGTTTTTACGATTACATTCATCTTATTGTGGAAGAATATTCAGTTATCAGCGCTAAATCCACTCAGCGAAGATGCAATAATTGATGCTAACAAAATTAATATATCGTCAACTGTACCCGGACGAATTAGCGCTATTTATGTTAAAGAAAATAGTAAAGTCAATAAAGGGGACTTATTGTTTACTATCGATCCCACCATGTATGCATTAAGGGTTCAGCAAGCGAAAGAACAACTCATGATTGCTGAAGCAACATTAAGTAATAAACAACGCATTATTATTGCAGAAACATCAAATTCAGAAGTTGCAGAAGCGCAAATAAAACGAGCTCAAGTCAATTTATTATTAGCAACTCAATCTCTTAATAGATTAGAGCCGTTATTGGCAAAGGGATTTGTGACGGCACAACAAGTTGATGATGCAAGAACATTAAAACACGATGCAGAAGTCACATTAAAACAGGCACAAAAACAAAATATCGCCTCAGAAGCCTTAATTAATAACACTGATTCAGAAGTAGCATTAGTGAAATCGTTAAAAACCTCTCTGGCAATGGCTGAATGGGAATTAAGTAATACAGAAGTAAAAGCACCAAGTAATGGCTATGTTGCTGGATTAGTATTGTCACCTGGTGAATTTATTCTTTCTGGGCAATCTGTCTTTACCTTAATTAACTCAGACAGTTGGTATGCTTCAGCTTATTTTAAAGAGACAGATTTAAATAATATAAAAATAGGTGACTGCGTGGTTGTCTATTCAATGATTGATAGTAAACATCCTATTAAAGGCAAAGTAGAGGGGGTTAGCTGGGGGATCATGTCAACTGATCTTATTAATATTCCAAGGGACTTACCTTATGTGCCTAAATCACTGAATTGGGTTAGAGTTCAACAACGATTTCCTGTTAAAGTTACTATCACCAATCCACCAGAATATCTTATGCGGGTTGGCGCTACAGCAACTGTTAATATCATAGCTAATGACGATGATTGTTAAACCCTCACTAATAGTGAAACAAGTCAAAAAAGACTTGTTACCCTTTGACTTTCGTTTAGCGACGACTTGGCGCATAGCATTGCTTTGTGCCTTAATGGCTGCTATTGCGATGGTATATGAAATTCCCGAATCTGCTATAAGTTGCTATTTGATTATTTATTTAATCAAAGCTGATGCAGTACAAAATATATTATTATCTATTGGTGTTATTATTTTATGTTCCATTGTGGTGTGTGTTATTTTTTTACTTTTTAATCTCACGATACAAAACATTATTTTACGATTCTTTTTTATGGCTTTGTTTTCAGCCATTTTTATGTATTTAGCCTCTGCAAGTAGCCTTGGTGATATTGGTAATTTAGTTGCTTTAGTTATCGCCTTTTTAATGACTTTAATTGATGATATTCCTGTTGGAGATGTGGCAACAAGAGCACTGCTTTATGCGTTACTTATGGCAGTTTCTCCAATGTTATTGGTCATTTTATTTAATTACTTTTTTGGAATTAGTCCTAGAAAATTGCTGTTAAACAAAATCGCCACACGCTTTTCTACTGCAAGTGATTTCTTTTTAGGAAGAAAGGAAAGTCAACTCGATATCAGTGAATTATTAAGTACACAAACAGAGTGTAAACGCTATTTAATGTTTATTAAGATATTTTATTTACGAGGAAGAGAAGATATTCACTGGTTGGAGAATATGGTTGACAACTCTTATCAAATATTGATTATGTCATTAACTTTTGATAAAAAAACGCCAGCTTCTATACGTTTTCTTCTTTCTAAAAAATGTTTATATCTTTTAGACTGTTTCAAGCATCATCAAATAGAAAAAATAAAAGATAAAATACAAACTAAAAATAAAATAAGTAAACTACACTTATTAAATACTTTTGATAAAATTCTATTTACTGAAAGAGAATCTAAACCTGTACAGAAAAAAACACCTTTCTTTGTTAGTGATGCGTTTACAAATCCTAACCATAAGTACTTTGCCATTAAAACCACGATAGCCGCCATTCTATGTTATATTTTTTATGATTATTTTAAATGGCAGGGTATTCATACTGCAATGATCACTTGTTATGTTGTGGCATTAACATCTGTTGGCGAAACGGTTCATAAATTAACATTACGGATCACGGGTTGTCTAATTGGAGCGCTAATTGGCATAATTTCACTGCTCTATATTATTCCTAATTTATCTGATATTTTTGAATTGATGGTATTGATCTTTTTCTGCCTATTGCCCGCAGCTTGGGTTGCTGTAGGTAATGAGCGTATCTCTTATGCTGGTGTACAAGTCGGGTTAGCATTTTTATTGACAACATTACATGGATTTAAACCTAGCTTTGATATGAATGTAGTGTCTGATCGTATTCTAGGAATTTTGTTAGGTAATATTGTCATGTACATCATTTTTACAAAAGTGTGGCCAACAAGTATTATTAATACAATATATAAACAAATTAGTTCTATTCTAGATAATTATACTGAATTAAGCTATTCAACAAATAAAAATGACATGTTGGATTTAGTTTCATCCGTGAATGAGGCTATTACACAATCAAAAGACAACATAGACTTACTTATCTTCGAAAAAGAAGATAGAGAAAGAAATAAGAATATAATGTTTTTTTTCAAGGAATCATTAAATAAAATTTCTTATATTAGCTATCACAATTATGCTCATAAATTTATTTTTGAAGATAAGCTCTCTTATTCAGATATCAATAAAGAGCCAAAAGATGTATTTAAAAAAAATATTCTTAATAATGAAATAAAAACATTACCAACAAATGAAAGAGAGCTTGTATTTAAACATTTAATAAGAGAAAAATCATAATGGTAAATTTAATCATTAATAATAAGAAAAACATTCTGCCATCTCTGTTAAGCCTATTACTTGTTGGTTGTATTGACACAAGCAGTTCATTTAAACAATATTCTCAACAACCTATTAATTATGATAATACCAAATATATTGCCTCACCCTCTGAGCAATATTTATCGTCAACTCAAGAGAAAACGATTAAATCTAGTTATTCGTTAGCCGATCTTATCGATTTAGGACAACAAAATAATCCAGATACACGTATTGCATGGGAGTTAGCAAAAAAATCAGCGACTGATATTGGTATGGTAGAGAGTACATATTTGCCAATTATCACAGCAACAGCACTCGCAGGGTATCAACACGGGAAAATTGATTTACCTAAAAATCCTATTGTTGATGATATAAAAACATCTAGTAGCGCTTTTATTCCAGCACTCACATTTAGATGGCTTATTTTTGATTTTGGTAAAAGAGGGGCATTAGTTGATGCTGCCAAGCATGCTTCTCTAGCGACAAACCTTAATTTTAATCTGATGCATCAGAAAATTATTCATGATGTCTCTGTTGCATATTTTAGCTATGGTGCGGCACGAAAAAAGGTGAATATCACCCAAAAAGCCCTTCAGAGAAGTAAAGACATTTTATATGCTGTTGAACAAAAACGAATCAAGGGATTAGCAACAGTATTAGATGTAGCATTGGCTAAACAACAAGTGGCACAAGTTGAATTACAAAACGTGTTAGCCAAAGGTCATGAAAAAGATCAATATCAAATCTTATTGTCAGCTATTGGCGTTTCACCTTTTGAAAAAATAACCATTAATTATGCCGATGATAATTTTCTTCCAGATGATATTTCACCATTAACTCATGATGTGATAAAAAAAGCACTTGCACAACGTCCGGATGTTTTAGCGCAATATGAATTACAACAAGCCGCAATCAAGGCTGCTAATTCCGTCGAATCTGACTATTTTCCTAAAGTATATCTTGCTGGTGCACTTGCTGGAGGAACAGGTAGCTTTGATGTTCAGGGGCTTCCTGATATTAGCCAAAGAACATCATCTTCTAATATTCTGATTGGGGTAAGTATTCCATTATATGAAGGCGGAATGCGTCAATCAAGAATGGTAAATGCACAGTCAGAAATTAGGCTAGCACAAGAAAATTTACGCAAAAGCCAAGATATGGCGATAAAAGAGATTTCAATTAGTGAAAATGCTCTGAAATCAGCGCTTGAGGCAAATAAAGCATCTAAAAACTTAGTAGAGACAACACAGTTAACCTATACCGCTAGTGTGGAATTTTATCATAATGGGTTAGGAACAGTAACCGATATTAATACCGCAGAGATTGCATTATTAAATGCACAAATGTCTCAGATTGATGCCTATACAGGCTCACAAATTGCGGCTGTTGATTTAGCATTTGCATTAGGCGAAATAGATAAAGCATTGCCTAATTCGACATTACATTAAACTATTTGTTTTATATATTGATATTTTAGTAGAGGCGGCGTTAATAATAAGCCGCCAGCCTCTAACGCAACGATGAAAGATTATTTATTCAAGTTAATCTGTTCAAAAACAGGTTTATTCATATCTTTAAACTGTGAAAGAGAATATTCGGTATAGTTCATATCGTTATAGCCTCTTATTTTCATTACACCATTCGTTAAATCAGATAACGTTGTCCAAACAGTGTATTCCGTTTGCAGTTGATTACTGGTGCTTTGACTTTCTCCCATGATATCAGCCGTGATATTTTTTGTTCTATCAAAGCGATTCATAATGTGCGCTAGGGTATTCATCGCTTCAGGTGTCGATTCGGCTGTTGGTGCGTAGGTTGAAAAATAAACCGCGCGAATAAAACGGCCAACAGACGTATCTGATGAAGGTAATTGAGATGTTGCAATGCCGCTATCAGGCTGTACAACATTGATATTTGCTAATTTTCCTGAAGATTTATCGATATTAGTTAATTGACTATAGTTGTTAAGGTTTGTTAAATGCCAAGGAAAATCTGGACCATTTGTCATTACACGGGTTGGATTTTGATAAACGTGTAATTTACCGTTTGTGGCTTCAACGACAATACTGCCACCTTTTTTATCATAGAAAGCATAGTGAAAAGGCGATTTTAGATTACCAAAGTTTTTTAACACGGGAGCCCAAAAATAACCTGACTCAACCGCTTTTTGTACTTCTTCAACCGTAGAGAAATTAGCTAATGCCCATTCACCTAACGAAGTAACGGGAATGGCTTTATCATAATCATTTTTATCAAGTGGTGATAATTCAGCTTCTGTTATCATGTTCGCGCTAAATGATAACCCCGCACTATTTAAACCTTGTAATAAGTTATGATCATCACCATCAAAAAAAATATCTGTTGTAACGGCTAATATGTCATATTTATTGCTATAACTTAGGCCATTTTCACCATTAGGCGTTTTTTTTGTAAATTGTGTATTTTTAGGATAATAAGTGATCCATGAAGGTAAATCAGCCGTTAGTTCAAGAGTTCTACCTTGATAAACGTTATTATTTTTATCAAGTATAGCCAAACTAGAGCAGGCTTCACTAGCCATAGAAATAGAGAGTAATGAGGATAATAGAGCAACCAATATTTTATTGCGTTTCATTATGAATTCCTAAATTAAAAAAACTCCTTTAAATTTAGTTCAAATAAAAAAGACAACAACTATTTGGTATATTAAGTGACAAGTATTTTTAGAAATATCGGAGATTTTGTGATATTTGAAATCAGCAGAACAATTTTACATTACGGGTTACATTTTTTAGTACCTATTTTATTAGGGTATCTTTTCTGGCGTAAAAATTGGAAGTTTGCCTCACTGCTTATGATAGGAACAATGGCAATTGATATTGACCATTTGTTAGCAACACCTATTTTTGATCCCAATCGTTGTAGCATTGGCTTTCATCCATTACACACTGTTTGGGCCGCTTTGGTTTATTTGGGTGTATGGTTTTTACCCTCATGGAAATTAAAAGCCATTGCAGTAGGGTGCTTATTTCATTTATTTACCGACTCGGTTGACTGCTATTTAGGTGGGTTAAAACCCAACCTAACAATAATGAGTTTTGATAAAAATTACTTTTTATCTGATCTAAATGATAAATAGGGATTACTAACGCACATTGAACGAAAATTATTACAACACTTATTTTCTCTCTTTTAAGCCCCATAATCTGATGGTAATTGCAAAAAGCTTGATGTAGAGTGCTCAGTCTTTTTTTAATGAAAGTCTATTGGGGAGGCTAAATGTTTATTGGCTTTGACTACGGAACATCAAATTGTTCTGTTGCAATTATGAAAGAGGGAAAACCCACTCTTTTGCCTTTAGAAGGTAATGATGTCTATATTCCATCGACCCTTTGTGCGCCAACCCGTGAATCTGTTTCTGAGCACTTATTTCGCCATTTAAATATTAAACCTTCCAGTGAAATTGGCGAACAATTACTAAGAAAGTCGATTGCGTTTAATCGAGAAGAAGATATTGAATTAGTACCCGAAGATATTCTTTTCGGACAATCCGCACTAAGTTTATATCTACGTGATCCGCGCGATGTATATTACGTTAAATCGCCTAAATCCTTTTTAGGTGCTTCAGGCCTACACGATATACAAATTAGCTTCTTTGAAGATTTAGTTTGTGCCATGATGGCAAATATTAAGTACCAAGCAGAAAAAAGTACACAAGAAGCGATCACAGATACTGTTATTGGCAAACCAATTAACTTTAATGGGTTAGGTGGTGAATCTTCAAATAAACAAGCAGAAAGTATTCTTATCCGCGCAGCTAAAAGAGCTGGGTTTAAGAATATTATGTTTGAATTTGAACCTGTTGCTGCTGGGCTTGAATATGAATCGACATTGACTAAAGACCAAACTGTATTAGTCGTTGATATTGGTGGTGGTACAACTGATTGCTCATTAATTCAAATGGGGCCGAGTTATCAAGGAAAAACTGACCGTTCAAATACCTTACTTGCCCATAGTGGACAGCGTGTTGGTGGTAATGATCTTGATATTTATCTTGCTTTTAAACAGCTTATGCCTTTATTCGGTATGACAGGATTAACTTCTTCTGGTATTAAATTACCGCTGAAACAGTTCTGGGACCCTATTGCGATTAATAATGTCGAAGCGCAAAAAGATTTTTATTCTCGTCAAAATTTGGCTGCATTAAATCAACTTAGACGAGATGCAAAAGAACCAGAGAAAATAGCTCGTCTAATCGAAGTGTATAATGAAACACTGGGTTACAGCATTGTTCGACGTGCTGAAGAGGCTAAAATTGCCTTATCAGATTCTCCTGAATATATTGCTAATATCGCCTTATTAAATGAAACATTAGAATGTACCATTGAGCGTGAACAAATGGTGGAATCGATTGAATCCCCTAAAAGTAAAATGATTGAATTAGTTAATGACGCTGTTCGACAAGGGGGAATAAAACCTGACGCTATTTTTATGACTGGTGGCTCAGCGCGTTCACCGATTTTATGCCAAGCAATAGAACAACAATTACCTAATATTCCTATTGTGAAAGGAAATGACTTCGGTTCGGTTACCGCTGGTTTAGCGCGTTGGGGCGAGGTCTGCTTTAAATAACTTACTTTTTCAAGATATTAAAGCGCTTTACATTTAATCGATGTATTGATTAGATGTAGAGCGTTTTTCTTTATAAAACACGATAAAAACACAACATTCGACAGGAGAACACATGTACCGCTTCCAAAATGATTATAATGAAATTGCACATCCTGCGGTCATGAAGGCAATCACGGATACAGTGGGGCAACGCTATGATGGATATGGCATGGATACGCTTTGTCATCAAGCTGCTCAATTAATAAAACAGCGTATTCAACAGCCTGATGCGGATATTCACTTTTTTAATGGTGGTACCATCACTAATTTAACCGCGATTTCTCATTTTTTACGTCCACACCAAGCAGTTATTTCTGTGAGTACAGGACATATTGCTACACATGAAACCGGCGCTATTGAAGCTACAGGGCATAAAGTTATCACCACATTTTCTGCTGATGGCAAATTAACTCCCGCATTGTTAAAACCTATTCTGGCTGAGCATAATGATGAACATTGGGTGCAACCTAAGCTTGTTTATATAACCAATGCCACAGAAATTGGTACGGTTTATCGCAAAGCGGAGTTACAAGCGCTACGTAACTTCTGTAACGAGCATAATTTATGGCTATATCTTGATGGTGCGCGTTTAGCCGCAGGATTAATGTCCGCACAAAGTGATCTGACTATTGAAGATATCGCCAGTTTAACCGATGCTTTTTATATTGGTGGTACAAAAATTGGTGCAATGTCAGCTGAAACCTTAGTGATTTGTCATCCTGCATTGAAAACTGATTTCCGTTTTAGCTTGAAACAAAAGGGTGGATTACAAGCAAAAGGCTGGTTATTAGGCGCGCAATTTGAAGCTTTATTTAAAGATGATCTCTATTTTAAATTAGGTAAACACCTTAATGAAATGGCATCACAATTAACTGAATTCTTTACTGCACAAGGTTTTGAATTTTTAGCACCGCCAGAATCTAACCAAGTTTTTGTTATTTTGCCAAATACACTTGCGGAAAAATTAACTCAACAATTTGTTTTCCATCGTGTTTTACTTGAAGATCCTAATTTAAGTTGTTTACGTCTTTGTACTTCGTGGGCAACAACACAGCAAGACATTGATGGATTTAAAGCCGCATTTCTTCAATTAGTTTAATTTGTTATTTAAAGTTATTGTTTATGCATTACGCACATATTCAGGCGTAATGCATCTTTAATGTAATAAGAAATTAATTACCCAAATTTAAAATATAATGATGGAGAGGTGTCTTAATAATGCTATATTAATAGCTCCTCACTCAACATAAGTAGGGTAATAGAATGAAGAAACTGACACTCCAAGAAATGACAGATGCCCAACAAATGCGAGTAAGAACCCGAATAGGTCAAGAGAAAAAGAAATTAGGCCGTGAGTTAACTAACGCCGAAATGAATAAAGTCAAAGACTCCATTATTACCGAAATCTCCCTCGAAGTTGAAAAAGCCACCAAAAAAGCACAAGCCCTCAAGAAGAAGCAAAAACTAGCCCCTAGTGATGAAACCTACAGTTGGTCAGCTAAAAACCATACTCGGGGATATCGTTAATTATTGATAAAATGGCGCTAACTTTATAAATAAAAATTAGCGCTATTAATTTACCCTGATATTGACGCAATATTGTTATATTTCCATCGTCTCTATTAATGAATATAACTTTTTAAAAGCATGATATTTTTTTTCGTATGTTTTATGTTTTTCTAAATTTGGCGTATGGCGTTGTTCAAGCTTAGGTTGAGAAAGAATAACGTGTGATGAATAAGCTGGATTTACGGCTAATTGTGCGAGTCTTGCAGCACCAAGAGCGGGACCAACATCACCACCTTGACGATAATCGAGATTTTTTCCAGTAATATCTGCAAGAAGTTGTCGCCAATATTCACTTCGGGCACCACCGCCAATTAACGTAATATTATCAGCTAATTGTCCAGCATTATCAGCAACTTCAATCCCTTGTCGTAATGCAAAACTCACACCTTCAAGAACAGCTTGGCATAAGTCAGCTCTTTGATGTTCATGGGTTAATCCCCAAAAGATACCTTTCGCATTAGGGTTATTATAAGGTGTCCGTTCACCAGAAAGATAAGGTAAAAACAGCAGGGGACTCTGAGCAAAAGTAGCGTGTTTAATTTCTTCAAACATCGCACTCACACTCTCAATTCCTGTCAATTGACACACCCAATCAAGACATGATGCTGCACTTAACATCACTGACATTAAATGCCAAGTATTGGGTAATGCGTGACAAAAACTGTGTACTGCGTTATCACTATTTTGGAGAAATTTTTCGCTAACAACAAAATAAACGCCTGAAGTACCCAAAGAGAGCATTGCCTGACCAGGTTGATAAACACCAACACCAATTGCCCCCGCCGCATTATCTCCAGCACCAGCAATAATAGGTACTTGCTTCATTTGCCATTTTTCAGCAATATCAGCCAATAGATAGCCCGTTATTTGATTACCTTCAAACAATGTTGGCATCTGCCGACGTGTTAATCCTGTCGCATTTAAAAGTTCATCACTCCAATCTCGCTTTTGCATATCTAACCAAAGCGTACCGGCTGAATCTGACATATCACTAGCAAAATTACCGCTCATCTTCCAACGTAAAAAATCTTTAGGTAATAAAACATGTGCAATACGTTGAAAGATTTCAGGTTCATGTTCAGCAACCCATTGTAGTTTTGGGGCTGTAAAGCCGGGCATAACTAAGTTACCAGTGATTTTTTTAAACTGAGGATATTGCGCCTCAAGCGTCTGACACTGTTTAAAACTACGCCCATCGTTCCATAGGATGGCGGGACGTAGCATCGCTTGTTGTGCATCAAGTAAAACGGCGCCATGCATTTGTCCGCTTAATCCAATCGCTTCGATTTTATCCATCGGATAACTGCGCCCAAGCTGAAGAATGGCTTCTTCCGTTGCTTGCCACCATTGCAGTGGATCTTGTTCTGACCATTGAGGGTGAGGGCGTGATATTGCTAAAGAAACAGAATGACTGGCAACAACTTTGCCTTGCTCATTCATGATGATCGCTTTAACGCTTGAAGTGCCTAGATCTAGCCCTAAATACATGAAATTACCTCATGACCTGTATCTAATTAATAAACACAGCGGAAAAACCCGCTGTGTTATTACGTTTATACCATTAACCAAAAATATAGCGATTCACTAAACTTTCTAGCATTTCTTGGCGCCCACTTTGTAACTGTGGCGCTAATGTATTGCTTTGTGCGTATTTCGCCACATCTTCAAGGCTTAATTTGCCTTGTAAGATATTTTGACCAAACTCCGCACTCCAACCTGAATAACGTTGTGCCGTAAATTTATCAAGGCCGCCATCTTGGATCATTTTTGCCGCAATGCGTAATGCCATTGCCATTGTGTCCATTCCTGAAATATGCCCGTAGAATAGGTCATATTTATCATTGCTTTGGCGACGAACTTTAGCATCAAAGTTTAATCCACCTGTAGTAAAGCCACCTGATTTAAGAATTTCATACATGACTAGTGCATTTTCTTCTACGCTATTTGGGAATTGGTCTGTATCCCAACCTAATTGAGGATCACCACGGTTAGCATCAACAGAGCCTAAAATGCCTAACGCAATCGCAGTTGCAATCTCATGGTGGAAACTATGTCCTGCTAATGTCGCGTGGTTTGCTTCAATGTTTACTTTCACTTCTTTTTCAAGGCCAAACTGCTTTAAGAAGCCATAAACGGTTGCAGTATCATAATCATACTGATGTTTTGTTGGCTCTTGAGGTTTGGGTTCAATCAATAATGTGCCTTGGAAACCAATTTTATGCTTGTGCTCGACCACCATCTGCATAAAGCGGCCAATTTGCTCCCTTTCTTGGCGTAAATCAGTATTTAGTAGGGTTTCATAACCTTCACGCCCGCCCCATAATACATAGTTTTCACCCCCCAGTGCTTTTGTCGCTTTCATCGCTTCACACACTTGTGTTGCGGCCCATGCAAAAACATCAGGATCAGGATTTGTTGCCGCGCCCGCGCCATAACGAGGATTAGTGAAGCAATTTGCCGTTCCCCATAATAGCTTAACGTTAGTCTCTTCTTGTTTTTCCGCTAATACGTCGGTGATCGCCGCCATGTTAGAAATATATTCATTGATGCTATTCCCTTCGGAAATCACATCCACATCATGAAAACAATAGAAAGGAACATTTAGCTTATGAAAGAATTCAAAGGCCACATCAGCTTTACGCTTAGCTTGCTCTAAAGCTTCACCTGGTGTTTGCCAAGGTCTATCAAAAGTACCGATACCGAACATATCAGAACCATTCCAGCAGAAGTTATGCCAATAACAAGCTGCGAATCTTAAGTGATCTTCCATTCGTTTACCCAAAATAATCTCATCAGGGTTATAGTAACGAAACGCTAATGGATTATCGCTTGTTGTGCCTTCATATTGAATTTTTTCAATTTTATCAAAGTAAGACATGGAACCGTCCTTATTTAGTATCAAGTTGTAATTCTGAATGTGATCCAAGTTCAGCAGTCATTTCTTCCTGCTCTTCTGGTGTTAATTTGGCAATGCCAAAGCCCGTAAAACCCCACAGCATGGCAAAGAAGATGCCACTCCAGCACAATACAGCCCAAGGTAAGTAACTTAAGGTTGCAACACCTAATGTACCCGCCATATAAGCGCCGGCAGCGGTCCACGGTAAAATAGGTTCAAAGATAGTGGCGGAGTCTTCTACAGTACGTGCCAGATTTTTAGGATGTAAGCCTCGTTCAATATAGGCACCACGTAACATTTCTATAGGAATAAGGATTGAGATTTGTCCATTACAGGTCACGCCAATCATAGTTAGTCCACAAACAATTGTGGCTAAGATCATCGAACCTGTTGAGTGCACCATTTTTAACAATGCATGAACAATCACTTCTAATGCGCCACTTAACGATAAAGTACCAGCAAAAGAGAGGGCGCAGAAACAGATAAGCAGAGTGCTCATCATGGAATTCATGCCACCACGATTTAGTAAATTACCTAACAATTCAGGAACTTCTTTACCTTGGATCATCGAGACATTGAAACCATCAACCGCACTTTTTACTATGTCATGTAAACCAAAGCCTTGAATAAGATAAGCGTTAAACATCGCAATTGCGGCAGAGGCTAGCATCACAGGGATAGTGGGCTTTTTCGTTACTGAACCATATAGAATTACCAATACAGGAATGAGAAGAATAAGATTGAAGTTATAAACATTCTCAAGACCATTGGTAATTAAGGTCACTTTTTCTGGCACACCTTGACCCGCTAAATCGCCATTCATGCCATAAACAGTCATCACAATCGCCGTTAAAATTAGCGAAGGCAATGTGGTATAAAGTAAATGCCAAATATGTTGATAAAGGTCGATCCTTGCTGCCATTGCGGCAAGGTTGGTATCACCTGATAATGGTGAGAGCTTGTCACCAAAATAAGCCCCTGCAACCACAGCACCGGCTGTTGCCGCAAGGTTTGCTTCCATGCCCACTGCAACGCCCATAAATGCAACACCAATGGTTCCAGCAGAACCCCATGATGTTCCCGTACAGACCGATACCAATGACGTGACCAATAATGCTGTGACATATAGCATTTCAGGGCTAATCATTTTCAAGCCGTAATAGATCATCAGTGGAATGGTGCCACCAATCATCCATGTGCCTATTAACAAGCCCACACTGATTAAAATCAGCAATGCAGGCATAGTTTTAGCAATCTTTTGTGAGATAGCGGTTAAGATCTCGTCATAGCGATATCCCAACCGTTTTACTAACAGTGCAGCCACAACAGTCGAAAGCACCATTAATGGTTCTGGTGGTAAATCAAAAGCGGCGTAGCCTCCTCCTAATAACACCACCATAGTGAGAATAGGAAAGAGTGATTCAAGAAGCGTGGGCGTTCTTGGGCTGTTTATCATTTGCGTTTTCATTGTAATTTATTCCAAACTGGCGTGAGGTAAGGTACGAATAAGCCGAGTGAAAGCGGTTTCTAATATTGAACGAGGTGTCGCGATATTAATGCGGAAAAAACCATCCCCAACCGCACCAAAACCACGCCCCCAACTCATTTCCACTTCGGCTAATGAAACAAACCAATGTTTTAGTTGTTCTTCGGTTAACTGCATTTTTTGGTAATTAACCCATAGCATGTAGGTGCCATGACTTTGTGTGACAACCCAATCGGGAAAATAACGTTCACATTGTTCTTTTACCCAACGTCGGTTATCAGCAAGGTACGTTTTTAATTCACCAACCCATTGTTGGCCTTGTAAGGTGTAAGCTTGTAAAAAAGCGGGAACTGAAAAATAACCAGGATTATGAATACCTGCAGCAATTAAGCATTGCTTGAATTTTTCACGGTATTCAGGGTTAGCAATCACAATATTCGCTATCTCTAGTCCTGCTAAATTGAAAGTTTTAGCTGGAGATGTGCAAATAAAAGAGTGTTGTTCTACATAGGTGTTTAAGGATGAAATAGGGTGATAGCGAGCATCATCAAAAACAAAATCTGCGTGTACATCATCAGAAATAATAAAAACGTGATATTTTTGTGCAAGCTTCGCTATTTTTATTAAATCAGTTTGCTGCCATACCGTACCTGTTGGATTGTGTGGTGAAAGCAACATAAAACAGACCGATTGTTTAAACTTATTTTCTAGATCGTCAAAATCAATTTCATAGTAACCGTCACGATAAATTAACGGGCTTTCTAATAACTCGCGGTTATTTACACAAACAGCATTACTAATAGGATGATAAGCCGGAGATAGCGTTGTGATTTTATCGCCTATTTGTGTGAAATTCTGGATATAAAGTGAAACCGCTTGTATAACACGAGGACAAAATACAATCGTCTCAGGAGCAACTATCCATTGATATTGGCTTTTAAACCAATTAGCAGCAACGTTATTCCAATCATGGCTAAGATCGGTATAACCATAAATTCCCTTGTGATTAAATTCAGCAAGTCTGTTTGTAATAAAATCAGGCGCAGCAATTTCCATATCCGCAACAGATAATGGAATAACATTAGCGTTACTATTACACCATTTTGCGCTATAGGTATTTTGCCTAGAAATTAATTTATTAAAGTTATTCTGATACATGAAAAATCTCCTCGGCAATCGTGTTTAAAAACAAAATACTCGTTGTTCTTAACATTGGTTATTCCTATTTTTTACTTTGCTATTACGAAATTTGGCTTGTGTGATAGTAATCACATAGCGATGAAAGCAAGTTCTAGCAAAATTAAAGCTGTGGTTTAATGCGTAGCTGGATAATCAGGTAGAGTAAAATGAAAAAAGATAAATACTTTCGTATTGTGCTGTTATTCAACGCTAATAAAGTCTATGACCGACAAGTAGTTGAGGGTGTTGGAGAATATCTTCAGGCATCGCAGTGCCATTGGGATGTATTTATTGAAGAAGATTTTCGTACTCGAGTGGATAATATTAATCACTGGGTTTGTGACGGTATTATTGCAGATTTTGATGATCCGATTATTGCGAAACATTTAAGCCAATCATCGTTAGCGGTAATTGGTGTAGGTGGCTCTTATCATCAAGAAAAAAGTTACCCGCCTGTACCTTATATCGCCACTGATAATTATGAATTAGTTCAACAAGCCTTTTTACATTTAAAACAGAAAGGGCTGAAACACTTTGCTTTTTATGGCCTACCAGCAAAAGATCATCCTCATTGGTCTAATGAACGTGAGTACGCTTTTCGCCAATTAGTCACCAGTGAAAAATATCCAGGCATTGTTTATAACGGCATGGATATAACGCAAGAAAATTGGCAACACGCGCAAAATCGTTTATCTGATTGGATACAAACGTTACCGCCACAAACTGGCATTATTGCGGTAACAGATGCACGAGCGCGTCATTTACTGCAAGTCTGCGATAATTTAAATATAAATGTACCTGAAGAGATCAGTATTATTGGTATTGATGATGAAGATATGACCCGTTATTTATCTCGTATTGCATTATCTTCTGTTGTGCAAGGTTCACGACAAATGGGATATTTAGCTGCAAAGCTATTACATCAAACCCTAGAAGGGCATGTAACAGATAAACAGCAAAGAGTATTAGTTCCTCCCGTTAAAATTGTTGAACGGCGCTCAACTGACTTTCACTCATTTAACGATCCCACTGTTGTTCAAGCTATGCATTATATTTATTACAATGCCTGTAAAGGGATAAAAACAGAACAAGTTTTAGATGCAGTTAATATGTCGCGTTCTAATTTAGAGCAACGGTTTAAAAAAGAAATTGGCAAGACAATTCATACTGTTATTTATGAAGAGAAACTCAAACGCGCTCAAAATTTATTAGCCACAACAACACTCGCAATCCAAGAAATTTCAGTGATGTGTGGCTATCCGTCATTACAATACTTTTATTCTATCTTTAAAAAAGAATTTGGCATGACGCCGAAGGAGTTTAGAGATGAGTGAGAGTAATATTTTCGGTACTATTTTATCGATGCTAGATATTTTACTTTCGACGGCTATTCGCCCACGGATCACAATCTGGATGATCGAAAACTTCAATCACATCATCAATATCAGCTTCAAGAGAATCAAGATAAAGCGCTTCTACTTCAGCCCGTGCCCACGGAGTTCTACGCAAAAACTTTAAACTCGATTTCACGCTAGGAACACTTCTAAAGCAGTTAATTTTGATAAGCTGTCCTAATTTAGCCCAACCATATTTTGCCACTAGCGCATTTACTTGCATTTCAAGAGTAACGCCGTGTAGCGGATCTTTAGAACGATGTCCTGTCATGATTTTCTCAAATACGTTTTAATTGTTTCAAAGGTAAGAAGCGGTGCAGAGTACAAGAAAGCCATAGTAGTATCAATAAAAGGTATCGAATAAAATAAATATGGCATGTATTCTAAAGCCAAGCCATTAAATTAATCTATTTAATAAGCTTTAATGACTTGGTTACTACTTATTACTTCTTACGCGAAAAAGCAGAAAAAGAGTGAGTCACTTTTTTAGTACTGATTATTTTATCTAATTGTTGTTGCAGCTGTTTATCATCGATTGTCGCGCGATCATGTTGACGAAGATGCTCAGCCCAAGAAGCCACCATAAAAGTTTCCATATACGTTCGAACGTTATTTTCTGTAATCGCATCAGATAAAACAAATAGTCCCCATGAATAACCGCCATCTCTTAAACGAACCGTTTTTAATCGATTCATTAAACTTAGGAATTGCTCATGGTGATTGACTCCAATTTGATAATTCACGGTAATTAACACAGGGCCTTTATCTGTTGTAATATCAATCAGTCCATCATCCAAAATAAAGTGTTCTGAGTGCTGTAAGTTGATGTTATCATGTTCCAATTTGACGCGAAAAACACATAACCAAACTAAAATAATCCCAACGGTTGCACACAGCAAAGCCACCGTCACTGACGTATGTGAAGCAACTTGTCCCCAGATAAGGGAACCTAACGCCATTGAGCCAGAAAATACGGTTAAATAGAGCGCAAGACCTCTCGCACGAACCCAATTAGGCAATGCTGTTTGTGCTGAGACCATTAATGTGGAAAGGGTGATTATCCAGCTAAATCCAGCAAGCATACTAGCAAAAATAGCTAAATATTTTGAAGTCGCACTGGCGAAAATAAATAACACTAATGCAGTCACCACAGTGCCAACAGCGATTAGTGTGCTGGTACTCCATTTTTCACGCAATGTTGATAAGCTAAATGCACCAGCCACTGCACCAATACCAATGCTGGTGGTAAGTAACCCATATAATGTTGCATCACCATGTAGTGAGACCCGAGCGACTAGCGGTAACATTGCCCAATAAGCGCTTGCAAAAATAAAAAAGCTGGCTGCTCTTATAATCGTTTTTATTAATGCAGGGCTATAACGTGCATAGCGTAAACCGGAGATCATTGCAGCCACAACAGATTCAGCAGGGAGTTTTTCCTCTTCTTTTTTCTCACCATCCCACCACCAGACAGCCAGAATAATGGCGATAAAGCTTAAAGCATTAAGTAAAAATGGAAGATAAAGACCGACTTGGGAAATCAAAATACCTGCAAGTGCTGGGCCTATTGCGCGACTGATATTAATACCCATACTGTTTAAGGCAATACCTGATTTTAATTCATTGGGTTCGATAATACTTGGTACTATCGCTTGCCATGCAGGACCTAAAAATGCTGCGCCAGAGCCCAGAACAAAAGTAATTAATAATAACCAGCCAATGCTGATAACATCGAAATACACTAAAACAGCCAATAATGAAGCCGCACAGAGCATTAACATATTCACAAAAATAAGCAGCTTTCGTTTATCGAAAATATCAGCAATAGCTCCTGCTGGAAGTGCCAATAAGAAAACAGGTAATGTTGTCATGGCTTGAATAGCGGCAATCATTACGGGATCAGGGCTTAGGTTTGTCATCAACCAACCGGCACCCACATCATTCATCCAAGTACCAATATTAGAAAATAGCGTTGCCATCCATAATACGAAAAAAATACGATTACGTAAGGGCGACCATGCAGAGGTGCGTTGCGTTGTCATCGTCTTATCTCTTTTGTTTGAGATGGTTGGCAAGCAATGACCAACCATCGTTATCATAAAAATTAGAATGCAAAGCAAGAACAGCCTAAAGCACCCCAAAATGCATTATCATCTGAAACAGGAATGGATGATTGGCGAGCAATATCATGTTGATGCCCATGAACATGGCAGGCACCACAGCATTGATGTAGCTGATTTAATACCGCTGTTTTTGTCTCTTGTCGCAAATAAGAATAGTGACCAGGTACTTTGATCACCGGTGACCAATCAGGTAATACAGGAATAGAAGGCGGTGTTAATGATGAAAAATCACCATTTGCATACACTATCTTGCCATCTACGACGGTTAAAAGTGATTCAATCGCTTTGATTTCATTTTCCGGTACTCGAAAATAATCAGCAGAAAGGGCGATAAAGTCGGCAAATTGACCTACTTTAATTTGACCTTTTTTACCTTGTTCATTGGAGAACCATGAACTTCCCATCGTCCATAACATAAGCGCTGTATCTCTGTCTAAACGATTATCGCCGTCATACATTTGCATCCCCCCTACAGTACGCCCTGACACTAACCAATAAAGCGCTGTCCACGGATTGTAACTAGCAACACGAGTTGCATCTGTACCTAATCCAACAGGAACTTGTGCATTTAACATTTTGGCGACAGGGGGTGTTTGTTTCAGTGCTTTTGTACCATAACGTTGTGCAAAATATTCACCTTGGAATGCCATACGATGTTGAATTGCTAATCCACCGCCAAGCGCTTTAACGCGTTCAATATTTTTCTCACTGATGGTTTCAGCATGATCGAAAAACCAATGCAAGCCATCGAAAGGAATGTCTT
The DNA here is from genome assembly GCF_009915125.1 of Proteus sp. G2673. Lineage (NCBI taxonomy): Bacteria > Pseudomonadati > Pseudomonadota > Gammaproteobacteria > Enterobacterales > Morganellaceae > Proteus > Proteus sp. G2673. The sequence goes on from NZ_JAABLT010000004.1 coordinate 96,674, forward strand.
TATTTACTTTTTCAAAAACATCTAACATGCGACTAATGGATTCGTTATAAGTGGCATGTAAACGAAATGGCCAGCGATGTTCGACTAAATGACGAATCACTTTCTCTAATTCTGCTTCCATGTTTTCAGGAAGATCAGGCCTTGGCTGTAAGAAGTCTTCAAAATCTGCCGCAGAAAAAACCAACATTTCACCAGCACCGTTATGACGATAAAAATCACTGCCATCACCGGGTGATACCATTGATGTCCATTGTTGGAAATCTTCAAACTCTTGCTTTGGTCTTTGAGTAAATAAATTATATGCAATACGAATCGTTAATTGATTATTCTTAGCAAGCTCATCAACAACTTGATAATCTTCAGGGTAATTTTGAAAACCACCCCCCGCATCAATAGCGCTCGTTACACCAAGACGATTCAATTCTCTCATAAATTGACGGGTTGAATTCACTTGATATTCAAGAGGTAATTTAGGGCCTTTTGCTAATGCAGAATAGAGCAACATCGCGTTAGGTTTTGCTATCAATAATCCGGTAGCATTGCCATGTTCATCACGCTGAATTTCACCACCTGGTGGATTGGGTGTCTCTTTGGTATAACCAATCGCACGCAATGCTGCTTTGTTTAGCAATGCGCTATCATAGAGGTGTAATACAAAAACAGGCGTATCAGGAGAAACCGCATTAATTTCGTCTAGCGTTGGCATGCGACGCTCTGCGAATTGAAACTCGCTCCAACCACCAACAACACGTACCCATTGCGGTGACGGTGTCACTTGGGCTTGAGCCTTTAACATATCAAGGGCAATAGAAAGAGAAGGGACGCCTTCCCACCGTAATTCTAGGTTGTAGTTTAATCCACCGCGGATCAAATGAAGATGAGAGTCATTAAGCCCAGGAATAATAACGTGTTTTTTTAGATCGATGATTTTTTTTTCTGCATTTTGAAATTGCATCACTTCATCATTTGAGCCAATAAAAAGAAATTTACCTTGATAGACAGCGATCGCTTGAGCGAGAGGATTTTCTCTATCAAGAGTATGGACCTCGCCATTGATAAATATTTCGGTCGCGAAAGTTTTATTCATGATTATTGATTTCCTATTTAAAAGGAATTAACCCTTTATTAAGTAAAAGGTGTGATCGTACCGAGCTGTATTAGCAATACAGCTAACTATTTATTTTTAAAAATAAATTAAAGATAAGAAGGCAGTTTTTTATATTTATTCCAGCAGGTTTATTAAATTGTAGCTTAAGTTTATTTCATTACCATTTAAAACATTTGCTTTAAGAGAACAAAAAAATGAACAAGATAAAAATGAGCTAATCTATTGATATTTAATTGAATAATAAGTTTTTCACCTGAGCATGGTTTTAGCACAGTATCGAAGATAAGAAGTGACTATCAATAAGTAAGAAAGAATATAAAGCCGTTGGTTCAATACTTTAATATAAAAAATAATCAGTATTAATAGGGCTTAATTAATAGGGCTCAAAGATGATGATACACAGACCTAGAATAAAGTTACATGCTTCATTTAACATAATATACATTATGCGAACCTTGGTATCTAAATACGGATAGGCATTGAAATCTCTATTTTTGGCTAATTGATTATGTTGGTTCTTTTTAAACATAACTTTTGATATCGTCACTTTCTATATCAAATTCCCATCGTTGATACTATTCCTATTAGTGTTATTAACTGCCATTTGATGCCAAACAAAAATATCACTTTGTATTACTTCTATAATGACCAGCCTATTCATTGATACAGACGTGATCACATGGTTAACAAACTGAATCTTAATTGGCCTGAATTTTTAGAGAAATACTGGCAAAAGAAACCTGTTGTACTGAAAAATGCATTTCCTAATTTTGTCGATCCAATCACTCCAGATGAACTGGCAGGTCTGGCAATGGAACCGGAAATCGACAGCCGCCTTGTCAGTTTCACTGGCAACAAATGGCAGGCAAGTCACGGTCCGTTTGAAGACTTCAGCGAATTAGGCGAAGAAGGCTGGTCACTACTGGTACAAGCAGTTAACCATTGGCATATGCCAGCAGCTGAACTAGTAAAACCATTTCGAGTGCTACCTGAATGGCGTCTTGATGATCTGATGATTTCCTATTCAGTGCCCGGAGGTGGTGTCGGACCTCATATTGATAACTATGATGTTTTTATCATTCAAGGAATGGGACGCCGTCGTTGGCGCGTAGGTGACGCCCTGCCAATGCGTCAGTTCTGCCCGCATCCTGCATTACTGCATGTTGATCCATTTGAGCCAATTATTGATGTAGAAATGGCACCGGGAGATATTCTGTATATTCCACCAGGATTCCCTCACGATGGCTTTACTTTCGAAGATACCATGAACTATTCTGTCGGCTTTCGTGGACCCAATGGTCGTGATTTGCTAAGTAGCTTTGCAGATTATGCACTGGAACAGGATCTGGGCGGAATAAATTATGGCGATCCTGATCTGACAGTACGCGATAACGCAGGAAGAATGGAGTCTTATGAAGTTGAACGCCTGCGCGCTATGATGATTGAAATGATCAACAAGCCTGATGATTTTGAACAGTGGTTAGGCCGTTTTACAACCACACCACGCCACGAACTCGATATTGCCCCTGCAGAACCACCATATCAGCCAGACGAAGTACTAAGTGCGTTAAATGCGGGTGAAAAACTGAACCGACTAAGCGGACTGCGCGTCCTACGTATCGAGAATGATTTCTTTGTGAATACAGAAGCTTGGGCTACCAAGGAAATGAAAGGAGCAGATGCATTATGCCAGTTTACGGAAGTTGGCACAGATGAACTCGGTGAAGCATTGAAAAATCCGGCCTTTGTTGCGGAATTAACCGAATTTATCAATCAAGGATATTGGTACTTCGAAGAATAAATAATAATTGCTGGATATGATAAAGCACCTGCTTACGGGTGCTTTATTTTTTCGTTTCCGCCCTTTCTTTCTCAAGCCCTGTGGTGTTGGCTGATTAATTACAACAAGAAAACCCCGCCTTAACGAGGCTTCTATTATCCTAAAAATAGTTAATAAACTCTTTTATAGCAGCCTATTCCCTTTTTCATCGATAACATTTTGTCCATCTTCTTTTGAAAAGGCACCTTTCTGTGCTTTTGGAAGAATATCTAAGACGACTTCTGAAGGCCTGCATAACTGAGTTCCTAAAGGTGTCACAACAATAGGTCTATTGATTAATATTGGATATTTCAACATATAATCAATAAGTTGCTCATCAGTAACATTAACATGATCAAGTTCTAATTTATCATAAGGTTCAACATTCTTTCGTAATAGTGCTTTCACCGAAATTCCCATATCAGCAATCAATTCCTCTAAAACATACTTAGAGGGTGACGTCTCAAGATAATGGATAATTTCAGGCTCTATACCACTGTTTCGTATCATTTCAAGCGTGTTTCGTGATGTGCCACAATTAGGATTGTGATAAATTACAATGCGATTCATTTTTTCACCACTAATTCATTAATGTAAGTCTAAGTGCTAATGCAATCAGAGTTACTGTAAGCACAGGGATGGTCATAATAATGCCCGTTTTAAAATAATATCCCCATGTAATGGTCATGTTTTTTTGCGACAAAACATGTAACCACAATAATGTCGCTAAACTTCCTATTGGTGTAATTTTAGGACCTAAATCTGCACCTATGACATTGGCATAAATCATTGCATCTTTAATTAAACCGGAGGCATTACTGCCTTCAATTGATAAGGCTCCAACAAGCACTGTCGGCATATTGTTCATTATTGATGATAAAAATGCGGTGATATATCCCGTTCCTAGTGTTGCAATCCATACGCCTTTACTTGATAGAAAATCGAGAATTTCTGATAGATATTGAGTCAAGCCTGCATTACGTAATCCATAAACAACAAGGTACATGCCAAGGGAGAAAACCACAATTTGCCAAGGTGCTCCTCGTAAAACTTTTCGAGTATTAATCGTCTTTCCTTGTGCCGCAATAAACCACAAAATTACAGCACCAATAGCAGCAATAGCACTAATTGGAATACCCAAAGGTTCCAGTATGAAAAATCCAAGTAATAAAAGAAGCAATACCAACCAACCTGCTTTAAATGTTTTCACATCTTTAATCACTGTCGCTGGTATCGCTAATTTAGATGTGTCATATTGCTGAGGAATATCTTTGCGGAAAAACCAATGCAACATAATTAATGTCGCGATTATCGCCGCAATATCAACGGGAACCATCACGGAGGCATATTCCGTAAATCCAATATCAAAAAAATCAGCAGAAACAATATTGACTAAATTTGAAACAATTAAAGGCAAGCTTGCTGTATCTGCAATAAATCCTGTCGCCATAACAAAAGCTAATGTTGTTCCTTTACTAAACCCGAGTGCTAATAACATTGCAATCACAATGGGCGTTAAAATCAGTGCAGCGCCATCATTGGCAAAAAGTGCCGCAACAGATGCGCCTAATAAGATAATATAGCTAAATAAAAGACGACCTTTACCACCGCCCCATTTTGCAACATGAAGTGCAGCCCATTCAAAGAAACCACTTTCATCAAGGATCAGGCTAATGATAATAACAGCAACAAATGTGGCGGTTGCGTTCCAGACAATATTCCAAACCACTGGAATATCTTGGAGATTAATGACACCGAGTAATAATGCGATTAACGCACCAATTGTTGCACTCCAACCAATCCCCAATCCTTTGGGCTGCCAAATAACAAAAGTAATTGTTAGAACAAATATTAATACTGCAATAAGCATAAAAACCTCTTTCAGAAGACTCTTCCTCTAACTTTTCACATCTGCTTTTTCATATATATTAAGTTAAAAAATTTTATTCAGGGCAACAACTCACAGCCCCCTTCTTTTCAATAGATTGAAGTAAATCTGCTATTTTATTTTTCTCAGTCTCATAGGTGACTTCAATGATATTTTTCACCCACGGCAACAATGTAGGAGACAAACGATAATGAACCCATTTCCCGTGTTTAGAATCAAGTAATAGTCCACTTTCTCGCAACATAGCTAGATGGCGAGAAGTTTTCGGTTGGGATAAATTTAGCGCTGTATAAATGTCACAAACACACAATTCGCCAGATGCTTTAAGTAGCAACACAATATCTAGCCTTGTTTGATCACTTAATACCTTAAATAATTGCAACGGTTCCATATTTGCTCCTTTCTTTAAGAAATTCTAACGTACTCCCAGAATATAAATCTGTCAAACCATATATGTTAGAATGGTTATTTTCTTAACCTCACATCATCAAATAAGCATATCCCGTTGACTTATATCAAATGAACCAACGTTAAATGAATCGATTCATCTCATTGGTGAGCGACTTCCTTGACTTAATAATCAACGAGGTGAGAATGCACTAATACTTTAATTTATTTTAATAATAATCTGATATTGGAAGGTTTATCATGAGCTATCGTATATTTGATTACTTGGTACCGAATGTTAACTTTTTTGGTCCTGGTGCTATCTCTGTTGTTGGCGAACGTTGCAAATTATTAGGCGGTAAAAAAGCCCTATTGGTGACAGATAAAGGCCTACGAGCGATAAAAGATGGTGCCGTAGATAAAACTATCAGTTATCTAAAAGAAGCGGGTATTGATGTTGCCGTATTTGATGGTACTGAACCTAATCCCAAAGACACGAATGTGCTTGAAGGCCTTGCAATGTTCCGCAAAGAACAATGCGACATGATAATTACAGTGGGAGGTGGCAGTCCACACGACTGTGGTAAAGGTATCGGTATTGCAGCCACTCATGAAGGTGACCTTTATAATTATGCCGGTATTGAAACACTAACAAACCCACTTCCACCGATTATTGCAGTGAATACAACTGCTGGTACAGCAAGTGAAGTCACTCGCCACTGTGTTCTGACCAATACAAAAACTAAAGTTAAATTTGTTATTGTGAGTTGGCGTAACCTCCCTTCTGTTTCTATTAACGATCCATTGCTGATGATTGGCAAACCCGCCGGACTGACTGCAGCAACAGGTATGGATGCGCTAACTCATGCGGTTGAAGCTTATATTTCTAAAGATGCTAACCCTGTCACTGATGCTTCAGCTATTCAAGCTATCCGTTTGATTTCTCGGAATTTACGCCAAGCCGTAGCCTTGGGGACAAACCTAAAAGCTCGTGAAAATATGGCTTATGCTTCTCTTTTAGCAGGAATGGCATTTAATAACGCTAACCTTGGTTACGTGCATGCAATGGCTCACCAATTAGGTGGCTTATATGATATGCCTCATGGTGTGGCCAATGCCGTATTACTCCCACATGTATTACGTTATAACCTGATCGCGAATCCAGAAAAATTTGCTGATATTGCTGAATTTATGGGGGAAAATGTCGCAGGTTTATCCGTCATGGATGCAGCTGAACGTGCTATTGCGGCTATCGCTCGCCTCTCTGCGGATATCGGTATTCCGCAACATTTAGGTGAGTTGGGTGTGAAAGAATCTGATTTCCCATATATGGCGGAAATGGCACTTAAAGACGGTAATGCATTCTCTAATCCTCGTAAAGGTAATGAAAAAGAGATCATTGAAATTTTCCGTCAAGCATTCTAATTTTTTAAAAGAAACACCAATAAACATTAACCCACTATAATGTGGGTTAATTTAAGAATTTTCTCTCCGTTGTTCCCGAATATTCCGATCCTAGTATAAATACGATAGGTTTATTTTTATATTGTCCTTTATATCGGAGTTTATAAAAATGAATATCACGTTAAAAAAGATTGGAACACTGTGTGTCGCTTCTGTTCTGCTTTTTTCACTTGCGGGCTGTTCTAGCATGACAAAACGCGACCGTAATACAGCAATTGGCGCTGGCGCAGGTGCTATCGGTGGTGCTATTTTAACAGATGGTAGCGCATTAGGTACCATTGGCGGTGGTGTCTTAGGTGGCGTTATTGGCCATCAAGTCGGTAAAAAATAACTGACATTGCCTTATTCAACTAGGCTGGGTTTTTCTCAATAAACCCAGTCTCCGAGTCGTTAATTGCCCTATCTTCCCCTTCTTATATTGCAGTTTAAAACAAAAATCTTATTTATTATTAAAGATAAAAATCTTTCATATAAGAAAACGAGCTGATTTTTAGCCTGATTTATCTCAAAGCCGCGTTTTAAACTTGACTCTTTCTAGTGATAGCCTTTTACTTTCAATTATTATAACTATTGAGGGGAAATTAAATGATTATTTTTATCACGGGTGCTTCTGCTGGCTTTGGTGAAGCCATTGCTCGTCATTTTATCAGCCATGGACATAAAGTTATTGGTACTGCTCGTCGTTTGGATAAACTTAATAGCTTACATAAAGAGCTAGGTGAACAATTTTATCCATTGCAGTTAGATGTTACTGATAAAAAAGCCGTTAGTGAGATTTTCAAGCAATTACCTGAAAAATGGCATGAAATTGATGTATTAGTCAATAATGCTGGCTTAGCCTTAGGTTTAAATACCGCTGATAAAGCAAGCCTTGATGACTGGGATACAATGATCGAGACAAACAATAAAGGTTTAGTTCATGTCACTCGTGCTATTCTTCCTTTTATGGTCGAAAGAAACAAAGGTCATGTTATTAATATCAGCTCAACAGCAGCGTCTTGGCCTTATCTAGGTGGTAATGTTTATGGCGCCACTAAAGCCTTTGTTAAGCAATTTAGTTTAGGATTACGTGCTGATCTCCAAGGTAAAAAAGTCCGCGTGACCGATATTGAGCCGGGACTGGTCGGTGGTACAGAATTTTCATTAATTCGTTTTAAAGGTGATAATGATAAAGTTGAACAGACTTATGCTAATGCAAATGCGTTAACACCTGAAGATGTGGCTGAAGCGGTATATTGGACAGCAACATTACCTGCTCATGTGAATATCAATACGCTAGAAATGATGCCAGTGAGTCAGTCATTTGCAGGGTTAAGTGTCCATCGTCAAAATTAAACACACTGAAAACACATTTTTTATTAAGGTATCAGCTATAATTATTAAGATATAATCGTCATTGAGAGTAATAGCTACATAACTTTAGAGGATAGCAACCATGATAAACACACTAACTAAGAAACAAGCCATCAGAACCATGATGTTCTCTTTATTTCTTGGTTTATCAGTGTCTTCTTTTTCTTCTGTTGCCGCTTCGACTAATGTAACCATTAATGGCGATGGCTATGACAATGTTTTAGATAAAGAACAAGCTCGACAAATGAAAGAAGATTGGGATCAAAAGCGTGAACTTCGTACCCAAATCAATCAGCGGGAAAAAATCGAATTTAATAAAGTAGATAAAGCCATTGATGAGCGAGATGCTTGTCTGAAAAGCACAAATATCTATGCATATTGGGAATCAGAAACGCGTCGTTGTTTAGACAGTAATACTGGTCGCCCTGTTAACCCGTAAGTAAATAGTGTAAAACAGTGATGTTTTTGCCCGCTAAAACAAGGAGAGAATAATATGAAAAAATATGTATTTGCTGTAATGACCGCACTGGTTGCGTTTGTACCTTTAGCTGCGAATGCAGGTTGTGATGAAGTCGTTGAGTCTATTCAACAAAAAATCATTAATAATGGTGTGCCAGCCGCTAACTTTACTTTAACTGTCGTTGAAAACGACCAAGTAGCACAAACAGAAGGTAAAGTTGTCGGAACTTGTGAAAATGATAGCAAGAAAATCATCTATACCCGTCATTAATCTATAGTTAATAAAATCTTGTGATTAAAAAAGGGCGCAATATTAGCGCCCTTTCTCTTTGTCACTATTTATCAACATGTTATCTAATTCATTCTATATTATTTAGCCTTAACTTTATGTGTCATTTTTATCATTAGCTATATTTGAGACTAAATCAGAAAAAACAAAAACACCCAATGAATTTACTCATCAGGCGCTTAAAAGTAACAAGTTTGGTATCGTTTAAAAACTGATAGCAATCCACTTGATTACTTATTTATCTTCTCTCTTAAGCAGGTACCGCGATTTCTAACTGACTTAAATCGAGGTAACAAGAGAGATCACGTTCTTCAGGACGTAACAAATACGGGATTTCACCAATCAACGGTGCAGGAATATGCTGAGACAGCCTTTCCACAATTTTCGCGTAATAAGGTAATCCTGGATTTATTCTGTTCGCAACCCAACCTACTAATTTTACACCATCATTAATAATAGATTGCGCAGTTAATATTGAGTGATTGACACAGCCTGGTTGAATACCAACAACCAAAACGACTGGGATTTGTTCTTTCACCACCCAATCAGAATAAAAGGTATTATCATCAAGTAAATAACGCCAACCACCATTACCCTCGATAACAACACACTCTGCTTTTTTACTTAAATTGTCGAGTTCATTTGAAATTTTATTAAAATCAATTTCATTTTCACTAATATAACAATTATCAAGCAAAATAGGATTAATTTCGTCGTAGCGAACTTCAACTGGCGATGAATTATGAATAATCATAGCATCACGATTACGTTCACCTTCAGCCGTTTCATGCAATTCTGTTGCAATAGGCTTATAACCCACTGCCGTTGACCCGCCACGATTTATTGACTGAAGAAGTGCTCGGGTTACAACAGTTTTACCCACGTTGGTATCTGTCCCCGTAACAAAAAAGCGTGTTAACATATAATTTACTTCCGTTATGACAGATAAATCAGGTTCATAAAAAATGACAGAGATTAGAGTTTAGGGTAACACTGTTTCTGGTGGCTTGAGATAGCTCAATTTTTTAGTTAATTGGTCGAAAATAGAGAATTCGTTAATGATCAATTGGGGTATTTACGCTTGCAAAACACTTCTGTTACGATTTTTTACACTTCATTTAGCCTTGCATCAATTCAATTAACAAAGAACCATTGTACAGGGCCTCTTTCACTAATGAGGCCGCTGGTAAAGTACCTTTGTTTCTTAATTCTGTTTCTTCAATAGTTAAAGACTGAGCATAACGTGGCATGACATGCTGTTGAATTTGGTTCAAGATCAAAGGAAAAAGAATAGATTTAGCGCGACAAAGCGGTGAACCTATTAATATTTTTTGTGGATTAAAGATATTAATCATCACAGCCAAAATAAAACCTAATCGCTGAGCGACTAAATTAACAATTTCTAGCGCTGATTTATCGCCAACTAATATTGCATCACACAATGTCTCAACAGTAATAGGATATTTGTTTAGCAACGAAGTGGGATCTTCTTGTGCTAATAATTGAGCTTTCTTAATTAATTGAGGTATAGCAATTTCGGTTTCTAAACATCCCTTCGCCCCACAATAGCAACTATTTTCAGAGTCGATGACTTTAGTGTGTCCAATTTCAACCGCACTGTGACTGTGAGAATGTAATGTTTTTCCATTGCTTATCACGCCAGCACCAACAATATCATCGATAACAATTTGTAGAACGTCTAAATTGTTTTTTGCCGCACCATATAAATATTCGGCCATTGTCCATGCGGTTACGCTGTGCTGTAAAAATACAGAGACACCTGTTTTTTCATGGATTTTATCAGCAAGTGGTATGTCTTTAATATCATAATAAGGCGAGCTATAAATAACACCACTAATGGGATCAACAATGGCATTCATTGTAATGCTAATGGCCGTCAGTCTTTCAACATGAGATTGATAACGTTCAAAGAATTTATCAATTGCAACTAAAAAGTGATTAAGAAAATCATCGCTATATTCTTTGGGAAAATCAAACGTATCTTCAGTAACCAGTTTGCTGTCTAATTCTCTTAAACTAAAAAGCAAGTTACCTTTATTGACGCGGATACAGAGAAATTGCCAGCCCTGACTTTCTAATTTTAATCCAACTGCAGGTCTGCCACGAAATCCTACATCTGGAAACTCCGTTTCATGAATAAGATGCGCTTCAACTAATTCTCGCGTGATCTTAGTAATACTTGCTGGTGCAAGCTCTGCCTTTTTCGACAATGAAATACGCGAAATGGGACCATGTTCATCAATCAAACGAAAGACTGTGCCAAGATTAAATTGTTTTACGTGATCGATGTGGCTAGGTTGGTTCCCCATTGAATGCTTCCTTAATTAAAGAGCCATAATTAATTCGAGGCTCCAAATAATTCATTACCGATTATGTCGTCAATTTGTGATAATTGTACAATACTTACATAAAAATCGTGATCAAAAACACAGATAAATCAAGATTTTTGGTGATCTAGGATATTTTTTAGCAGTAATTGCGTTAATCGATTCGCCGCTGCGGGTATAGCACGTTTATTATGTGAAACTAACCAAACTTCAGAGAACGCTTGAGAATTGGCAAAATGTAGATAATGCACCCCATCAACTTTCATTCGCGTAAATGATTTTGTCACAATGGAAATACCAAGCCCAGCGGCAACTAATCCTAAAATCGTCATGGCTTCACCCGCTTCTTGTGCAATAGTTGGCGTAATTCCTGACAGACTAAGTAGTTGAATGATCTCATCATAAAGTGCTGTACCGACATCTCTTTCAAAGAAAACAAAAGGATATTGTCCAATATCGTGAATATTGACTCCCGTTTCTTTGTAAGCAAGCAGAGGATGCCCTTCATAAACCGCCAAAATAAAAGGCTCACGAAATAATAGCTGGTGGTGCAAATTTTCGGGTAATGTCGTGTTTCGCATGATCCCAAGATCAATACGCCCAGTCAGTAACGGTGATATCTGTTGTTTTGTATTCATTTGATGCATATGAATACCGACCTCTGGGTAATTTTCTCTAAACTGCCGCAAACTTAAGGTGACTAAATGCATAAAAGGCGTTGTTGAAGTAAAACCAATTGAAATCTCACCTAACTCACCCTTTTCCATTCTAGCGGCGCGCGTTGTGGCTGCGTTAACCTGCGCCATTATTTGATATGACTCTTTTAAAAACATTTGTCCTGCGGGTGTTAACGAAACAGAACGGTTAGTTCGTTCTAAGAGTCTAGCGCCGATTTCACTTTCAAGTGCTTGTATTTGTTGGCTCAGCGGTGGTTGCGAAATATTTAATCTTTCGGCTGCTTTGCCAAAGTGAAGCTCTTCTGCAACAGCAATAAAATAACGTAAATGCCTAAGTTCAATATTCATATTTTTCTCATATTATTATTGATACTTTAAAAGTCTTATTTCTAATAATTAATATATTAGACAAAAAAATCAAATATTTTTAACATTGACATAAATCAAATTTAAGTAATGGAAGTTTAATCAATATGGACACTCACGAAATAGACAGTAAAAGTATGAGCTTAGGCACTGATATTTCAGACAATACATCAAGTATAGAAAAGCCTGCTCATCGCCAATCTAATCCTAAACACTATATTCAGCGTGATGATGCACTGTACATAAAAGTGACAGTGTCATTTTTTATGGTCGGTTTAGCGACATTCGCTTTACTCTATTTTGTGCAACCCATATTGCCAGTGCTATCTAACGAATTTTCTATTAGTCCAGCAACCAGTAGTCTAGCGCTCTCACTTTCAACCGCTTTAATGGCATGTGGTTTATTAATCACCGGACCACTTTCAGACGCTTTTGGGCGTAAAAATGTTATGGTTATCGCACTGTTTTGTGCCGCATTTTTTACATTATTAAGTGCAACCATGAATAGCTGGACAGGTATTTTAATTACGCGAGCTTTAGTTGGACTGTCATTAAGTGGTGTTGCTGCGGTGGCAATGACTTATTTAAGCGAAGAGATCCATCCGGCCTACTTAGCTCTATCAATGGGGTTATATATTAGTGGCAACTCTATTGGTGGGATGAGTGGTCGTGTCATTACTGGGGTATTAAGTGATTATTATTCTTGGCGTCTATCTGTCGTTATTCTCGGTATTTTTGCCCTTTTTGCTGCGATTACTTTCTGGAAGATATTACCTGCTTCACAGCACTTTAGACCGACAGCATTAAAGCCTCGTAATCTTCTTATTACCACTAAATTGCATTTTAGAGATAAAGGGCTGCCTTTGTTATTTATTGAAGGTGGTTTATTAATGGGCGGTTTTGTTACTTTATTTAACTATATTGGCTATCGTTTATTAGATGCACCTTATTCATTAAGTCAAACCACAGTAGGGCTGATTTCTATCGTCTATTTAAGTGGTACTTATAGCGCATCTAAGGCGGGTTTATTAACCACTAAATACGGTTTAGGCAAGGTCTTTATTGCAGGCATTTCAATGATGTTAATTGGCATATTGATTACCTTAATTGAATCACTGCCCGTTATTTTTATTGGGATGCTTATCTTAACAACAGGTTTCTTTGCGGCACATGCTGTCGCAAGTAGTTGGGTTGGTCGTCGTGCAAAACGAGGACGAGCCCAAGCCTCTTCCCTTTATCTTTTTACTTACTACGCAGGCTCTAGTCTTGCAGGTACCGTAGGTGGATTATTCTGGGTGAGTTTCGGTTGGCTTGGTGTAGGATTATTTATCGCCATTTTAATGTTAACAGCCTTATTAATAGCATTACACTTAAACAAAGTTGCCCAATAAATTTATTGATAATGAATAAAGTGCAAAAGCAGATTAATACGGTTTAATGTTGTCGATTTTGCACTCCTTTCTTAAGGTATAAACTTATTCTTTAAGAAGGAACAATGATTATGTCTATTATAAAACTATCCTTTACTCTGTCATTTCTTTTTTTTACCTCTCTTACGAGTACGTTTGCAGAACACTGTCCACCAACAAAACCAGATTGTGATGTTACTCATGATCCATTAGCACGACAGAGTGAAAAACAGACCGTTTTTGATTTAAAAACCATCAAATAATCTCTTTTTAGGAAAAACACCATCCTAATATGCCCTTTTTACGGTATACTGTATAAATAAACAGTATACCGTATTTTTGGCATTTATCTCTATTAAGCAATGTATTTTCTTCTGAAGCTGATGTATTGTTTTAAATAAAGGCTAATTGTATGTTGTAACTAAATAAGGATATGAAAGTGAACAAATATGATTTAATCGAGCAATTTAACCGTTGCTTTAAATTGTTAGAAACAGAGATTGAGGCTTTGTCGACTTCGCTTAGAAAGCTGACTTTATTACCTTCTGCTGTATTTGAATTACCCGATGTGAGTAAAGAAGAAGAACATGATGAAATTGCTTATGTTACAGTGTCACCAAGCTACAACGAAGATGCATTGAATCTTACCTTAAAACTTATTGCCAACCTGTTTATTTATGATAATGCCCCACATATCAGTAGTAAACGCGCTATTCGTTTACCTGGTGTGCTTTGCTTTAGTACCAATAACCAAACATTTAAATCTGTAAAAAAACAAGTTGAGCAAATTAATTTATTAAAAAAACAGCTTTCTGATATTGTTACTAAAGAGTCAGGTATATCGAAAGAAGAACGCTTTGATTTCGTCCATAATCAATTAAAAGGCTTAATTACGCTCAATGCTTATCGTACCCTCACCCTGCTATCTGATCCAGATACTGTTCGTTTTGGTTGGGCGAATAAGAATATTATTAAAAATTTAACGCGTAATGAGGTATTAGCTCAATTAGAAAAAAGCCGTGAGGCTAATCGTGCCGTTCCACCTTATACCAGTGAACAATGGGCTGAACGTCTGGACAAAGAGATCATCACCCTTTCCCAATTACCTGAAAATGCAAAATTAAAGATAAAGCGCCCCGTAAAAGTACAACCTATTGCGCGCGTTTGGTATTCAGAACTTCAAAAACAAGTGCAATATGCATGCCCCTTGCCTTTATTAGCTTTCTATATTGATAAAGAGAACGATTTTAAACCGATTATTGGCGAACTACCTGATTATGATGCCGATAACATTCAAATTCGCCATCGCCCTAAAGCTAAAAAGCTACAATTAATTATTCCAAGAATGCATTTGTATCTTGAAAAGTAGAGGATGTCTTATTTTTCAATAAGTTTAATTGAGCTTCCTTGAAGAATTTGCTGAAGATAATCATTAAGCTGAATAAAGTGATTGTCTTCAATATCTAAATAGATTGTTATTACCACATTGTTTTTTAATGTAAGGGTAATATTTTTTCGATCAAGAGTAATTTTTACGAGCGTATTAATGGCTTCAATATCAGATAAATGAGTCATTAAACCAATTGAATTATCTATATCTTCTTCATCAAATCTTGAAAGGATAATGAAATGATCAGGAGAAACTACATCATCCCCTATTCCAATAATGGTGACATCATCTTCGACATAGCAATTCACTTCTGTCGCTGTAAACCTAATTTCTTCAATCATTATTTTTCCTATAAGATCTAAAAATCCCGCCATGATAGCGGGATTTAATATCGGTTAAATAAGTGTGTTTAACACTTATTTTTTCATGCTACCAACCATATCTTCTGGACGTACCCAGCTATCGAATTCTTCCGATGTCAGGTAATTCAGTTTCAATGCAGATTCTTTTAGCGTTAAGCCTTCTTTATGCGCTTTCTTCGCAATTTCAGCGGCTTTATCGTAACCAATATGAGTATTTAACGCAGTAACTAACATTAATGATTCGTGCAGTAGTTTATTGATACGTTCACGGTTTGGCTCAATGCCAATTGCACAGTGCTCATTGAAACTACGCATACCATCAGCCAGTAAACGCACTGATTGTAAGAAATTATCAATGATCATTGGACGATAAACGTTCAGTTCAAAGTTACCCGATGCACCACCAATATTAATTGCAACATCATTACCCATTACTTGAGCACATAACATTGTTAATGCTTCACATTGTGTTGGGTTAACTTTGCCTGGCATGATTGAACTACCGGGTTCGTTTTCTGGGATCGAGATTTCACCAATACCACAACGAGGGCCAGAAGCTAACCAACGTACGTCATTAGCAATCTTCATTAATGATGCCGCTAAACCTTTTAATGCACCATGAGCATGAACTAATGCATCACAAGTTGCTAATGCTTCAAATTTATTAGGTGCTGTTACAAAAGGCTGACCTGATAATTCAGCGATGCGCTTAGCAACACGCACAGCATATTCTGGATGGGTATTTAATCCCGTACCTACTGCTGTACCACCTAGCGCTAATTCACAAACATGAGGAACTGAGTCATCGATATGTTTGATGCTATGTTCAAGCATAGCAGCCCAACCAGAGATCTCTTGGCCTAATGTCAGGGGTGTCGCATCTTGCAGGTGAGTACGACCAATTTTAACGATGTCATGGAAAGCTTCTGCTTTCTCTTTGAATACTTTCAGCAGTGATTTTAATTCTGGCAATAAATCCTGACGTAATGCAATAACAGCAGCGACATGCATGGCAGTTGGAAACACATCATTTGAACTTTGACTTTTATTAACATCATCATTCGGATGGATTTTGCGCTCCATGCCACGGATACCACCAAGTATCTCACTACCACGGTTAGCTAACACTTCATTCATATTCATGTTTGATTGAGTGCCAGAACCGGTCTGCCAGATTGCTAATGGGAATTCAGTTGGGTGTTTACCTGCAAGCACTTCGTCTGCAGCTGCGATAATTGCATCAGCGCGCTCTTTGGGTAATAAACCTAAATCCATGTTAACACCTGCGGCTGCTTTCTTCGTGAGAGCAAGCGCATGGATAAGTGCAACAGGCATTTTTTCAACTGAAATACGGAAGTGTTCAAGAGAACGCTGCGTTTGAGCTCCCCATAACTGGTCAGCTGGTACTTCGATTTGTCCCATTGAGTCTTTTTCAATGCGAGTGGCTGCCATTTCAATCTCCTTAAGTACACAGAATAATTGATTAATTCCGAATCACTTTCTAGTAAATAACTCGGATACCAGTATCATGCCATAAACAGAATAATAAATATGAGAGCTAAAGCGAGCTTATGAAATTTATAACAGAATGAAATCTGTTGATTTTTTGGGAAAAGTACGATTAGCAATCTTATTTTATTGTCAATGTTATTATTTAAGCTTTCATATTTATATCCATACTTATTATGAGCCTTTATTATTCATCATAAATAGAATCACATCACAATTAAATATTGTCCAAATCGAAAAATGAGTAAAAAAAGAGAGTTTTAATGATTATTTGAATTATCTTATAAATCATATCCATTTTGCTTTAAACTCATTATGTTAGCGAGTAACTAAGTAAGTTCTGATTGCGATTTTATTCCACTAAATCTATATTTACAGTTAATATAGGTGGCGATGTATATATGTGGATTATCTATATTTAAATTTAGTAAAATTTATCACCAATTTATCGGGTTGTTTAAGGGTTACAAAACAGCCTTTATAACGTACATCGCCAGATGTACACAGAGGATGGACTAGAATTATGAAGAAATCGCTTGTCGCTGTTGGTGTTATCGTCGCACTAGGTGTTGTTTGGACTGGTGCGTCGTGGTACATGGGCAGCAAAATTGAAAGTCGCTTACAGGAAGAAACGAAACTAGCAAATGTCCAACTAGCGCAACTTGCTAAAAATGCACAATTTGGCGCTGATATTAAACTTGAAATTCGTGACTATAAAAAAGGGGTATTCACCTCTAATGCAGACTTTGCTGTCGTGATTTCAAAAGATGCTAGTGAAATTGTTGAAGACCAGGATAAAAAAGTAGAAGAGATTATCTTCACTACTGATATTGATCACGGTCCATTCCCTCTTTCTGATTTGGCTAGATTTAATTTAGTACCAAAATTAGCGGCCATGAATAATACGTTGGTCAACAATGATACAACTAAAGAATTATTCAAGCTGACTAAAGATAAATCTCTTTTTAATATCCATACATCTTTAGCTTTTGATGGTGCAGTATCAGGTGAAGCTAAACTAAATCCTATCGATTTCGCTGAAAACGGTGGCACAGTTAAAACAACACCATTAACAATTGAATTCTCATCAGATAAAACTGCAACCAACTTCACTACCGCCGTAAAAGGTGATCAAGTTGTTGTCACTAAAGATGGTGAAGAAACTTTCACAATTAAAAATATTGCAGGTTCTGTTGCTGGAACTAAAGTTAACAACGATCAATATTTATTTAATGAGCAGTTATTAAGTTTTGCTGAAATTACACATACCAGCAAAGAAAAAGCATCGGATTTCTCACTGAAAGATTTTTCTCTGACAACCAAAAGTGATATCAAAGATAAGCTTTTTAACATTTCTCAAACTTATTACTTTAAGTCACTGAATGTTGCAGGACTAGAATTTGGTGCTGGTAAATTTGGCTATTCAATTGATAAAGCTGATCCAGATGCAATGTTGTTATTAACCAAAGTTTATAACAACTCATTATTGCCATGGAATAAAAATCATTTCGACAATTCTGAAATGGTTGAACAAGCCGTTCGTGATGTTCTAGAAAAAGGCTTAGTTTTCCGTATTGATGAAGCTTCTTTAACCAATAAAAGTGGTGCAAGTAAGTTAACCTTTAACTTAGACTTAAATGCTTTTAACGTTAAAACATTAGAAAACCAAGAGAAATCACCAGCAGAGTTATTTAACTATCTGTTTAAAAACATCGATTTCAATATTGATTTATCTCTTCCAATGTTAGCTGAATTCCGTAACACCACTCAATATCTTGATGCTGCTCGTTACCAAGAAACCGCATTGACAGATGAAGAGAAAAAAGAGATCGAAGCAGCAACAGCAACAGATATTGAACAATTAAAAACTGAATTACAGCAAAATATCAACCAAATTTCTCAAGATGAGAAAGATGCATTACCTCTGATGCTACTTGCACAAGATGGTAAAGCATTAAGCATGAAACTGAACTATGCGGCAGATAAATTTACCATGAATGGTAAAACTTATACTTTTGATGAGTTTATGGAAGTAACCCAAGCTCCACAAATGTTAGGTTTAGCAGCTATGTTATTCGGTATGGGCGCATCATCTTATGATTACGATGATTCTGATTATTCAGAAGAAGGTTATCAAGAAGAAATGACAGAAGATCCAGCCATTATCGAAGAACAAGATATTTTAATTCCTGAGCAACCTGTACAAGCTCAATAATTAACTTTTTGTTCGAACGCTCAGTCGTTAAAACAATAAATACCCCATTTGTGAATAACATAATGGGGTATTTTTTAACATCGTGTTTTAATTAACAATCGCGATCTTTAGCTGGAATATGGTGATTACTCCATTCCTCTTTACAACAAGAATCAATAGTTTTATTAATTATTCCCGCAAGAGTATTTACGGTTGAAATAATAGAAGTGAGTTGTGCGCAGATCTGACTACAGTTAGATGTTTTTTCATCCGGCTTAGGAATATTCGGTAACGTCAAGCTATCGCAGAGTATTTCTTGTAATACTAATGAGAACTGTGCAATGCCTGTAGTATAGATATATGAACGCCCTCCTGTCTGTTTTGCTAAGCGCTCATATTCTTTTGTAATACTATCTCTATCAGCAATACTTGGGAAACGATCTAAATTCGTTATCTTATCGTCAGGTGTCCCTTGATAGGTATAGACTTTAACTTTTTCGTTCTGAGCTACAGAGATAGCTTCATCATTCTTTCTAACTGCATCATTTGTAAGAACACCACCTCCTCCTTCCATCCCTTCATCACCCAACACAAAAATAGCGCGACGAGCACCGTCACGCCAATCAAAATACTTACTTAAATCAATCACTGCACGACACAAATCCTCTTTATTGCCCGCATGATCACGCCCATCAGCCTCTTTAAAGGGTTTTCTTGCCTGTAAACGATTTTCAGGAACCCCTAGAGCTTTTAAATAGTCACTAGCTGATTGATCAAATTTAGTATCATCCCATGTACCTTCTATACCTAAAAAGGTCACTCTCAGTTTTGATGGACATTTTTCAAGTGCAGCTTGTATTGCATCATCCACTTCTTTACTTAAATCCGACGATTCATCAGACATTGAACCGCTGGTATCAATCACGACAACTAAATCTAACGCAATCATACCATCACCAGTAACGACTTGTGATCCATAAGTAAGATTATTTGAGGATGAAGGTGGAAGTATTTGGGACATTAATTGGTCTTTTATTTTATTATTTTTATTTTCAAAACTAAAATCAGAATTCTCATTCATATTTATTTTCCTTAACTTTAAACAAATAGAGATCTATTAAAAAATCATTGTGTAAATAATTATATTCAGCTAAATACATCTAGTTCACAGCAACCTATTATGGCAATAATCACCTATCATTTAATCCTTATTTAATAAAAGAGATGTTCTATTTTTTAGTTCCATTTTATTTTCTATAAATAAACTCAAATATAAATTAACTTTATTATTTTTATAGAAATAATTTTTTATTCTTTGTCTGAAAATCATCTCAAACCAATATAAACAACAATTTATCAAATAAAATCATGATCAAATAATATTTCAGCCGTTTTTACACCGCTTTCACTTAACACTATCAATGTAGCTGATAAGAGATTTCAATTATAATGATAAATCTTTTCCAAATTAATATTTAATGTATCAATTTACCTGATAATACACGTCAATTAGATTGAATATTGTAGCGAATAAATAAACACCTCTTTTTTCTATTTTTTATTTTTTAACTTAAAATTAAGAAAAAACTGTATTTTTAGTTTTAAAAATAACCAATTTAAGTTTATTTATTAGTGAATAAAATAAAAATCAGTCATAATAATCTGCAACTCATTTATATTTACCCGATTATAAGAAAATCACTATAAACGATAGATTTTCATTATTTCTATTAAAAAGGAAAATAACACGTGATTGACACACAGTTGCCTTTAACCGATTTACATCGTCATTTAGATGGTAATATCCGTCCACAAACTATTTTAGATTTAGCAAAACAACACAATATTGCACTCCCTGCTTATGAGTTAGAAGCTTTGCGTCCTCATGTGCAAATTACAAAAAATGAGCCAAGTCTTGTGAGCTTCTTACAAAAATTAGATTGGGGAGTGGCGGTTTTAGCAGACTTAGATGCGTGTCATCGTGTTGCTTATGAAAACGTGGTGGATGTGGTTAATGCGGGTATTGATTACGCTGAACTGCGATTCTCTCCTTATTATATGGCAATGAAACACCAGTTGCCTGTTGAAGGTGTCGTGGAAGCCATTGTTGATGGTGTGCAAAGCGCACTGCAATCACATGATGTAGATATTCGTTTAATCGGTATTTTAAGCCGTACTTTTGGTGAAGATGCTTGCCAACAAGAATTAAATGGATTGTTGAAACATCAAGATAAAATTACTGCGCTTGATTTAGCGGGTGATGAATTAGGTTTTCCGGGTCACTTATTCCAATCTCATTTTAATCGTGCTCGTGACACAGGCTGGAATATTACTGTTCATGCCGGTGAAGCGGCGGGTGCTGAAAGTATCTGGCACGCAATTAAAGAATTAGGCGCAAGTCGTATCGGTCATGGTGTTAAGGCTATTGAAGATCCTCGTCTAATGGATTATCTCGCAGAGCATCAAATTGGTATTGAATCTTGCTTAACCTCAAATATTCAAACCAGTACGATCAATTCATTAGCAGAACATCCTCTAAAAACCTTCTTAGAGCATGGCATTATTGCATCGCTTAATACCGATGATCCTGCTGTTGAAGGCATTGAATTAAAGCACGAATATAACGTTGCAGCACCGGCTGCTGGATTAACACCAGAGCAAATTCGCCAAACTCAAATTAATGGTTTAAAAATGGCGTTTATTAGCCAAGCAGAACGTGAAGCATTAATTAAAAAAGCCAGTCAACGTTAATATAAAATAGTTTAATAGAAAAGCATCTGTCTTAAACTGCCCTTGTTTATTGAACAGTTTAAATTAGAGAGATGCTTTTTCAATTAACTACCGTTTAGTTTCATATTATCTTTAAATTTACTACCATCAGCATAAATTTATTTTTTTTCTGTCACTTTATTTTGATTAGCGTAGCGCTGTGCTAATACCGCACAAACCATTAATTGGATCTGATGGAATATCATTAGTGGTAATAACATTACTCCAACAGTCGCAGCAGGAAATAATACATTCGCCATGGGTACACCATTTGCTAAGCTCTTTTTAGAGCCACAAAAAACAATGGTGATTTCATCTTCTTTATTAAAACCAAGCAACCTTGCACTGTACACATTCACAAAAATCACAATCGCTAACAAAATACAACTTACTACTGCAATCGTTAATAGCGACCAACCATCAATTTTATGCCAGATCCCTTCAACAACTGCCTCACTAAATGCCACATAAACCACCAGCAAAATAGACGAGCGATCCGTTCTATTAACTAATTTTTTATGATTATCAACCCAACGACCAATCAAAGGGCGAGATAAATGGCCAATAATAAAAGGCACCATTAATTGCAGTAAAATAGATTGAATAGCACCGACAGTATCAAAGTCACTCGCAGAGCCTTGCGTTTGCATTAAAAAACCGACTAATACCGGTGAAAGAAAAACACCAAGAATACTGGATGCAGATGCACTACAAATAGCCGCAGCGACATTTCCCCCAGCCACAGAAGTAAAGGCAATCGCAGATTGCACCGTCGCTGGTAACGCACAAAGATATAAAAAACCCATATAGACAGTTGGTGACATCCATTCAGGCACAATCACTTGTAATCCAAGACCCAAAATAGGGAAAAGAATAAAAGTACTGGCAAATACAGTAAGATGTAAACGCCAATGCCCAAGCCCTGCCAATATCGCTTCTCGAGAAAGCTTTGCGCCATGCAAAAAGAACAGCAGTGCTATCGCGCCGGTCGTAAGATATTGGAATAGGACTTTAATATCGCCTTGTGCGGGTAGTAGCGTTGCTAGTGTCACCACACAAATCATTATCATGAGAAAAGGATCGAGTTTTAATTTTTGCCACCAAGACATTAGATTTAGCGCTCCCTTTAGCTTATAGCGTAATAGTTTGTTTTAAACGATTTGAAATTTCGCCAGCTTCAATCAAACGCATAATGGCTGTTGCTTGTATTGGCGTAACGGGATTGTCTTCACCCAATGTAATTGCACGATAAATTTGTTGATAGTAAGCGGGATAATCACCAGAAAGTGTAGTTAGTGTCGTTGTCTCTAATTCACCAGACTCTGATAGTATTGTTAATTCACCATCACTATGATCCATTCCCCAATTATAAGTTTGATTAGGAAGATAACCGGCTTTTAAGGCATCTTCTTGGGTATCTAACCCATATTTAACATAACTTCCTTTTGTTCCATGAATGGCAAAAATAGGTGTTGGAGATGCGACGAGCATAGAAGCGTGAAGAACAACTCTAAGATTGTCATATTCTAATAATGCATGAAAATAATCGGCATTTTTTGCATTAGGACGTAATTGAGCAATATCTGCAGTAATTGCTTTAGGCTCCCCAAATAGGCAAACAGCTTGATCAAGAACATGGGGCGCTAAATCATACCAAAGCCCGCCCCCCATTCCGGCATCTTCTCGCCAACGTTGACGCACGGTTGGGCGAAACCGATCAAAATGCGCTTCATAGGCACTAATCTCACCGAGTGTTTTATCTGCTAAAAGTTTTTTAACTGTTAAGAAACCGGAGTCCCAACGGCGATTATGAAAGACAGACAGAAGTTTATCAGCATCGGTTGCTTGCTGAGTCAATTTTTCAGCTTCTTCCAGTGTCAGTGTAAACGGTTTATCCACAATGACATGTTTACCTTTTTTCAGGGCCTGTGAAGCCAGTGAATAGTGAGTATTATTCGGTGTAGGGATAATGATTAAATCTATTGAGGGATCATTAATAAGTGCTTGAGGATCTGCATAAACCGTAATCTGAGGAAAATCTTGTCTGACTTTATTTTCATCAGAACTTGAAATTGCACTAAGATTTAAGCCATCGGTTGTTGTTATTAGCGGTGCATGAAAAGTTTTACTTGCATAGCCATACCCGATAATTCCAACATTGAGTTTAATTGCCATAACCCTATCCTATTTTTATATGCTTTTTTTATTAACAAAAATCACTTTCACTTTTGTAGTTAAATAAATAATAACAAAGTTTGTGATAATATCCCGTTTAGTTCTATACATACGAGTAGGAATAATTAATTAATGAAATTTGATCTCAAAGCAAACACGCAGAATAACCTTTCAGGAAAAGCGCCTATTACCGGGTGGTTGCTTGCGCCATTGGCTTATATGATCTTGTCAGTTATTGGTTCTGGGTTGATGTCTGTTCTCTATATTATTAAATATTTTTCAGATTTTTCGATCCTCCACCAGCTTCCTTTTCATTTGATATCAAGCTGGTATCTTTCCGCGTTAACAACATGGGTAATGTTTAGCTTTACACTTTACCTACTAAGACAATTTTTTTATCGTGCTAAAAACTTTCCGCGCCTATTTGTTTTTTGGTTGCTTATCAACTTACTATTAGCAATTAAGAGCTTTGGCTTTGCGCCCGTAGATGACCAAACAGCATTACAATCCCTTCTATGGTCTGTTTTCTCGACTGTCTGCTTTGTGCCCTATATCAAGTACTCTAAACGTGTGCGTGAAACTTTCACACAAGTTCGATAACTTCGCGTCTTTACCCTTGATATTATATACACTTGTTTAGCCTCTTTATTTCAGGAGGCTTTTTGTTTCTCTGTTTAACAATTTTGGCATAACAATGACTGATTACTTGCTTCTATTCGTCGGCACCGTATTGGTGAATAACTTTGTACTCGTCAAATTCCTAGGTTTATGCCCATTTATGGGTGTATCAAAAAAATTAGAAACCGCGATTGGAATGGGATTTGCGACGACCTTTGTTATGACTCTCGCCTCGATTAGTTCTTGGCTGATGGATAATTTTATTTTAGTTCCTTTGGACTTACTTTATTTACGCACACTGAGCTTTATTTTAGTTATTGCAGTAGTTGTACAATTCACTGAAATGGTCGTAAGAAAAACAAGCCCGACACTCTATCGTTTGTTGGGGATCTTCTTACCTTTAATTACCACAAACTGTGCTGTCTTAGGCGTTGCGTTATTAAATATCAATCAAGCACACACGTTTATGCAGTCGGCTGTTTATGGTTTTGGTGCAGCAGTAGGTTTTTCTCTTGTGATGGTATTATTTGCCGCTATTAGAGAAAGATTAGCAGTGGCAAATGTCCCTGCGCCATTTAAAGGTGCTTCAATTGGTTTAATTACCGCAGGTTTAATGTCTCTCGCCTTTATGGGTTTTAGTGGTTTGGTGAAACTGTAATGAATTCTTTATGGATAGCAATTGGCGTACTCGGTGCGCTAGGTCTTATCTTTGGGCTAATTTTGGGATATTCCGCTCGCCGTTTCAAAGTGGAAGAAGATCCTATTGTTGAAAAAATTGACGCGATATTACCGCAAAGCCAATGCGGACAATGTGGTCATCCGGGGTGTCGCCCTTATGCCGACGCGGTTGCAAACAATGGTGAAATGATTAACCGTTGTGCACCGGGCGGCGAACAGGTGATGTTAAAAATCGCAGAATTGATGGGTGTTGATCCTCAACCGCTTGATGGTGACGAAGAAGCGTTAAATCCAATTAGAAAAGTCGCCTTAATTGATGAAGATAATTGCATAGGATGCACTAAGTGTATTCAAGCGTGCCCTGTTGATGCCATTGTCGGTGCAACGCGCGCAATGCATACGGTTATTGAAGACTTATGTACTGGATGTGACTTATGCGTTCCTCCTTGCCCTACTGACTGTATTACCTTAGTGCCCGTCAAAGTAACAACCTCAAATTGGAAATGGGATTTAAATACCATCCCAGTAAAAAACATTCCAGCAGAGCCGGAAGAAACACCTGAAGATGAACCGTCATTAAAGACGGAGGATAACGCTCATGTTTAATCTCTTTTCGTTATTTAAAAAAGATAAAATCTGGGATTTTAAAGGTGGTATTCATCCTCCTGAAATGAAATTGCAGTCAAGTCGTACACCAATGCGTATAGCGCAATTACCTGATGAAGTCATTATTCCTATTCATCAGCACTTAGGTGTACCGGGTCAACTTTGTGTCAATGTAGGCGAACATGTATTAAAAGGTCAACCGTTAACAAGAGGGGTTGGCAGGACATTACCGGTACATGCCTCTATCTCTGGTATAGTTACAGCAATAGAACCTTTTCCAAGTACTCACCCTTCTGGGTTACCTGAAATTGCAGTAAGAATTCAATCTGACGGTAAAGATGAGTGGCGTGAACAATTCCCTCTTGTGGATTATCAATCACAAAGTAAAGAGGTTTTACTCACTCGTATTCATGAAGCGGGTATAGCGGGATTAGGTGGAGCTGGATTTCCAACAGCCACAAAATTAAAAGGTGGTGGCGATCTCATTAAAACACTTATCATCAATGCAGCAGAATGTGAGCCATATATTACTGCCGACGATCGCTTAATGCAGGAGCATGCTGATGAAGTGATTGCAGGGTGTCAGATCTTAATTCACCTTCTCTCTCCCGATGAAGTGTTAATTGGTATTGAAGATAACAAGCCTGAAGCCATCGAGTCATTAAAACATGCCTTAAGTGCAGTACCTGATGAAAAACGTATTTTCATTCGTGTTATCCCAACAAAATACCCATCAGGTGGTGCGAAACAACTCACCAAAATCTTAACAGGCAAAGAAGTGCCATCAGGTGGTCGTTCATCTGATATTGGTGTTTTGATGCAAAACGTCGGTACTGTTGTTGCCATCAAACGTGCCATTATTGATGATGAGCCTTTAATTGAGCGTGTTGTCACGGTCACTGGTAATGGTGCTAAAACACCAGGTAACTTTTGGGCGCGTTTAGGTACCCCTATTTATTCATTGCTAAAACAAGCGGGATTTGTTGCTGGCTCTGAACAAATGGTGATTATGGGGGGGCCATTAATGGGCTTTACCTTACCCGACTTAAATGCCCCTGTAGTTAAGATAACCAACTGTCTACTTATCCCTTCAGTTGAAGAGATGGATACAGATAACCTTGAAGAAGCCTGTATCCGTTGTGGTCATTGTGTTGATGCTTGCCCTAGTGGCTTATTACCGCAACAACTTTACTGGTTTAGTAAAGGTAAAGAGCATGAGAAGGCACAACAACATAATTTATTTGATTGTATTGAATGTGGTGCTTGTGCATTTGTTTGCCCAAGTAATATTCCGTTAGTTCAATACTATCGCCAAGAAAAGGCTGAAATTCGTGAAATTGATGCGGAAGCCAAACGAGCAGCTGAAGCTAAAGCGCGTTTTGAAGCCAAAAAATTACGTATGGAGCGTGAAAAACTTGAGCGTGAAGCAAGGCATCAACGTGCGGCAGTTAAACTTGATGATAAAGAACACAGTGAAGTTCAATCAGCACTTTCTCGTGTAAAAACGAAACAAAGTATCGGGAAAATTATTTCTGTTAAAGCGGGAGAAGAGCCGGATAACGCAGCCGCTATTGCCGCACGTAAAAAACGTAAAGAAGAAGTTAGAGCAAAACAAGCGGCTAAAATAGCACAGCAAAAGGCACTAGAAACCTCAAGTGAGAGTATAACGAGTAAGAGTGAAGATGCTGATCCACGTAAAGCTGCCGTTGCCGCTGCATTGGCTCGTGTGAAAGCAAAGAAAGCACAGCAAGTTTCCCAAACAACGCCAGCCGTTGAAGCGCCTGTTGAAAGCGCTAAAGCCGAAGATGTCGATCCACGTAAAGCTGCTGTTGCCGCCGCTATTGCCAGAGTAAAAGCGAAAAAAGAAGCCGAACAAGCCTCTCAAGCAATGCCAGCCGTTGAAGCGCCTGTTGAAAGCGCTAAAGCCGAAGATGTCGATCCACGTAAAGCTGCCGTTGCCGCTGCTATTGCTAGAGTAAAAGCGAAAAAAGAAGCCGAACAAGCCTCCCAAGCAACGCCAGCCGTTGAAGCGCCTGTTGAAAGCGCTAAAGCCGAAGATGTCGATCCACGTAAAGCTGCCGTTGCCGCCGCTATTGCCAGAGTAAAAGCAAAAAAAGAAGCCGAACAACGTCGAGCTAAAGAAGAAGTTACCTTGGATTAATCACAGATGAAATTTAGACCGATACAAAATAACAACAGTAAATTAAAAATTTCGAGTTCCCCTTTTACGCATAATCAGCAATCCACCAGCCAAGTTATGCTATGGGTAACATTAGCAGCACTGCCGGGGATCTTAAGCCAGATCTATTTCTTTGGCTTAGGCACTATTTACCAAATTGTGTTAGCTATTATTGTGGCGCTTGTCACTGAAACACTCTGCGTAAAGCTTAAAAAAGAAGATCCTTTACTTTATCTGAAAGACAATTCAGCACTACTGACAGGCGTATTACTCGCCATTAGCATTCCACCTTTAGCGCCTTGGTGGATCATTGTTTTAGGCACTTTTGTTGCGATTGTTATCGCAAAACATATTTATGGCGGTTTAGGGCAAAATCCATTTAACCCTGCAATGGTAGGGTATGTAGTTTTACTGATCTCATTCCCAGTACAAATGACATCGTGGATGCCTCCTGTTGAATTACAAGCAGTTTCTTACAATGTCATGGACAGCTTAAGTATCTTCTTTACAGGTCATACCTCATCAGGTTTAACGCTTGAAGATTTGAGACGCTCTGTTGATGGCATTACACAAGCAACACCTCTAGATAGTTTTAAAACAGGCTTACTCACACATTCTATTGATGAAGTCTTAGCGACACCTATTTTACAAGGTGAATTTGCCGGCATTGGGTGGCAATGGGTGAATGTCGCTTATTTAATTGGTGGATTAGTTCTACTTTATAAACGCATTATTAGCTGGCATATCCCTGTTGCGATGATTTCTGTATTAGCGCTTTGTTCGGTTATTAGCTGGGGTATCGACCCTACTCGTTACTCACAACCGTTATTACAGATTTTCTCTGGAGCGACAATGTTAGGTGCATTTTTTATTGCTACTGATCCTGTTAGCGCCTCAACAACACCTAAAGGTCGTTTAATTTATGCGGGAATGATTGGTTTATTAGTTTGGGTTATACGTGTTTATGGCGGATACCCAGATGCCGTTGCCTTCTCTGTATTACTAGCCAATATTGCTGTACCTCTTATTGATAGCTATACACGCCCTCGTGTTTATGGCCATTAATTGCTAAGGAGAAAATGATGATCGAAATCTTAAAACGCCATGGACTCACATTAGCTATCTTTGCAGCTTGTACTACGGGTTTAACCGCTGTGGTATACCACTTAACCGCAAACACCATTGCAGAACAAGTGGCTATAGAAAAACAGAAATTATTGGATCAGGTGATCCCTCAAGCAATGTATGACAATGAGCTTTCTAAAGATTGTTATCTACTTACGGCCCCTGAATTGGGAAATTCAAAACCTCATAAACTTTATGTTGCGCGTTTAGAAGGTAAACCTGTTGCAGCAGCCTTAGAATCTACCGCCCCAGATGGTTATTCAGGTGCAATTGAGCTTCTTGTTGGCGCTGACTTTAAAGGCAACGTGCTAGGGGTTCGTGTAACCGCACATAACGAAACGCCTGGTCTGGGTGATAAAATTGAGACACGCATTTCCGATTGGATCACAACGCTAAGTAATAAATTCATTTCCAGTGAAAACGATCCACACTGGGCAGTAAAAAAAGATGGCGGAGATTTTGATCAATTTACAGGTGCGACAATCACCCCCCGCGCTGTCGTTAACTCATCAAAACGCACAGCATGGCTAATACAATCATTACCAGAGAAACTCGATACACTCTCTGTCTGTGAGGCGAATTAATATGAACTCCATCAAAACGCTCTTTGCCCAAGGGTTATGGACAAACAACTCAGCCTTAGTGCAATTACTTGGTCTATGCCCTTTGCTGGCGGTTTCCTCCACAGCAACAAACGCCTTAGGCTTAGGTATTGCGACAACATTAGTGCTATTTTGCACCAATGTGGCTGTTTCTAGCTTACGTCGTTGGGTTCCCTCTGAAATTCGTATCCCAATTTATGTTATGATAATTGCGTCTGTCGTCAGTGCTGTGCAATTACTGATCAACGCATACGCCTACGGTTTATACCAATCGTTGGGGATCTTTATTCCATTAATAGTCACCAACTGTATTGTTATTGGCCGTGCTGAAGCCTTCGCTGCTAAAAATGAAGTCTTTCCTTCTGCCATTGATGGTTTAGCAATGGGATTAGGGGCAACAGCCGCACTCTTTGTGTTAGGCGCGATCCGTGAAATTTTAGGTAACGGAACATTATTTGACGGTGCAGATTTATTGTTAGGCGAATGGGCTCAAGTATTAAGAGTTGAGATAATACATTTAGACTCACCCTTCTTACTCGCCATTTTGCCACCAGGTGCTTTTATCGGCTTAGGCTTTATGTTGGCAGCAAAATACCTTATCGATGAAAGACAGAAAAAGCGCAGCGCTTTGACAACGAAAACTTACGAAAAAGAGCAAGGCTGTGGTAGTCATATCGTTAAAAATTAATTTGTGAGCATAATGAATCAAGCAAAACGTATTGAAATTCTAACTCGGTTGCGTGATAACAATCCGCAACCTACGACAGAGCTAAAATTTGACTCTCCGTTTGAACTATTGATCTCCGTGTTACTCTCTGCACAAGCGACCGATGTGAGTGTCAATAAGGCAACTGCTAAACTTTATCCAGTTGCCAATACACCACAAGCGATACTCAATTTAGGGGTGGATGGTCTTAAAGAATATATTAAAACCATTGGCCTCTATAATACTAAAGCTGAAAATGTGATTAAGACCTGTCAAATCTTAGTCGA
Source organism: Proteus sp. G2673 (assembly GCF_009915125.1). Classification (NCBI taxonomy): domain Bacteria; kingdom Pseudomonadati; phylum Pseudomonadota; class Gammaproteobacteria; order Enterobacterales; family Morganellaceae; genus Proteus; species Proteus sp. G2673. Next base: position 127,441 of record NZ_JAABLT010000004.1, read on the forward strand.
TAAACATAACAGTGAAGTTCCTGAAAACAGAGAAGCCCTAGAAGCCTTACCTGGTGTTGGTCGTAAAACAGCAAATGTCGTTTTAAACACAGCATTTGGTTGGCCAACCATTGCTGTCGATACACATATCTTTAGAGTAAGTAATCGCACAGGTTTCGCCCCCGGTAAAAATGTCAATGAAGTAGAACAAAAACTGTTAAAGGTTGTTCCGGCAGAATTTAAAGTTGATTGTCACCATTGGCTTATTCTTCATGGTCGTTATACCTGTATTGCACGAAAACCACGGTGTGGCTCTTGTATTATTGAAGATCTGTGTGAATTTAAAGAAAAAACAGATCCTGAATAATTTTTTACCGATTTGTCTGTTTTTCTGATGCAATATTACTTGCGTCACTACATACAATCGAATAAAACTATTGCCCACTTTTTATTATTAAAACTGCCGACTTTCCGGAAAAATATGTTTCAAGACAATCCGCTGCTTGCACAGCTAAAACAGCAACTCCATGCCCAGACACCGCGCGTGGAAGGCCTTGTAAAGGGAACAGATAAAGGCTTTGGCTTCCTTGAAGTTGATGGTCAGAAAAGCTATTTTATTCCCCCTCCGCAAATGAAAAAAGTGATGCACGGCGACCGAGTTATTGCTGCCGTTCATACAAACGGTGATAAAGAATCGGTTGAACCCGAAGAATTAGTCGAACCTTTCTTAACACGTTTTGTCGGCCGTATTCAGAAAAAAGAAGGTGATAACCGTCTGTGGATAATCCCAGACCATCCTCTTTTAAAAGATGTGATCCCTTGCCGTCCAGCTCAAGGTTTAACGCATAGCTTTGTGGATCAAGATTGGGCAGTTGCCGTAATGCGTCGCCACCCACTGAATAAAGGTGATAAAGGTTTTCAAGCAGAAATAACTGACTATATTACGGATAAAGATGATCACTTCGCACCTTGGTGGGTGACCTTAATGCGTCATCAACTTGAACGTGATGCCCCTGAAATGGGTGACGAAGCGCTAACATTACATGACGCATTACCTCGCGAAGATCTGACTTCTCTCTCCTTTGTCACTATTGATAGTGCCTCAACAGAAGATATGGATGACGCGCTCTTTATTCGTAAAGAAGATAACGGCCAATTAACACTATTTATCGCAATCGCCGATCCTACGGCTTATATTCTGCCAAATAGCGAATTAGATAAAATTGCGGCACAACGCGCGCTGACTAATTATCTGCCTGGCTTTAATATCCCAATGTTACCTCGTGAGCTATCTGATAACATTTGCTCATTACGTCCTAATGAAAAGCGCCCAGCATTAGTCTGCCAAGTCAGCATTGCACAAGATGGTGCATTACATGAAGACATTCACTTCTATTCTGCATGGGTAGAATCAAAAGCTAAACTGGTTTATGACAACATTTCAGATTGGCTAGAAGGTGAAAACTCACAATGGCAACCTGAAAATGAAATGGTTCATGAGCAAGTGATGTTATTAAAAGAGATGTGTGAAAAACGTCATGAATGGCGTGAAAAACATGCTCTAGTCTTTAAAGAACGTCCTGATTACCGTTTTATTCTTGATGAAGGCGGTAATGTTTTAGATATCGTTGCAGAAAAACGTCGTATCGCAAACCGCATTGTCGAAGAAGCAATGATCACAGCCAATATCTGTGCAGCTAAAGTGCTGGCGAAAAACTTAGGCTTTGGTGTTTATAACGTTCATACTGGTTTTGATCCACTCTATATCGATCAAGTTGTACAGACCTTAAAAGATAACGGTATTGAAACAACATCTGAACGTTTATTAACGCTTGAAGGCTTCTGCCAATTACGTCGTGAACTTGATAACCAACCGAATCAATTCCTTGATAGTCGTATTCGTCGTTACCAAAACTTTGCTGAAATCAAATCAGAGCCAGGCCCACACTTTGGTTTAGGTTTAGAAGCTTATGCAACATGGACTTCACCAATTCGTAAATACAGTGATATTTTAAATCACCGTTTACTCAAAGCGATTATCAGCAAAGAACCCGCTGAAAAGCCACAAGAAGAAGATGGTATTCGTATTGCAGAACGCCGTCGTGCTAATCGTATGGCTGAGCGTGATGTGGGTGATTGGTTATATGCACGTTTCTTAAAACCTTTTGCTGGTACTGAAACATCATTTAATGCAGAAATTATTGATATTACGCGTGGTGGTGTTCGTGTCCGTTTAGTTGAAAATGGTGCGGTCGCCTTTATTCCGGCTCCTTTCTTACATGCTGTGCGTGATGAAATTCAATGTAGTCAAGAAACGGGGACAGTGATTGTGAAAGGCGAAAGTGCTTATAAACTCAATGATATCATTCCTGTTCGTATCGAAGATGTAAAACTGGAAACACGTAATATCGTTGCTCGCCCTATCTAATTAGTCTGTGGTCGGTATACAATAAAACTGATGGTTCATTTTAAGCCATCAGTTTTTTTATGCCCCTTATCTTTGCTAGACACAACACTAGAAGTTTAAAGGGAATAAAAAAGGGATCTTTTATGGTATTAAGAAAATAGAACACTCAGACCATAAATTTAGTAAATAACGAATGGATTGAATTAATGAAAGACAAAGTACAAATTAGTCGTTTTTTAAGTTATATATTACGTCATGCCCCTGAAAGTATTGGTTTAACATTAGATGATCAAGGTTGGGGAGAAATATCAACATTAATTTCATTAGCACAGAAAAATGGAACACCACTAACCCTTAAGTTAATTAAAGACGTTGTAGAAACCAATGATAAAAAGCGTTTTGCTATCTCAGAAGATGGACTTTTTATTCGTGCCGTTCAAGGACACTCTCTTAAGACTACGGTTGATTACCAAGCTATTACTCCTCCTAAAATACTTTATCACGGCACGGCTACTCGCTTTATCACCAGCATTTTTGATCAAGGCTTAATACCAAATGGTCGTCAATACGTTCACCTTTCACAAGATTATAAAACAGCCGTGAATGTCGGCAATCGTCATGGAAAAGCCGTTGTTTTAACGGTGGATAGTGAAAAAATGTTTAGTGAAGGTTTTGAATTTTATCAAGCAGATAATGGTGTTTGGCTAACACTTTCAGTACCAGCTAAATATCTAAAAATCGATGAGAATGAATAGAATGAAATGCAAAAAAATAGGTGACAATGTCACCTATGATATTATTGATGAACTCGCTGTTTTACTAATAATTAATCAGAATAACCTGTGATCGTAATTTTAGAGCCTTTCTTATCTTCTTCCATACTATAAATCAGCCACCAGCAAGTTTAACTTTCATTCCTTTGGCTTCTAATAGCGATTTAATTAAATCACGCTTATCGCCTTGGATCTCAATTAAACCGTCTTTGACACTACCACCACAGCCACATTTTTTCTTCAATTCAGCCGCTAGTTTGACTAACTCTGCATCATCCAGATCAATACCTGAAACAACACAAACCCCTTTGCCTTTACGTCCACTAGTTTGGCGTTGAATACGCACAATACCATCACCAGCAGGGCGTACTGGCTTTTGTTCTTCTTCTTTTATGCGACCTGTATCTGTGGAATAAACCAAACGAGAGTTATTATCCATTTACATACCTTGTATAGAACGATTAATTTGTTGCAATGTTTCAAGAGGATTATCACTACGTGTAATAGGACGTCCAATCACCATATAATCAACCCCTGCTACAATGGCTTGTTCTGGTGTCATGACGCGACGCTGATCGCCAACATCACTTCCTGCAGGGCGAATACCTGGAGTCACTAATAAGAAATCATCACCACAAACTTGTTTAAAACGCGTTGCCTCATGAGCAGAACAGACAACACCATCAAGACCACAAGATTTTGTCAGTAATGCCAAGCGCTCTGCTTGTTCTGCAGGCGTCAATGTTATTCCCAATTCAATCAAATCAGATTGATCCATACTGGTAAGTACAGTCACTGCTGTTAAAAGTGGCGCATCTTTACCAAAGGCTGCTAGACTCTCTTTAGCCGCACGCATCATACGACTTCCACCACTCGCGTGTACATTGACCATCCATATACCTAAATCAGCCGCCGCTGCAACTGCTCTTGCAACGGTATTGGGAATATCATGAAATTTTAAATCTAAGAAAATATCAAACCCTTCTTTTTGTAATTGAGTCACAAATTGAGGTCCAAAACGGGTAAACATCTCTTTACCAATTTTTAAACGACAAGATGAGGGATCAATACGCTGTGCAAAATCTAATGCACTTTTTTGGTCTTCATAGTCTAGTGCCACAATAACGGGCGCGCAGGTAAGCTCGGGCGATTTTTTATCACAATGAAATGACATCTTAGGGCCTTTATTTATAAAGAGACTATTAAAAAAGTGACATCATCACTGACCATCTAAACCGCGAATAGGTTTAACGGTATCCCATGAACGACAGGATGGACAATGCCAATATAATGCATGAGAGGTAAAACCACATTTATGACATCGATAATCTGGTTTTGTGCGAATTTGTTCACCCACCATATAGCGCAATAAGATAAGGCTCTCTTTGGCACGTCCTTCTTCCGCTTCAGCTAAATGGTAACGCATTAAACGATAGAATAGACGCATGGTTGGATGACGTTCTAATTGACGATTAATGTATAACTGAGCCGCTTCAATACCTTCTTTAGCTTCAATAATGTCTGCAAGGTAAAGCTCCGCAATTGCACCACAATTACTATCTACACATTGACGTAAATAAGCTTCCCAACGAGAAGTATCACCTTGAGCTTGGAAACATTCAAAAAGCATAGGTAAGGTTTCACTGACCATCTCTTTATCTTGCTCAATAACTTTCATTAAAACATCAATAGCTTTTTGTTTATCATCACGAGCAATATAAATACGACCATACATAATTGAAACACGGGCACAAAAAGGATCCATTTGCCCTGCTTTTTGCAACAAATTAATCGCGCTATCAAGATTATCACTGCTCATTTCTTGAAGTGCCAATTCACAATAAAAATGTGAAATTTGTTCTTTTAATTCATGCTGACCTAATTTAACTAATTTTTCAGCCGTCTCTATCGCTTTTCCCCAATCACTGGTTAACTGATAAATAGCCAACAAGGATTGTAGAGCACTTTGGCGAAATTCTTGTTCATCAATAAGTTGCTGAAACATATTTTCAGCTCGATCGTAAACACCCGCCGCCACATAGTCACGCCCTAACTGTTGAACAGCAAGTAGACGTTGATCAAAGGAAAGCGCAGCACTCTCCATTAACGATTGGTGGATACGAATAGCTCGTTCGACTTCGCCACGAGAGCGAAAAAGATTACCTAAAGTAAGATGAGCTTCAAAAGCTGAACTATCTTCTTTAAGCATTTCGAGGAAAAGATCAACGGCTTTATCTTGTTGATCAGAGAGTAAAAAGTTAACACCCGCCACATACTCACGTGACAGGCGATCGGCATTCTGCTGTTTGTCCTGTTGAGCGCCGCGACGCCCCATATACCAGCCGTAAGCCGCCGCGACAGGTAATAACAGAAACAGCAATTCTAGCATCAGCTATCGTCCTTATTTCGTAGCGGAAGCAACCGTTGGGCGACTTTCTTGGCTTTCTTGTTTTGTTTGGGCGCTTTCAAGACGTTTAATTTTACGCTTTGCTCGGCCTAGTGATAAGCGTACACGTAGATAAAAAACACCACTTACAATCCAACCAAGTACAAAGCCCACACCAAACAGGATCGCTAACAAGGTAGAAATACGATATTCACCTTGAGCAATAAGGTAATTAAATGTGACTACCTGATCGTTATTTGAGCCTAAAGTCATGGCAATCACCACGATGGCAAGAACAAGAATAACCAAAATAAAAAGTAGGACTTTTTTCACATTATTTCCTTTTTTATTCTCTTTTCTTTAGTAGACAGATAAAGGTAGCATTTTCACTGCGCACAAAGAAAGTCATTTCTTAGAATCATCTGATTTTCGTATATTTTTTCACATAAATATCGAAAAAGACATTCTGTATCTCAAAAATAAGGGCTATCGTCAGGATTTGAGCAATAAACGTCGCTCAATCACCTTAAATGCACACCAAACCAGCACTGTGCTAATAAGAATACCGACAATCACATCAGATGCCCAGTGCATTCCTAATACAATACGCCCTACCGTGACATCTATCCCCCATAATAACCCGAGTGACGCTAAAAAATAATGACGACGCAACATAAAAAGGACAAAAACAAATAATGCGAGTGTGGCTGAAAATAAACTATGACCAGACGGAAAAGCATAACCCGTCTCAGCTTTCCAATATTGAAGTTGCCATTCAGGGATCACCGATGAATTAACTAATCCATTTTGGAGTAATTGTTCTCGCTCAGGTCTTGATACTTGATAAAAAGCCTCTGGTGTAATGTGTAAATTTTCACTGACCCAAACAACATAAGGACGAGGTTCTTTTACTGTATTTTTAACCGCAACCTTAATTAATTGGCCAATAGATAATGTAATAATAATTATCACTGCCAATTGAATAAAATGGTTACGTTTTAATTTCAAAGCGATAAAGAGCAACGCTAAAAAAATAATAACCGTCACAGCTCCCCAAGGTTTCGCAGCACTATCTGCTATCCATAATGTACTTATGCCACCGAAAGGGTGATCAGTAGGTTGCCATTTCCAACCCAATATCAACACGGCACTTGGTATGATTAAGAGCAACATACTACCTAATAGAATCAACTTTGCCATTTGCTTACTCAATATATTGTCCCTTCTCAAATACAAATGTTATCTTCCACTTACAGCTAAAGATTATCAGTATAAACGATGCAAGTTTAGCAATAAATCATTATGCAAGAAGGTGCAAAATCTGATAATTTGTATTGGTGTGAATTTATAAGTGTGTGTTATCCAATTTCCTTGCCTATCAGACATGGAAGTATTTCAGTGTTTTATTTCTCTTTGTTCTCGTTATAAAGTGTATAATCTTGAACTTGAACGAGAGTTTCACCTGAAATTATGAGTCAAAAAATAATGAAATTAAGACGTATCGCAGAAGCAAAACTACCTACTCCTTTTGGTGAGTTTTTAATGGTTGGTTTTGAAGAAATCGCAACAGGTAAAGATCATGTCGCCCTTGTTTATGGCGATATTTCAGGCTCCGAGCCTGTATTATCTCGTATTCATTCAGAATGTTTAACGGGTGATGCTTTATTTAGCCTACGTTGTGATTGTGGTTTCCAACTTGAAGCCGCACTTTCACAAATAAGCAAAACAGGTCGGGGCGTATTACTTTATCATCGCCAAGAAGGGCGAAATATTGGATTACTAAATAAAATACGTGCTTATGCGTTACAAGATAAAGGATTAGATACCGTTGAAGCAAACCTCGAGTTAGGTTTTAAAGCTGATGAACGTGATTTTACCCTTTGTGCTGATATGTATAACCTATTAGGTGTTCATGAAGTTCGATTATTAACCAATAATCCGAAGAAAATTGAAATAATGAAAGCGGCAGGGATTAATGTTATTGAAAGAGTTCCTTTGATCGTCGGACGTAATCCAAGTAATGCACATTATCTTGATACTAAAGCCGATAAAATGGGCCATCTTTTATTTAAGAAAGTGCAATAATACAGCAACAACACAGCATTAATTCTTTTCAAATCCGAGTCTAAGCGCTCGGATTTTTTATTTATTCCTTTTATTCTATTAATTAGTAAACTTATATTTCATAAAATGTCCTTTTTATTAATTAAAGCTTTTATTATTACTAATAAAAAATTTAATAGTTAAATTTTAGTATGTATTCTATTTAAAACAGAAAGATGGTATTTTTTATTGAGAGTGAAACTCGCCTTACACCTATATTACTTATAGAAAGTGTATAAAATTAATAACTAGTGATTAAATTTAATCTCAATATAAAAATTAATAGGCTAATTTCACTTTATTATCTAACATGAAAATTAATTTATTATTTTCATCTGCTTTAACTGAAACATTAGCACCATTCCCATATTGATCTCGAATAATACAATCCATTTTGTCTTCTTTCTTACTTGAAGAAAATGGTAGACCATAGTTTATACTATAAGTCCAGAAACATAATCCTACTCTTTCTTTATTAATTGATGTTATTTGAATTGAGGACATTTTATCAAAATGGAAATTCTTTGTATAATAACCAGAAGGATCGAATAAAACCGATTGATCCGTTGATGTACCTATTAATTGATAATTATTTTTATGATAATAATAAAAATCTTTATTTTCCTCACACTCTGCACTTGTTGTTATTGCACCGCCATTACCATTAAATGCAAGGTAATACTTAGACAGCGTTCCACCGGGCATTAACACATTTTTTTCTACTTCTGGGTATATTAGCGGATCAATATCCATATCCTCTTTTGTAAAAACGCGGGGCGGTATCACATTTAATGTTACAACACTCTGCCGATATATAGGACTATTAGGTCTAAAAGCGGTTGTATATTTTGTACCATTGGCAGTAAATTGTGCACATAGTTTTAAAGTATCCATGATTTTATCAACAGATACATACCATATACATGCTGAATAATTTATTTGCTCATAATAATTATCACTGTGAGGATAAATATAACCCTTTGCTTCTTTAGAAATATGTATATCTGAATTTAACGCTTCATTTTTATCATCAACAATAAAAATATTTTTATGCATTTCTTCTTCTGACACTTTAAAATGTCTTTTTTCTTTATCTAGTACAATTAAACCAACACCGATAGGAACTTGATGTTTACCATTTACACAAATATTTGATTCTTGATCCAGGTGATTAATATAAAAAGTAAATTGTATTACACTTTCAATATCTTCCCAATTACCTATATAATATTCAATTTTTTCATTACCTGATATGACGGAATTCCCTTCAACAATAGCATCATTAAAAACAACCGCATTACCTTCAATTTTTGCATTTCCTCTAACACTAGCTCTATTTTTAATGCTCGCGTTTTGTGTGACTACAGCAGAATCATATATTTCTGCATTATCAGATACTGATGCATTACCTGAAATTATCGCATTATCATAAACTTTAGCATTTTTAGATATTATTGCATTTTCTATCACTTTCGCATTACCAAATACCATTGCATCATCATAAATAAAACAACCACCTTCTCGACTTAAATTACTTTCATTTTCAATCCATCCCCCTGGACTACCAGTATATACTCTTTTAATTTTAAACAGGGTAACACCATTATATTCTTTTGATTCATTTGTAATAATATATTTTTTCATTATACGCCTCGCGTCTATTTAATATAATCTTATTAAAATAGAAACTCCTCCAAAACAAGAACCATTGGAATAATATAAAGAAAAAAATAATTAGGTAACATTAAATAAAAAAATAGACCTATTAATTTAAAATAGAAAGACAGTATTTAAAATTTTAAATACTGTCTTTTATGATAATAACTTAATATTTTTTATCTATGTTATTAGAATATTATTTATAACATATTTCTAATCACATAATGCAATATACCACCATGTTGGAAATAAGCTAATTCGGTTTGAGTATCAATACGACAACGCGCCATAATAGTTTCAGTACGATTATCTGCAAAAGTAATATTAACCGCGATATCTTGGCTCGGTATTAATGCATTAAGCCCTGTGATCTCAATTTTCTCATCCCCTTTTAAGCCTAATGTTTGACGAGATACCCCTTTAGGAAACTCTAAAGGTAACACCCCCATACCGATTAAGTTAGAACGGTGAATACGCTCAAAAGAGCCTGCAATGACAGCTCGTACTCCTAATAAACGCGTTCCCTTCGCAGCCCAATCTCGGCTAGAACCAGAACCATATTCACTACCGGCAATAATCACCAGTGGCGTATCTTCTTGTTGATAACGCATGGCTGCATCATAAATAGCCAGTGTTTCGCCGGTTGGAATATGCTTGGTAAAACCACCTTCAACGCCTGGTACCATCTCGTTACGAATACGAATATTGGCAAATGTGCCTCGCATCATTACTTCATGATTGCCGCGTCTTGATCCATAAGAGTTAAAATCTTTCGGCTCGACACCATGTTCACGTAAATAACGCCCTGCAGGACTATCCTCCTTAATATTACCTGCGGGTGAAATATGATCCGTTGTCACCGAATCACCTAAAATAGCCAAAATACTGGCTTGATGAATATCTTTAATCGGAGCTGGCACTTTTGACATTCCTTCAAAGAAAGGAGGATGTCGAATATAGGTAGAATCTGGTTGCCAATCATAAACAGGAGTATCTTGTATTTGCAGTGATTTCCATGTCTCATCACCTTCAAACACGGCAGAGTACTCTTTATGGAACATCTCTGTTTTCACTTTTTCGACAGCATCAGCAATCGCCTTGCTGTCTGGCCAAATATCTTTTAAATAAACAGGAGCACCCTGTTTATCTTTACCTAATGGCTCTTTAGTAAGATCGATATTCATATTTCCTGATAAGGCATAAGCGACCACTAAAGGCGGTGATGCTAACCAGTTGGTTTTCACTAAGGGATGAATTCGACCTTCAAAGTTACGGTTACCAGATAATACAGCCGCAATAGTTAAGTCATTATCCTTAATCGCACTTTCAATCGGTGCTAATAAAGGTCCTGAGTTACCAATACATGTTGTGCAACCATACCCCACAAGATTAAACCCTAATTTATCAAGATAAGGTGTTAGTCCTGCTAAATTAAGATAATCCGTCACCACTTTCGAGCCTGGAGCCAAAGAAGATTTAACCCAAGGTTTACGCTGTAATCCTTTTTCTACCGCATTTTTAGCCAGTAATCCGGCTGCCATTAAGACATTAGGGTTTGATGTATTGGTACATGATGTGATTGCCGCAATAACGACAGCACCATCGGTTAACTCAAAAGCAGGATAATCATCAATTTTTACTTGAGGAAATTGCACCAGTGGTTTCTTATTGGTTTCAAGATCGACTGCGGCTTTAAATGCCTTAGGTACACTCGGTAAATTAACTCTATCTTGAGGACGTTTAGGCCCTGCAAGGCTTGCCTCAACGGTTCCCATATCTAGCGATAATGTTGACGTAAAGATAGGTTCATCGCCTGTGTGTCTCCATAGACCTTGCTCTTTGCTATACGCTTCAACAAGTGCAATCTCTTGCTCTTCACGTCCTGTTAAACGCAAATAATCAAGAGTGATATCATCTATTGGAAAGAATCCGCAGGTCGCGCCATATTCTGGCGACATATTCGCTATTGTTGCACGATCGGCTAAAGGTAATGATGCTAAACCATCGCCATAAAACTCCACAAATTTACCTACAACACCATGCGCACGCAACATCTGTGTGACGGTTAATACCAGATCAGTTGCCGTGATCCCTTCACGTAATTTTCCTGTCAGTTTAAAACCAACAACATCTGGAATTAGCATAGAGATAGGTTGACCTAACATTGCAGCTTCTGCTTCAATGCCTCCTACCCCCCAACCTAACACGCCAAGGCCATTGATCATGGTGGTATGAGAATCCGTACCGACTAATGTATCAGGATAAGCTACATGATGCCCATTTTGCATTTCAGACCAAATAGCTTTGCCTAAATACTCAAGATTTACCTGATGACAAATTCCTGTCCCTGGCGGCACGACACGGAAGCGTTCAAAGGATTGTTGTCCCCAACGCAAGAAAAGGTAGCGTTCATAGTTACGCTCCATTTCAATTTCCACGTTTTCAGCAAACGCATTTTTACTGGCATATTCATCAACCATAACAGAGTGGTCAATAACTAGATCAACGGGTGATAATGGATTAACTTTATCCACTTGCCCACCTAAAGATTTCACAGCTTCACGCATAGCCGCTAAATCAACAACCGCAGGCACACCTGTAAAATCTTGCATCAGCACCCTTGCAGGTCGATACGCAATTTCACGTGATGCATGAGCTGTTTTTTGCCACTCAACTAGCGCCTTAATATCCTCGTCAACGACTGTATCACCATCGAGATGACGCACTAAGTTTTCTAGTAACACCTTCAGTGATTTAGGAAGACGGGTAATATCACCTAACTGGCGAGCAACTTCTGAAAGACGGTAGTACTCATATTTTTGAGATCCGACTAAGAGCGTGGAATGGCTCTCTTTCTTCAAACGTAACGACATAGCTCCTCCTTCTTATTTTTATACTGACAGCATGTTCAAACTATCAAAATAGGTAAGGTTATTTATTAAACATACCATATAACGTTGAATTTCGCTTAAAGACCACACAATTTGTAAACACAATGTTATGGCTGTCATATTGTTAATAAATTTTGGTCTCTAAATTTTCACTTAATTAAGTTTTAATGAAGGAGGTATAACTACGTAAGGATAATATTTATGACTAATAAACAATCTGATTTACTCAAAAACATTATGAATGCTGATCACTATTTTGCGGAACCTGTTACTCCTCCTTTTCCACAAACCTTATCGATGAATGCATTACATTCTCAAAATATAAAAGATTCAGAAGGTTTGGTGCAATTTATCATTGCGTCGCCAAAACCTTTTGAGCCTTCTGAAATAGAAAAAATGTCACAACTTAAAAATATCCAAATTGGGCTTATTTCTATTATGGCAAACCATCTTGCCGCATTAAAAAAAGAGGATAATGAAGCCTATTATCGTCCCGAACATTGGTTAGACACGCTCAACCATTTACCACTTCTAGGGCACAATAAAGTTGAGACAAAGAAACTTCATAAACAAACCTTTGATTTTTCTGTTGCTCAAGCGTTTATTCAATTATTACTAGGAGCTGCAATCAATGCCACCTCTCCTGCACTTGGAGAATTTATTGATTTTTTACGAACTCAAGGACAAAAAATAGAAGTTGGCTTACGAAAATCATTAGACAGCTATCAAACGATAACTATTGCGGGGATCACGGAGATCCTCAATCATAATAATCATCTTATTTTTGTTCCAAAGCTGAAAATTTTGAGCCTACGTTTTTCTTATCAATCAGCGAAAATGCTACTCGCTAGCTGTATAGGTAGTAAATTTACCCTCTCTTTAGAGTACACCACCATTACCTCTATTTTTGATACTAGTGCTCTTGATGATCCACTGATTAATCAGCAGTTTTATGATTTTTTGAATAAGTATCGTCAGCTAAGTATTGCAAAATCAGACGCTTTTTTTAGTGGGGATTTTTATTTGAAATGAGTAATCACAACAATTAGGTTTATGAACACGCTTGAAGGCGGGAATAACCCGCCTTTCAGTATTACACTAATGGTAATTCAATATCTTTAAATAACTCTTCAATCTCTTCATTTGTTCGTAACGCAACAGCTTGCTCAATCAAATTACGCGTAAGATGAGGGGCAAAACGCCACATAAAATCATACATATAACCACGTAAGAAACCACTGCGTCGAAATGCAATTTTAGTAGTGCTATAACTAAATTTATCACGCATATCAATAGCAACTAAATCACTATCAAGTACGGGATCAAATGCCATACTGGCAATTACACCAATACCTAAATGCAGTCTCACATAAGTTTTAATGACATCCGCATCAGTTGCAGTGAAAACTATTTTAGGTTTTAACCCTACTTTACCGAATGCATCATCAAGATCTGAACGTCCTGTAAAACCTTGGGTATAAGTAACGATATCGTAATCTGCAAGCTCTTTTAACGTTACTTCTCGTTTTTGTGCCAGAGGATGATCTTTTGACACCACTACAATACGGTTCCAACGATAACAAGGTAGCATCACTAAATCGTTATAAAGATGCAGCGATTCTGTCGCTATCGCAAAATCACTTTTACCTCTGCATACATCTTCAGCAATTTGCGTTGGCGAACCTTGGTTCATATGCAGTGAAACATCTGGATAGCGCTCAATAAATCCTTTTATTACAGGAGGTAATACATAACGAGCTTGCGTATGCGTTGTTGCAATCGATAGTGAACCTCTATCTGGATAAGTGTGTTCGCCCGCAGCTGAACGAATAGCTTCTGTTTTTGATAAAATCTCTCGAGATAGCCTTACAATTTCTTCACCCGCTGGTGTCACATGCGTTAAATGCTTCCCACTACGAGAAAATATTTGTATACCGAGCTCATCCTCTAACATACGAATTTGTTTACTTATTCCCGGTTGAGATGTATACAAACGCTCTGCCGTGGTCGAAACATTTAAATCGTTATTCACCACTTCAACGATATAACGCAACTGTTGTAATTTCATGGAGAGGCTATCCCTTCAACAAAAGACTTATTATTCCGTTATTCTATTTATATTCATATAACTAAAAAGAATAATAAAGATGTAATATATAACCACTATATCATTTATTTCATTTCGGTCTAACGTAATTAATAGTGTTATTTAGATTTTGTTATATCGAATAGTTATAAGCTATAAAGAAGCATAAAAAAAGCCGACCTTATTTGTCAGCTTTTACCCCATAATAATAGTGGCACTAAATTATTTAATCACACCACATGCCATTCTTGCGCCACCACCGCCAAGAGCCTCAGGATCATCAGAATAATTGTCCCCTCCCACATGCACCATAATTGCTTTATCTTTTACTTGCTCAAGCTTAGTGAGTTTTGGTGCTAATACTGCGTAATCAGCAACACCTTTATCATTGACAACTAATCCTGGTAAATCGCCTAAATGCCCATCTTTATTATAAGGCCCCAAGTGAACACCGACTTTTTCAGGATCTAAATGCCCTCCCGCTTTTAAAGCAGGTACAGGTTTGCCATCTTTCATATCTGGCTCACAAGAACCATTAGCATGAATATGAAAACCATGAATACCCGGTGTTAATCCGGAAAGTTTTGGCGTAAATAACAGCCCATAATCAGTTTCAGTGATAGTGACAACACCAATATCGTTACCAGCACCCGTTGGTAACGCTTCTTTTAACGTGACATCTAACGTTGCAGCACTTGCCACTGAAGTGAAGAGTAAGCTAGATAGTAACAAAGGTATCAGTTTCATAGTATCTCCGTCTTATTATTAGCAAGGTAAAGCATCAGACAAATAGAAATTAACCATTAATACTGTTTTGGTATATTTAATTAGCATACCTTCTTAATACAAAAAAGCGACTAACTCTCATTAGTCGCTTTTTTATTTACCACGTAATGTCAATGTTATTTGGTTTTTTCAACCCACTTGCCATCGACATAAAATGCAGACCAACCTGTTGCTTTACCCTCTTTCTCTGAAGAAACATATTGCTGTTTTGTTTTACGACTAAAACGCACAATAGTTGGGTTTCCTTCAGGATCAGCCACTGGAGCTTCTGCTAAATAACGCATTTTCTCTGCTAAACGGTCTTTAAAGCGCACCAGTTCTTCTACTTTTGGTGCTCGCGTTTCTCTTGATTTAGGGAAGGTATTTGCGGCTAAGAATACACCCGCGGCACCATCACGTAAGACAAAATACGCATCCGATTTTTCACACGGCAACTCAGGAAGCGGTACAGGATCTTCCTTTGGTGGCGCAATCTCACCACTTTTTAAGATTTTACGGGTATTTTTACATTCATCATTGGTGCAACCCATGTATTTACCAAAACGCCCCATTTTCAGGTGCATTTCAGCGCCACATTTATCACACTCTATGACTGGCCCTTCGTAACCTTTTAAGCGGAATTCACCCTCTTCGACTTCATAACCATCACATGCAGGGTTATTACCACAAACATGTAATTTACGATGCGTGTCAATCAGGTAACTGTCCATTGCAGTACCACATTTCGGGCAACGACGACGAGCTCGTAATGCGTTAGTTTCTGCATCTTCCCCTTCCAGAATATTCAATAATTCATCTTCAGGAATAAGGTTAATAGTCTGTTTACAACGCTCTTTAGGCGGTAAAGCATACCCAGAACATCCTAAGAATACGCCTGTTGTCGCCGTTCTAATTCCCATATGACGAGAACAAGTTGGGCATTCAATCGACGTGATTACCATTGGATTTGGCCGCATTCCACCTTCTTCAGGATCTTTTTCAGCGACCTCTAGTTGCTGACTAAAATCGCTGAAGAACGCATCTAATACTTCTTTCCAGTTCTCTTCATTATTGGCAACATGGTCAAGGTGATCTTCCATTTGCGCAGTAAAATCGTAATTCATTAAATCGCTAAAATTCTCTTCTAAGCGATCGGTTACAATTTCACCCATTTTTTCTGCATAAAAGCGACGGTTTTCAACTTTCACATAACCACGATCTTGAATGGTAGAGATGATAGATGCATACGTTGAAGGACGGCCAATTCCACGTTTTTCTAATTCTTTAACTAACGTTGCTTCGCTAAAACGTGCTGGTGGCTTGGTAAAGTGCTGAGTTGGCTCTAACTCAGCTAAAGCCAGTGTTGCCCCTACATCAACCGCAGGTAAAGTTTTATCTTCATCTTTATTCCGCATCGCTGGCATGACTTTCGTCCAACCTGCAAAACGCAAAGTACGACCTTTAGCCCGGAGTTTATAATCACCTGCTTCGACGGTTAATGTCGTTGAATCGTATTTTGCTGGTGTCATTTGACAAGCAACAAATTGATTCCAAATCAGTTGGTATAAACGTTTGGCATCGTTATCCATATCTTTTAAAGATTCAGCGATAACATTAATATCAGAAGGTCGGATAGCTTCATGCGCTTCTTGAGAATTTTCTTTGCTCGAATAAACATTTGGCTCTTTCGGCAAATATTTAGCACCAAAATTCTCATTGATATAATCGCGCGCCATTTGAATGGCATCCTGACTTAAGTTAGTTGAGTCAGTACGCATATAAGTTATATAACCAGCTTCATAAAGGCGCTGAGCAAGCATCATCGTCTTTTTCACACCAAAGCTTAAACGTGTACTTGCCGCTTGCTGTAAGGTTGATGTGATAAGCGGTGCACTTGGTTTACTTGATGTTGGTCTATCTTCACGATCTTTTACCGTGAAGGCCGCATTTTGTAATGCCTTAACCGCTACCTGAGTTTCATCAGATGAAACAGGGTTGAAGGCTTTATCATTATAATGCGTGACTTCCATACGCAGAGGCTGTTCATCAGGCGTTAATAATGATGCATGTAATTGCCAATATTCTTCAGGAACAAAGGCTTTAATTTCACGCTCACGTTCAACTAAAAGACGCACAGCAACTGATTGAACTCGACCCGCAGATAATCCACGAGCAACTTTTTTCCAAAGTAAAGGTGAAACCATATAGCCCACAACACGATCCATAAAGCGACGTGCTTGTTGCGCGTTAACGCGATCTATATTTAACTCACCTGGAGTTTGGAAAGCTTGTGTAATAGCATTTTTAGTGATTTCGTTAAAAACCACTCTACTAAATCGTTCATCATCACCGCCGATAACTTCGCGTAAATGCCACGCGATAGCTTCTCCTTCGCGGTCAAGGTCCGTTGCGAGATAGACATGATCAGCTTTCTCAGCCAATGCTTTTAGTTCAGCCACGACTTTTTCTTTGCCGGGTAGAATTTGATAATTCGCATTCCATCCATTATAGGGATCAACGCCCATACGACTGACTAAGGCTGACTTCTCATCCTTTTTAACTTTTTTCACGCCTTTCGTGGCGGATGAGTTTTCGCTCTTCTGGCTGCCAGAACCACTCTTTGGCAAATCACGAATGTGACCCACGCTAGATTTAACTACGTAGTCATTGCCAAGATATTTATTGATCGTTTTGGCTTTAGCCGGGGACTCCACGATAACAAGAGCTTTACCCATAATTACCTTTACCTAATTAAACTTTGTTATGACGGTATTGTTTAATACCCTCAACTAAAAAAATGTTTAAAATCTCTTTTTTATATTGCGTTAGTTTTGCAATATATCAACCTGTTTTTATTCAAAGCTTTTGTTTGAGCTCAAAACTCATGCCCTTTTTTGAGGTATTTTAATTACCTCACAGCCTTGATCAGGAACAGGCAAATCATTGTTTGCTACATATAGAGTAGCTAAGCTTTTAAAAATGCCACACTCTACCTGATAAAAAGTGAGGCGCAACAAATTATTTTTCTAAGGAGCACAGATTATGTCAAAACAAACTACACCGATCACAACAGAGATGCTACTTGAAAAAGCGAATAAAATCATATGTGAACATGAAGATTATTTACAAGGTATGCGTGCTGATTCAGTTGAACAGAAAGGTAATGTCCTCGTATTTAAAGGCGAATTTTTTTTAGATAAACAAGGTTTGCCTACAGCAAAAAGCACCGCAGCATTCAATATGTTTAAGCACTTAGCTCATGTGTTATCTGATAAATACCATTTAGAATAAGTCATCTTTGTGATTATTTTTATTTATTTCCTAAAGTAAATTCATTTACTCTTTATCGATAGCAAAAAAGAGAATTTACTTGCCAGTTATTGCCTTAATCTAGATGCCAATAACTGGCATAATTAAACAAAATAAAAGAATAAAAACTCACTTTTATCCTAAGGTGAAATTATCTGTCACATTTTAATTCACGATTATACTTGCCTATCAATACAATCAGTAATATCAATTATTTCTTTGATTGTCAGTGATATTTTCACTGGTTTTTTTTGCTTTATCGGAATGAAAATTAGAATATTTATTCGGTAAGTTTAAGGATCATGTTTAGTAAGGAAGAAGGAAGGATGATATCAGCGATAACTTGTATCACTGATATCATGTATTACATCTTTATTTGGCTTATAGAAGTGGTTTTTTACTTCTTTGTACCCAACGCATCATCAATTTATCGATGCTTTCCATTGCACCACTTGTAACGCGCTCAACCATTTTCTTCTTGGTAACATATTGGACAGAGAGAACTTCAAAGTCATTAATATGATTGATCAACCAATCATCACTCACTCCAACCTCATCAATTAAGCCTCTATTTAACGCTTCAGAGCCGTACCAATATTCTCCAGTTGCAACACTATCGATATCAAGTTGTGGGCGGTATTTATGCACAAATGATTTAAACAATAAATGTGTTTCATTTAAATCTTGCTTAAATTTCTCACGGCCTTCTTCGGTATTTTCGCCTAACAAGGTCAATGTACGCTTATATTCGCCAGCAGTATGTAACTCAACATCAATATCATTTTTCTTAAGTAAGCGGTGAATGTTAGGGATCTGAGCGACAACACCAATCGAACCAATAATCGCAAATGGCGCAGCAACAATTTTATCTGCCACACATGCCATCATATATCCCCCACTAGCCGCCACTTTATCGACAACGGCGGTCAGTTTAATCCCTTTTTCTTTTAGGCGAGTTAATTGAGCTGCGGCTAATCCATATCCGTGAACCATGCCACCAGGACTTTCTAAACGCAGTAACACTTCATCATTTGCTTGTGCAACAGAAAGAATGGCACTAATTTCTTCGCGTAATGCACCCACTTCGTGTGCATCCATACTACCGTTAAAATCAAGCACATATAAACAAGGTTTTACAACGCCTTTTTTCCCTTCTTTTGCATTGTTTTTACTCTGTTTATTCTCTTTTTTCTGCTGCTTTTTAAACGCTTTATACCAGACTTTTAATTCAGCATCGTCCATTTTTGCTTGTTGCATAACACGCTGTTTTTCTTCGTAAGCTTCAGCAAGATCTGTCACTCTTAACGTCCCTTTACGATTTTGTTTTTTATTTCCAATCACAACGAAAAACAACACGATAGCGATAATCGCCACAACAACAGTGGCAATCTCTGCTAAAAACAGTCCATATTGTAAAATATACTCCACAAAGACCTCTTTTTAAGGTTAATAACACTGACTAAAACCAATATGCCTAGTTTAACGAAATTCTGCTTTAGCGCCAGCAACAAAGGCATGATTATGTTTAATACCATAAAGAAAACAGCCATAAATTGTAAACAAAAAATCTGGCAAAACTGGTCGGTAGACAAATAAGACGTTACACTTTATTTACTTTTTACTAGACAGGATATCAATATGTTGCAATATCAACCCGATCATAGCGTGCTAAAAGATAAAATTATTCTAGTAACAGGTGCTGGTGATGGTATAGGAAAAGAAGCCGCACTAACTTATGCGCAATATGGCGCAACACTTATCTTATTAGGACGTACTCTATCAAAACTTGAAGATGTTCAAGAAGATATCATCACATCAGGTGGTCAACAACCCATGTTATATCCACTTGATCTACTTACAGCAACAGAGAACGACTTTCAACAGTTTGCTGACACACTCGTTAAACGTTTTCCCCATCTTGATGGTGTATTACAAAATGCGGGCTTATTAGGCGTTATCGAGCCTATTATTAATCAACCAAGTAACCTTTGGCATGACGTGATGCAAGTCAACGTCAATGCAACTTTTATGCTCACGAAAGCACTATTACCATTGATGCTCAAGGCACCTCATGCAAGCCTCATTCTCACTACATCCAGCGTTGGTCGCCAAGGACGCTATGGCTGGGGGGCTTATTCTGTTTCTAAATTCGCTACAGAAGGCTTTATGCAGGTACTTAATGAAGAATATAACGAAAGTACCTTGCGTATTAACTGCATTAATCCTGGTGGTACTCGTACTGCAATGCGAGCAAATGCCTTCCCTGATGAGAACCCACAAAAACTAAAAACACCTAAAGATTTGATGCCGTTATATCTCTATTTAATGAGTGATGACAGTATTGATGTGAAAGGACAATCTTTAGATGCACAACCTGGTCGTAAAGCCGGTCCCGCTGAATAACGTAATTTAAGTTTGAGGTAGCAAAATGAATAATGCACAACACCAAAAGCGCCAACAACGTTTAAAAGAGAAAGTCGATACTAGAATTGAGCAAGCTCAACGAGAACAAGGTATCTTGATGATCTTTACAGGTAATGGTAAAGGCAAAACGACGGCAGCGATGGGTACAGCGACACGCGCAGTGGGTCATCAAAAAAAGGTCGGTGTTGTGCAATTTATTAAAGGAACATGGGAAAACGGTGAACGTAATTTATTAGAACAGTTTGGTGTACCTTTCTATGTGATGGAAACAGGATTTACTTGGGAAACTCAAGATAAAAGTACAGATACAGTAGCTTGTTTAAATACTTGGCAATATGCACTCAAACTACTTAATGACCCAGAATACGATCTAGTTATTCTCGATGAAATTACCTATATGATTACCTTTAACTATTTGCCATTAGATGAAGTTATTTCAGCGATTAGCTCTCGCCCTGCCCATCAAAATGTCATTATTACTGGAAGAGGCTGCCATAGAAAATTAATCGAGTTAGCAGATACAGTGACAGAAATGCGTCCTATTAAACACGCTTTTGATAGTGGGATAAAAGCACAAAAAGGCATAGATTGGTAACCACTATGTAAAGAACTCGAATATTAAATAAGAATGGGCTCCCCTAAAATACCAGCACCAAATATACGCCCATTTCTTTTAATAAAATCTAAATACATCTCTCTATCAACAAAAATATGACTTCTTATTTGTTGATCATAAAGTATTGCCATCTTCATGATATGCTTATGATACTCACTATAAAATAATTTTCTTTCTGCAGGATCTCTTGAAGTTAAATATTTTTTAACTACTTCATGAATGCTTATCGCTTCTTTCATCAACTTTTCATCATTGAAGCTAAAGTTATCATCTAACGGAGATAAACTATCTGTTCGTGTATTATTTTTATCGATCCAATTAAAATTATCTTCTGTTATATATTGAGTTAATAAATCATGCTCAGAATAAAATTTAATTCCATAGGGAAATTTAATGATATATTGATAAAAATCATCTTTTGTAAAACATTTGGTTAATGCACTTACTTTTTCATTACCTTCCCAATCAGATAAATAAGTAGGTAGTGGTTCATCGATTGGAATATCACAACTAAAAATATTATTATCAATAAAGAGAGAGTCAGAACTATTAATCGCTCCTCTTAAAAGAATACCATTAACCCATACAGTACGTTCATCTATACGGATTTCCTCAGATGGAGGATATTCTTGTTTAAATAACGTGGTGAAACTATAATAGATATCTCTATTGGGATTAATTATTCCTCCTCGGTTTCCAGGATAAACCATAAATATACTTTGTTTACCTTGACTATCAATAAGTATATGTTCGCCATTATTAAGTTTAATTTTTTTTACTTCGCCTTTCCCCATCACAAATTTAGTATTATCAATTTTAAACTCTAAAGGTTCCAATTGATTATTGTTGATGTAGAAAACACCATTTTGTTTTTCTCTTATAGCAGGATAATCACACCCCGTGACTAAAGAGGCTATATATAACACAGCAATTAAATGAAAATAACGATACATATTATTTTGAATACCTTATCGTTAAATATAAAGTTATTAATAAATACGCCCTAATAGTGTCATCATAAATAGATTTATAAAAAAAAGAAAGTAGTCAAAAAAATAATCGCCCTATTAAAATAGAGCGATTATTTTCAAAATGATATTTTAATTTAAAATAATAAATAATTATTCGCTAATTACTTTTTATTTCCTGCTGATTG
Source organism: Proteus sp. G2673 (assembly GCF_009915125.1). Classification (NCBI taxonomy): domain Bacteria; kingdom Pseudomonadati; phylum Pseudomonadota; class Gammaproteobacteria; order Enterobacterales; family Morganellaceae; genus Proteus; species Proteus sp. G2673. The sequence continues at coordinate 149,995 of NZ_JAABLT010000004.1, forward strand.
ACGACGACTTGATGCTCTTTTAGCAGGCGATGTTGAAGTGCGTGTTGAAATTTTAGTATGACGCTTAACTGCACGACGGATCTGATTTGCTTTGATGCGACGCTGATCTTTTTCCACTGCAACTTTTGTTACTGTTTCGTCGTTTAACTCAACTAACTGACGTAAATAGTTGATTTGAGCTAACCCTAATTCAACCCAGCCACCGCGCGGTAAACCTTTTGGTAAATCAATATCACCATAACGAACACGAATAAGACGGCTAACTTGTACACCAACAGCTTCCCACATACGACGCACTTCACGGTTACGCCCTTCAGTCAGTGAAACATTGTACCATTGGTTAATCCCTTCACCACCACGGTAAGAAACAGAACGGAATGAAGCAGGACCATCTTCTAATTGTACACCTCGCGTTAATTGACGAATTTTCGCATCATCGATTTCACCAAAAACACGAACTGCGTATTCACGCTCAACTTCGCGGCTAGGATGCATTAAACGGTTAGCCAATTCACCATCTGTGGTAAATAACAGTAATCCACTGGTGTTTACATCAAGACGACCAACAGCAATCCAGCGAGCACTGTTAAGACGAGGAAGACGTTGGAAAACAGTTGGACGACCTTGCGGATCACTGCGAGTACACAGCTCCCCCTCAGGTTTATAATAAGCAAGCACACGACAGACATCTTTTTGTGCTTCACGAATATTTAGAATACGACCATCTAAGCGGATTTTTGCTGTAGAGGTGACATCAATACGATCACCTAATTTTGCTTTTGTACCATCAATGCTGATACGTCCTTCTTGAAGATAACCTTCAATCTCACGACGAGAGCCGTGACCAGAACGAGCAAGGATTTTTTGTAACTTTTCAGTACGTTGCGATTTATCGCTCATGAAACAACCTCATTTGTCGCCTTCACAGGCGTCATACAATAGAATTAATTTTTAAAAATCAATTAAGTAAAAAATAACCCATGTTTATTAACATAAGAAATAAACACAGGTTTATTGATTCAATAGTGAACAATATTGACGATTTTTCACATCAATATTGTGATAAATAGTGTCGATAAAACGATGTTGGTAAAAATCTTAACGACAATTAGTCGTTTGTCTGCAGATCGAGTTATTGTATTTTGCGTTTAAAATACGCGTTGATATAACCGATTTCAAAAATAAGCACCATGATTTTTATCGCAATGTATAAATTTAACACAAGCGATACATCCCTTCACCTTTTATCTCTTTATCTTGTGATAAATTTCTTCACTATCGAGTCATTTGCTTCTAATCTCGTTTAATCAACTCAATAATTTACTGAAATGGCGTAATATCACCCGTACCTTCACGCACGATGACAGGGGTGTCTTCTGTTAAATCAATTACCGTTGTCGGTTTTTGCCCTAAATAACCACCATGGATAACCAAATCAACTTGTTTGCTTAATAAATCTTCGATTTCTTCCGGATCAGATTCAGCAAAATCATTGCCTGGTAAAATCAAGCTTGTTGACATTAATGGCTCACCAATATTTTCTAACAATGCCAATGCAATAGGGTTAGAAGGAACACGCAAGCCTATAGTTTTACGCTTATCATTCATCAAACGCTTTGGTACATCTTTAGTCGCTTTTAAGATAAAAGTGTAATTACCTGGCGTGTTATTTTTTATTAAACGAAATACCACATTATCAACATAAGCGTAATTGGCGATTTCTGATAAATCACGGCACATCAGTGTAAAATTGTGTTTTTTATCTAATTGGCGAATACGACAAATTCGCGTCATTGCATCTTTATTTTCTAAACAACAGCCAATAGCATAACCAGAGTCTGTTGGATAAATCACCACTCCACCTTTGCGTAAAATATCAGCACTTTGTTCAATTAAACGAGCCTGCGGATTATCAGGGTGAATATAAAAAAGTTGGCTCATACATCCCTCAACGAATTTCTGATGTTACTCCTGCCATAGCGACCAAACTGGTTCAACGCCACTGGGTAACCATAAATTACGCCCCAACTCTATCCACGAGCAAGGACGATGAAAATCAGAACCTAACGAAGCTTTTAGCTCATAAGATTGAGCTAATGCCGCGTGTTGTTCTCGTTCTTGTGGTGGTTGTTGGCATTGTGCCACTTCGATTGCATCACCACCTTGTTGTTTAAAATAAAGTGTTAATCGTTTTAACCATTTAGAAGATAGACCATATCGACCCGGATGTGCTAATACTGCAACACCACCAGCAGCATGAATTGCTGTGACCGCGTCACCTATTGAGCACCATTGCGGAGGTACATAGCCTGTTTTTCCTTTCGCTAAATAACGTTTAAATACTTTATTAACTGAAGCAACATGTCCGTCATTCACTAAAAATCGGGCAAAGTGTCCTCTTGTTACTTGCCCACCATGCGCTAGCGCTTTAGCGCCTTCAAAAGCATTGGCAATACCTGCTTTTTCTAATCGCTCACCTATCATTATCGCACGTGTTTCACGACATTGGCTTTGTGATGAAAGGAGCGATTTCATCGCGTTATGGTCAATATCAATATTTAATCCAACAATATGGATTTCTATATTCTCCCACAAAGTCGATATTTCGACACCTGATATCAGAGTAAGAGGCAGATTTTTTTCTGCAATATAATGCTTAGCCGGTGCAATTGCCGCTGTTGTATCGTGATCCGTAATCGCTAAAACATTAATTTGACGCTCTATCGCTCTATCAACCAATTCTTCTGGTGAAAGCTCGCCATCTGACGCGGTAGTGTGGCTGTGTAAATCATAAATCACTCTCAAATCAGATAGCCCTTCAGTCATCACGTCTCCCTTTTCACCTTAACTAGATAATAAATTTTAAAGAGTATGCCATAAAGTACTTGACGAACCTAACACAATCCAGTTTACTAGTACGTAACACGAGCTAGTTCACTTTTCATTTATTCGTCGTTAGCTGTAAGGAGATCTTATGAATATCAATCAACATGTTATCGTTCTTTGGTGGCGCAACACTCTTTTATGGGCGGTTTGATCTCCGGCTTAACGTCAGTGATATCTAAAACCCGCCTACGCGGGTTTTTTTATGCTTTAAAAACAGCAAATAAAGAAAATAATATAGAGCGATAACAATGAATACATCACTTGCATTCTCATTTAATACCAAGGCAACGCCACTGCCTTATCACAGAGAACCCGCTTTGCTTTTCAATACATTATGTGAAAATCAACATTACACATTATTGTTAGAATCCGCACAAATCGACACTAAAGCGAACTTAAAAAGCTTATTAATTGTTGATAGTGCATTACGCATCAGTGCAGTAAAAAATCAAGTCACTATTGATGCATTAAGCGTTAATGGACAAGCGTTATTGCCTGCATTAAAAATCGCACTAAAAGAAAAAGCTAATTTGACGTCAGAAAACGACAAACAGTGTGTCTTTACTTTTGCAACGCCTTCACAAGAGACCGATGAAGAAAGCAAATTAAAATCTGCTAGCGTATTTGATGCGTTACGCTTCTTTCTTGTTAATAAAGATACTAAAGATGCAAACTTTATCTTTGTTGGTGGCTTATTTGCGTATGACTTAGTCTGCGGATTTGAATCTATTCCTGAATTAGAAAGTGATTTTTCTTGCCCTGATTATTGCTTTTATTTAGCCGAACAATTAATCGTGATCGACCATCAAAATGAAGATAGTCAATTGGTTTCCATTGCATTTACCGATGATAAAACAGAATGCCAACGTCTCACTTTACGACAAACTGAGTTAATTTCGCTGGCTAAACAACCGTTAAAACACCCTATTCGCCACGCTTTAACAGCAGAAGGATCAACAATACACACCAATATGGATGATAAAGGCTATGGTGATATCGTTGAGGCAATGAAAACCTATATTCGTCGTGGTGATATTTTCCAAGTCGTGCCATCTCGTCGCTTTCAAGTAGCTTGCCCTTCACCACTTGCTGCATATCAAGTGTTGAAACAGAAAAACCCAAGCCCGTATCTGTTTTATATGCAAGATGCGCTATTCACTGTTTTTGGTGCATCACCAGAAAGCGCACTGAAATATCAAACCAGTGATCGACAAATTGAAATTTACCCTATTGCGGGAACTCGTCCTAGAGGGCGCAATGCCGATGGTTCAATTAATGCAGATTTAGACAGCCGTATTGAGCTAGAAATGCGTACTGACACCAAAGAACTTTCAGAGCATTTAATGTTAGTTGATTTGGCGCGTAATGACTTAGCACGCATTTGCCAAGCAGGTAGCCGTTATGTCGCGGAGTTAACAAAAGTTGACCGTTATGCTTTTGTGATGCACTTAGTCTCTAGAGTAGTTGGAAAATTACGTGATGACTTAGACATTTTTCATGCTTATCAAGCTTGTATGAATATGGGAACGTTATCGGGAGCGCCTAAAGTCAGTGCTATGCAATTAATTGCTCGTTATGAAAAAACGAAACGTGGCAGCTATGGTGGAGCCATTGGTTATTTTACTGGTGCCGGTGATTTTGATACTTGCATAGTTATTCGCTCTGCTTATGTTGAAAATAATATTGCCACAATTCAAGTCGGAGCCGGAATTGTGCTCGACTCAGATCCCAAAATGGAAGCGGAAGAAACCCGCAATAAATCACAAGCTGTAATCAACGCTATTTTACAAGCGCATACGGATACACAACAGCAGGAGGCTTGTTAATGGCGACTATCTTACTGCTCGATAACATTGACTCATTTACTTATAACCTTGTTGATCAATTACGTAGCTTTGGTAATAACGTGGTGATTTATCGCAATAGCGTCACAGCTGATTTTATTGAACAGAAGTTGCGCGAACTCGATAACCCTATTTTACTGTTATCTCCGGGGCCTGGTGCACCTTCACAAGCGGGCTGTATGCCTGAGCTGTTAAAACGCGTATTAGGTACATTACCTGTTGTTGGCATCTGTTTAGGCCATCAAGCCATCATTGAAGCTTACGGTGGCAAAGTTTCTTCATGTGGAGAGATCTTACACGGTAAAGCGACATTAGCTGAACACGATAACAGTGAAATGTTTGTGGATCTACCTAACCCTTTACCCGTTGCTCGTTATCATTCACTTTCAGGAGAACAAGTTCCAGAACAACTTATTATTAATGCTTGGTGCGATAACACTGTTATGGCGGTGCGTCACCGTCAACATAAAACATGTGGTTTCCAGTTTCACCCAGAATCAATTTTAACCACCAAAGGCGCACAACTTTTAGAACAAACAATCGCATGGGCATTAACTCCTAAAGGAGACGCATAAAATGGAAACTATCTTCAACAAATTATTTAGCGCTCAACAGTTAACATTAGAAGAAAGCCAAACCCTGTTTAGCGCGATTATCCGTGGTGAATTAACAGAATCACAATTAGCCGCTGTATTAATTAGCATGAAAATGCGTGGTGAACATCCACAAGAAATCGCCGGTGCTGTACGAGCATTACTTGAAAATGCACTGCCATTTCCTCGTCCTGATTACACTTTTTGCGATATTGTTGGCACAGGTGGCGACGGCGCGAACAGCATCAATATCTCAACTGCTAGCGCATTCGTAGCGGCAGAAGTCGGCATTAAAGTTGCCAAACACGGTAACCGTAGCGTATCTAGTCGCTCAGGCTCATCAGACTTACTCGCTGCTTTTGGTATTCCATTAGATAGAAGTGCAGATGATGCACGTCAATTATTAGATGAAGTGGGACTTTGCTTTTTATTCGCACCGCAGTATCACAGTGGTTTTCGTTTTGCTGCTCCTGTGCGCCAACAACTAAAAACACGCACCTTATTTAACGTATTAGGTCCTTTGATTAATCCAGCACGCCCACCATTAGCATTAATTGGTGTTTATAGCCCTGAGTTATTAATGCCTATTGCAGACACACTAAAAGTATTGGGTTATGAACGCGCCGCCGTGGTACACAGTGGCGGTATGGATGAAGTGTCGTTACATGCACCGACTCAAGTCGCTGAATTACGTAATGGTGAAATTACGCGTTATGAACTCACACCAAGTGATTTTGGTCTTCGTCCTTGTTCAATGGCCGATTTAGAAGGTGGTACACCTGAAGTTAACCGTCAATTATTGGCGAATTTACTGCAAGGCGAAGGAAAAAGAGCACATACCGAATCTGTCGCAGCAAATGTCGCTTTATTAATGCGTTTACATGGGCAAGAAGATTTAAAAATAAATACTGAAGTTGCTATGCACACCATTTATAGCGGTAAAGCAATAAATCGTGTTACCGCATTAGCCGCGAGAGGATAAAAACATGACTGTATTAAACGCCATTGTAAAAGATAAAGCAGAATATTTGATCGCACGTAAAGCAAGCCAACCGTTATCAGAATTTGTGCAGCAAATAGTGCCTTCAACGCGCTCGTTTTATCAGGCATTAACTCAACCTAATACGGTTTTTATTTTAGAATGTAAAAAAGCATCGCCCTCAAAAGGATTAATTCGTGCTGATTTTGATCCCGCTACAATTGCAAAAATTTATCAGCCTTATGCTGCAGCAATTTCGGTATTAACCGATGAAAAATATTTTCAAGGAAGCTTTGATTATTTACGTCAAGTCAGCCAAGCCGTACATCAGCCCGTTTTGTGCAAAGATTTTATTATTGATGAATACCAAATCTATTTAGCACGTTTTTATCAAGCAGATGCCATTTTATTAATGCTTTCTGTCTTAGATGATGAACAATATCGCGCGCTATCAACAGTTGCTCATCAATTAAATATGGGTGTGTTGACCGAAGTCAGCACAGAAGAAGAGCGTCAACGAGCAATTAAGCTTAATGCCAAAGTTATTGGTATTAATAATCGCGACTTGCGAGATCTCTCTATTGATTTAGTTCGTACCCAACAGTTAAGCCAAGGATTACCTAAAGATGCAATCGTGATCAGTGAATCAGGTATTCATACCCACCAGCAAGTTCAAGAGTTAAGCCAATATGCTAATGGTTTTTTAGTGGGTAGTGCCTTAATGTCACAAGAAAATATTGACCAAGCAGTAAGAGCACTCGTTTTGGGAAAGCATAAAGTGTGCGGGTTAACTCGTACACAAGATGTAAAAGCGGTTTATCAAGCCGGTGCTTACTATGCAGGATTGATTTTCGCAGAAAAATCCCCACGTAAAGTGACATTGTCACAAGCTCAAGAGCTGATAACACAAGCCCCCTTAGCGTTTGTCGGTGTTTTTCAAAACCAACCTATTGAACTTATTTGTGACTATGCAGAAAAACTTAATTTATCTGCCATTCAATTACATGGACAAGAAGATGCTCAGTTTATTGAGCAACTTAGACAAAAAATTCAACCTAGCTGTGAGATTTGGCAAGCCATAAATATGGCAATTCACAGTGATATTCTCCCCGTTTCACACGTTAATAAATATGTACTTGATAACGGCACAGGCGGTACAGGAACAACATTTAATTGGCAAAAAATTCCAAACACAATACGTGAAAAAGCATTACTTGCAGGTGGTCTTAACAGTGAAAACTGTTTAGATGCAGTTAAAACAGGCTGTATCGGGCTTGATTTTAACTCTGGAGTAGAATCGGCTCCGGGCATAAAAGATGCGCAACGTCTGAACCAAGTCTTTGCACAATTATAGCAAAACTAAATTTCACAAAGATAAAATTTTAAACAGGATGACATCACAATGAGAAAACTTAACCCCTACTTTGGCGAATTTGGTGGCCAATATGTACCTGAAATCTTAATTCCTGCGTTGGATCAACTCGAACAAGCTTTTATTGATGCACAAAACGATCCCTCTTTTCAGCAAGAATTCCAAGATTTATTAAAAAATTATGCAGGTAGACCAACAGCATTAACTCTTTGCCGTAATTTAACAGAAGGCACGCGGACTCGTTTATATCTAAAACGTGAGGATTTACTGCATGGCGGCGCTCATAAAACTAACCAAGTATTAGGCCAAGCCTTATTAGCAAAACGTATGGGTAAAACCGAAATTATTGCAGAAACGGGGGCAGGTCAACATGGTGTTGCAACGGCTTTGGCCTGTGCACTGCTTAATATGAAGTGTCGTATTTATATGGGTGCAAAAGACGTCGAACGTCAATCACCTAACGTCTTTCGTATGCGTTTAATGGGTGCTGAAGTTATTCCCGTTCATAGTGGTTCATCTACCTTAAAAGATGCCTGTAATGAGGCGTTGCGCGACTGGTCTGGCTGTTACGATCGCGCGCATTACTTATTAGGAACAGCAGCAGGCCCTCATCCCTATCCAACTATTGTCCGTGAGTTTCAACGTATGATTGGTGATGAAGCCAAAGCACAAATCTTAGAGCGTGAAGGTCGTCTACCTGATGCTGTTATTGCTTGTATTGGTGGTGGTTCTAACGCTATCGGTTTATTTGCTTCCTTTATTCCAGAAACACCTGTGCAACTCATTGGCGTTGAACCTGCGGGTAAAGGCATTGAAACAGGTGAACATGGCGCACCTCTGAAACATGGAAAATTAGGGATCTATTTTGGGATGAAATCCCCAATTATGCAGACTGATGAAGGACAAATTGAAGAGTCATATTCAATTTCAGCGGGTCTTGATTTCCCATCAGTTGGACCACAACACGCACATTTAAACAGCATTGGTCGTGCTGATTATGTTTCTGTTACCGATGACGAAGCCATAGAAGCCTTTAAAGCACTTTCTCGCCGAGAAGGAATTATTCCAGCTTTAGAATCTTCTCATGCATTGGCTTATGCACTGAAATTAATTGCACAAAATCCTGACAAAGAACAGTTATTAATTGTGAACTTATCAGGCCGTGGTGATAAAGATATTTTTACTGTAAACGATATTTTAGCAGCAAGAGGAGAAATCTAATGAGCCGTTATCAAGTATGCTTTGAGGCATTAGCACAACAACAGCAAGGCGCATTCGTTCCTTTTGTCACATTAGGTGATCCTTCTCCTGAACTGTCATTACAAATTATTGATGCATTAATTGAAGGTGGCGCAGATGCTTTAGAGATTGGTATTCCATTTTCCGATCCTCTTGCAGATGGTCCTACTATTCAAGGTGCTAATTTACGTGCCCTCAATGTTGGCGTAACTCCCACTGATTGTTTTGCACTTTTAGCTAATGTACGTAAAAAACATCCTAATATTCCTATTGGTCTATTAGTTTATGCCAATCTTGTTTTTAGTAATGGGATTGATAATTTTTATGGTAAATGCCAACAAGCTGGTGTCGATTCTGTCTTAATTGGTGATGTGCCCTTACGTGAATCAAAAGCGTTCCGAGAGGCAGCAAAGCGAGCGAATATCGCTCCAATCTTTATTTGCCCGCCTAATGCTGATGATGAGCTTTTACAAGAGTTAGCAGCGTCAGGTAAAGGTTATACCTATTTACTATCAAGAGCAGGTGTAACTGGCACAGATAAACGCGCAGAACAATCACTAACACATCTTACTGACAAGCTAAAAACCTATAATGCGCCCCCAGCATTACAAGGATTTGGCATTTCAGAGCCAAAACAAGTGAAAGAGGCGATTGCAAATGGTGCAGCGGGTGCTATTTCAGGATCAGCCGTTGTACAAATTATTGAGAAAAATCTTCATCAACCTGAAGTGATGCTTAAAGCGCTTACTCAATTTGTCCAAGAAATGAAAGCAGCTACACTCTCTTAACTATCATAATCAATCCGCTTTAGGAGAATAGTTTGCTATTTTTCTAAGCGGATTACTCTTAATTCATTATTAATTGACTCACGCTTTTGAAGGCCCGTATTGGTGCTTATTCCGCATGAAATGGCGCAATCCCTCTTTTTTCTCCATTTAAAGTAACATAATCAATACCTATAAAAATTTGGCAAAATTTTATTTTTTGCACATACTTTATAAAGCGCTTTATATTTTCTTTTCAAAGATACTCAATTAATTACGCAATGTATAAGGAGTTTGATAATGAAACTATGGGCAAAAATCTCCGCTGTTATGGCGGCACTACTGATGGCATTTACGTTGTCTGCATGTTCTCCAACTGCAACATCAGAAGGTACTGGGGGTTATTTTGATGACTCCGTGATCACTACCAAAGTTAAAACAGCACTAATTGGTGAAAAAAATCTTAACTCAACACAAATTAGCGTTGAGACTTTTAAAGGTAAAGTTCAATTAAGTGGTTTTGTCTCTTCTCAAGCGGATGCTAATCGTGCCATTGAAACAACCCGTAAAGTAACTGGCGTAAAAGGTGTTATCAACTCAATGGTGATTCGCTGATCCTTTCTTTATTCTAGTCTTCCTTTAGCCTTACTTTTCAGACCACCTTTTCGGTGGTCTTTTTTTGTCAAGTACACCATTATCAGTATTAGCTTTTATCATAAAGCAGATCAATTTTTATAAAAAACGCAAATAGATTAAAAAAGGGTGTTTTCACTTCGACTTGAAAAAATGTTTGTAAAGAGAACAATTAAAAAGAATAATTAATCATTTAATGATTAAAAACCAACCTTCTTATTTTTATGAATATTGCTTCTCTTAACCCTCTTTTATTCTTTTTTTATTTCTTTCTATCTCTTGATACACAAAGCACTTCCACTAAAATAAAATAAAGTTGCATTTAAAATGAATCTATATATTACCCTATTTTATTTATAAAAAGACCATTGGTTTTTAATAAATAAAAATACACTGTTTTATCTTATTAAGAAGGTAAAAATAAAAGATATATATAAGATGCATTTTTATTAATGTTTAAATATTAAATATTATATTTAAAATGCATCTTTTGTTTTATCTCTATTTTTAATTACTCATAAATGATGTATTCAACAATAAAAGAGAGAATTTATATAATCTAAAAGTGAAAGGCTTGGTTCAAATTTAAAAGATAAAAAAAGCGAAGATAAACTTCGCTTTTTCATTATAAGATATTCTTTTAAAGAAAGAATAATTAGAAACGGTAGCCCACACCAAACATAAAGACAAATGGGTCTAAACGTGTGCTGATTGATTGTCTATCTTCACCTGCTTTAAATTTAACATCCGTTTCGATATTCATCCACCAAACAGACGCATTCAGCATCCAGTTTTTATCGAGGTTATAATCTAAACCCGCTTGTGCAGCAAAGCCCCATGAATCTTTAAGATCTAAGTCAGATAAACCAGCACCTTTACCCGCTGAATTGAATTTTTCATCAAAGAAAGTGGTAAAGTTAAGACCTGCACCTAGATAAGGACGTAATTTATCTTCACCATTACCAAAGTAATATTGTGCCATTAATGTTGGTGGTAAATGTTTAACTGTCGCAATTTCACCAAAGTTTGTTAATGATACTTTGTGCTCAAAAGGAGTAGCTGCTAATAGCTCAACACCAATATTATCAGTGATCATATACCCAAAGGTTAAACCTAATTGGGTATTATTATTAGCTTCAAAATGCCCAATACCTAATACATTATCAGAACCTGCATTAGGACGAACAGTTGCAGTACCTGCACGGAATAAGAAATCACCTGCTTGGTGAGCAAAAGAAATAGAAGGCGCAAGAGTTGCAGCCGCTAAAATAAGCGCAGAAAGTTTTTTCATTATTTAACCCATTCCTGTAATAAGTAAAATTTCCGCTAAAAATATAACCATTTATTGATAATTATGATCTAATACCGATCACAACTTTGGAATTATTTTTGCAGAAAGTGTTATTTCTCTTATTATTATTTATCAATGCGATTATTTATAATTGATCTGCATCAAATTACCGATTAATACAATTTTTTCTTATAATTAAATTTATTTTTATTAATAATTTTTGAATAAAAATATCCTGAAAAATGTAATTAAAAATAAGGTTACTTTTATGTTAAAATAATGTTTTATTTATTTTAAATAATAAGTATATTCTAATTACTGATAACAAGAAAAAAACCAAATAAGAGAAGTAAGAGAAAATATCCCATTTTGTTGTTGTAGAAGGTACAATAGCGCGCATTGACACAGTCTATTTTTTATAGGAGCAGTTTCATGCCTACCACGGCACGCACAATCTACCGAGACAGTCTGAATTTTTATAAGAATGAACGACGTAGCATTGTTACACTTTCCGCTATCCTTGCTGTTATTTTAGCGATAATTCATGTCTTAATTGGCCCTAATCCTCAAGAATACCAAGTGATGATTGAATTTGTGGCTAATTTTAAAAATACACAGCTTTCCTCTGCTTCTCCTGCGGAGTTAGAAGCAATGTCAAACAGTGTCGTGGGTATTGCCAAAAAAGTGTTATCACTGTATGCATTTGAAACATTACAGCAAAGCATCTTGGTTCTCACCTTATTGATGTTCGCTATGGCAATCTCTGCGGGTCACAATGTTACTCTTGGGCAAACATTTAACGCGTGCTTACCTCGCTTACCAAAAATGTTTTTATTAATTGTTCTGTGCTCTATTTTAATTAGCGCAGGTTTTATGGTGATGATTATTCCTGGCATCATTTTGCTTATTGGTTTTGCATTAGCCCCCGTTGTTTTAGTGCGCCAACAAAATATGGGTAGTGCAATTCGTTTAGGCTGGAAAATTGGCTTTAGTGAATCTGGCTCACTTATTCCTGCTTTAGGTATTTGGATCTTATTGCAATTTGGCATTGGTTTTGTGAGTAATCTAACTATTCAACTACCTGATCTTATCCATAATTTCTTATTCTATCTTCTGAAAAATATGGCTTCAGCGTGGATGATTATTTACCTATTTCGTTTATTTATGTTGGTTGAAAACAAATACACAACGCAACAAATGCGCTAATTTATTCAAAACATAACTACCCATAAAATTTATCGATAAAAAAATCCCGTGTATAAGCTAACGACTTATCACGGGATTTTACTGTTTATTTATTACCACTCATAAACATAGCTGGAATGCTTAAGGTGTTGAAGTCTGACTCTCTCTTGATACTTCTGATATCGATGTTTTATTACTCCCTGCTTCTTGGCTTTCAGCTTCTTGCTTTAACGCTTCTTTTCTTGCTTCTTTCTGTTTTTCTTTGATCTGTTGTCTGCTTTGATAAAGTCTGATCACAAAATAGAGATCAGGAGCAATAATCAAGTCATCTTCATTGAGCGAAATTCTGTTACGTTCAATCCAGCGATTTAACTCTGTTCTCCGTCCTGCCAAAACCAATTTAACGCCTTTTATTCGCAACTCTCGTATTAGTTCATCAATAGCGGCAAATACACTGACATCATCATAAGTAAAGCTTACAGCCGCATCTACCGCTAACCAAGCTGGACGTTGAGGCGCACTATCAACAAGTTGAAGTACCCGTTTTTTAAAATAACCCACATTAAAATAAGTCAGTGGTGAATTAAAACGGTACATCATTAAGCCATCGATAGGTTCAATACCATTATCCTTATTCATTGAGTGAACCATTCCTTGCTCATCGATACCCAATAGCTGATCGCTTGGTCGAAAAACAATACGTAAAAATTGTAATAAGCCTAATAAGACCGCAAAGCCTATACCATTAATCACCCCTGCTAATAACACTGCTAACAAGGTGAATGATGCCAATGTAAATGCTTGTTTATTACGTTTACGATAAGACCAAATATGACGAATACTCAGCAGTGACCATGAAGAGACGATCAACACAATTCCAAGTGAAGATAATGGAATATAGGCGAGGAAATCTGTCATAAATAATAACACCAGTAGAATAACCAGTGCTGCGATAATAGAAACTAATTGCGTTTTACCACCGACAGAATCATTGACTGCGGTACGACTACTTGCTGCACTTACAGCAAATCCTTGTGAAAGTGCAGCCGCAATATTGGCAATACCTAATGCTTTTAATTCTTGATCTGCATCGACATCATAACCATTTTTACTGGCAAAACTGCGAGCTGTCATCATAAAACTCACAAAGCTAATGACAGCCAAGTTTATAGATGGAACCAATAACTCTCGTAATACACTAGGGTGAAATCCACTCATCGACACGACTGGCAGAAATAGATCAACATTTCCTGCTTCTTTATTCACAATAGCAATACCATAACTTGCTAAATCAAATTGCCAGCTAAGATAAGTCATTACAACCATAGCAATTAGTGGTGCTGGCCATCGGCTACGAAAATAACGAATACCTAATAATAAAGCGAGTGTTACCACTGACATCAATACCGTAGGTAAATGCGCATCCATTAATCGAAATGGAACTTCAATAAGTTTTTCAATTAGGTGTTCTGGAGAAGTGTCAAAACCAAATACTTTACTAATTTGCCCGACCATAATGGTGATAGCCACACCATTTAATAACCCTTGAAGAATAGGACGAGACAAAAAGTCAGTGAATGCCCCCAATCGGAAATGGCTAGCTAAAATACACCAAAACCCCGTCATTGCAGTCATAATAATGGCAAGTTGCCATCGTGTATTTTCATCACCAGCAGATAATGGAATAACGACTGCCGCAATAACGGCACACGTTGCTGCATCTGGTCCCGTAATTAATTGGCGAGAAGTACCAAATAATGCATAAATAATCATGGGGAAAATACAGGCATACAATCCAACAATAGCATTAATGCCTAATAATTCAGTATAAGCAATAGCAACAGGTAGCGCGACGGCAGCAACCGAAAGCCCTGCTTTTAAGTCATAGCCAAAATATTCACGCTTATAGTTAAATAATAAGCCTAATCCTGGCATCCATTTTATTATTCTTTTTCCGTTCATTGATTTCCTCTTATCAGAATATACATTCATCAAAAAGTGGCGGATGATAATGATGAGTAACTAAATCATATACTAGAGTTATATTTAAATCCTCTTTCATAACTCAAGCTTGAGTTTTAATTTTACATAAACACAATTACGTTGATTTTTCATTGGGTTATTTCAGATAAAAATAGCGTTTTTTGTATAAATTAACTCTCTGTCGTTAAAGATATGCAATTGTTTACCCATTTTCTGTCGCTTTGCATTAGAATAGCGAAGTTTATGAATTTAATAACCATAGGTTCCTATCTGTTATGAAAAATGGCTGGCTTAAGCAATTACTTGATTTTGCTCCACTATTAGTGTTTTTTATCTTTTATAAATGGCAAGATATTTTCTATGCTTCAGGTGCATTAATTATCGCGACGTGGATCTCAGTCGGTTTGACATGGCTTATTTTCCATAAAGTTGAGAAAGCGCCGCTCATTACTGCCATCGTGGTGACTATTTTTGGCTCATTAACGATCTTCTTCCATTCTGCTGATTTTATTAAATGGAAAGTAACCGCGATTTATGCCATTTTTGCCATCGTTTTAATTGGTATGCAGTTATTTACGCCAAAAACGTTAATGGAAAGAATGTTAGGCAAAGAACTTGCTATGCCACCCGCAAATTGGAAGAAACTCAATATTGCATGGGTGATTTTCTTTTTTGCTTGTGCTCTTGGTAATATTTATGTGGCATTTTCTTTAGCAGAAGAGACTTGGGTTAATTTTAAAGTCTTTGGCTTAACTATTTTAACCTTTATCTTTACAATCGCTAGTGTGGTTTATATCTGGAATAACCGTTTACCAGAAGAACAAACTAAAGATGAAACTGCAGAAGATAGTGAACACAAATTATCAGATGATATGGTAAAACAAGCATCTAAACCGACATCACATGATGCTCATTCAAAATCTGAATAATCATTTTTATTTTATTGGGGGATATGTACTCTAAATAATTCGAGGTGTAGTTAGGCGACAAGTGAATGAAACACTAGGAGCATACATCAGTATGTGACTAATGCGAATGAACGAAGTCAACAACGCTACAGCTTGAAGTATGACGAGTAAATATCTCCTTGTTTTCAACATTATTTACAGATACTTTATTTTCATGACTGAACAACAATCTTTGCCTAATGGTGAGCTCGTTTTACGTACCCTTGCCATGCCTGCTGATACTAACGCCAATGGTGATATTTTCGGTGGATGGTTAATGTCTCAAATGGACATCGGTGGTGCAATTTTAGCAAAAGAAATTGCGTTAGGTCGTGTCGTTACTGTAAGCGTAACAGGCATTACCTTTCTTAAACCTGTTGCTGTTGGCGATGTCGTTTGTTGCTATGCACGTTGCTTAAAAACAGGTAATTCTTCAATTACGGTTAATATTGAAGTCTGGGTTAAGAAAGTTGCCACAGAACCTGTCGGCCAACGCTATCGCGCAACAGAAGCAGTGTTTACCTACGTTGCCGTTGATGAGAACAATTCAGCTCGCCGTTTACCTGAAGGTAAAGCTCACTTTACGTTAACAAGCACAATGGAATAAAACGCCATTACCCAAAATAACGAAAAGTATTAAAATTGAGATACTAAAAAAGGCACTTATTAAAAGTGCCTTTTATTTATCTGGTATTAAATAATAATATCGCTTTGTTTAACCGCTAACTTTATAAAAATTAGCTTGCTGATATCCCTGTCATTTTAAACTCAATAAGAACCACTTTTCCTTTATAAGGGATTTTTTCATAACGCCATTGGCGCATGGCTCTTTTTACTTCACGTTCAAACACGTTTTTTGGATCAGCAGAAAGTATTTCTACATTGTCCACTCGCCCATCAGCATCAACATCAAAACGAACTTTTATAGCCCCTTCAATACCCACAGCTCTTGCTCGCGAAGGATATTCAGGTAAACCTTGGCGTACTGCATTTGGTACTCTGCCTTCACCACTGCTTGCCACTGCAACTGGTTTTTCATCGCCTTTATCGCTTGGCTTTGCCGTTGGGTTAAGATTTTTGAGATCATTACCTTTATTAACAACTAAAGGTTGTGGTCGCTCAACAGGCGGTTTGGGTTTGTCCACAGGTTTTGGTTTCGGCTTTGGTTTCGGTTCAGGTTTTTTCTCTATTGGTTTTTCGATAACAGGTTTTACATCAGGAATAGGTTCTGGCTCAGGTTCTGGTTCTGGTTCAACAACCGGCTCAGGTTCTGGCGGGGTAACTTCTTCAACCACAGGCTCTGGTTCGCCTGCAGGCTCATCTGCTGCAAATGCCAACATCTGTATAGAGATAGGCTCAGGTGTAACTAGCTTATCTTCTACAACATATAACATCGCAGCCGCAACAAGTGAGGCATGTAGACAAAGTGATATGAGTACCCAAAGCTTCCAACGCATAACTGATCTTATTTCACCTAAAGAAAAAATATGCCCCTAGTTTAAATGCAAATAGCAATCATATTCAATAAGGTTTAGCAAAATGATTGATATTAACTGTTAAAAAGTGAAATTATGAGTTCCATTCTATGTGTTGTACAAATAAAAGTGCTCTATGTTTTCTAGAAGTATCAAGTTTACGCAGCTTATAAATTCGGAAATTACGGCGAGATTGCCCTTCTAGCCATCGGCGTCGTTTACGTATAGCTTGTCTCATCATTCGCCAACGAGCTACTTCAGTCCTACTGTGTCTCATACTATCAGCACCTATTTTTTCGAATAAGTGGACTATTATAAGACGTTCATTTTGTGATCCAAGGGGGGATTTATGTTTTGCTTAAATTTCATCCAGCATTTAAGCATTTCTCACAAAGAAAAAATGAATAAAGAGTTGTATCTTATTACTTATTTAATACTTATCTCTTAAGAAAGAGATTTGACAGAGATAATAATCCTGATTTAATAACAACATTCGGCAAATAACAAAAATAATGAACTATTTTTAGTAAATTGCCTTTAGCATATCCATGC
The DNA here is from genome assembly GCF_009915125.1 of Proteus sp. G2673. Classification (NCBI taxonomy): domain Bacteria; kingdom Pseudomonadati; phylum Pseudomonadota; class Gammaproteobacteria; order Enterobacterales; family Morganellaceae; genus Proteus; species Proteus sp. G2673. The sequence goes on from NZ_JAABLT010000004.1 coordinate 167,738, forward strand.
AATTCATTTTCAACGGAAAATAGCTCTACTATGACAACATTTTATACTGTATTGAGTTGGCTAACCTTTTTCTTCTATTGGCTATTAATTGCAGGGGTCACATTTCGTGTCCTAATGCACCGACGACCGGTTACATCAACAATGACATGGTTATTAATCATCTATATTCTGCCATTAGTCGGAGTTATTGCGTATTTTGCTTTTGGTGAATTACACCTAGGAAAACGACGCGTTGAACATGCTAAACAGATGTGGCCTTCTGTTGTTGCGTGGCTTGAAGACTTGAGAAAATGTAAACATATCTTTGCTACAAGTACGAGCGATATTGCAACCCCTCTTTTCCAATTAACCGCTAAACGCCAGGGTATTAGAGGCGTTAAAGGTAACAAAATTGAACTGTTAACTACCTGTGAAGATTCGCTAAATTCAATTACACGCGATATTAATAACGCTCGTGATAACATTGAAATGGTCTTCTATATTTGGCAATCAGGTGGTTTAGTCGATGAAGTCACCGATGCCTTAATCAGAGCCGCTAAACGCGGTGTAAAATGCAGAGTCATGGTTGACTCCGCAGGTAGTTGGAATTTCTTCCGTACTAATGGCCCAGATGTAATGAGAGCCGCAGGTATTGAATTCGTTGAATCACTGCATGTTAATTTATTCCGTTTCTTCTTACGCCGCATGGATTTGCGTCAACATCGAAAAATCGTATTGATCGACAATTACATTTCCTATACAGGAAGTATGAATATGGTTGACCCTCGTTATTTCAAGCAAGATTCCGGAGTCGGTCAATGGATTGATATTATGGTAAGAATGGAAGGCCCTGTTTCTACAACATTAGGTATGATTTATGCTTTTGACTGGGAAATGGAAACGGGTGAGCGCCATTTACCTCCTCCTCCTGATGACAATATTATGCCTTGTGAACAAGAAAGTGGTCATACAACACAAATCATCGCCTCAGGCCCAGGATTTCCTGATGAGCTAATTCAGCAATCACTTATTACAGCGATTTACTCTGCAAGAAAAGAACTGGTACTCACAACACCTTATTTTGTACCTAGCGATGATCTGGCTCATGCAATCTCAACCGCTGCGATGCGAGGAGTTAATGTCAGTATTATTATTCCTCGCAGTAATGACTCTTTCCTTGTGCGTTGGGCAAGCCGTTCTTTCTTTACAGAAATGCTAGAAGCCGGTGTAAAAATATTTCAATTTGAAGATGGTTTATTACATACCAAAAGTGTGATGGTTGATGGACAACTCAGCATGGTAGGTTCAGTTAATCTTGATATGCGTAGTCTATGGTTAAACTTTGAAATTACCGTTGTCATTGATGATGAAGGTTTTGGAAGTGATTTAAGCATTGTGCAATATGATTATATTGCCCGCTCAACAGAATTAACCATGGATGAATGGGAAAAACGTCCCTTCTTAAATCGTGTATTAGAGCGCATCTGCTATTTCTTTAGTCCTCTGTTATAACAGAAATGTTATAATCAATAGACTACTAAGAACTGATAAGATATAACGGTGCTAAATTAGTAAAAATGCGATACCACTAACGCAATAATGATTGAAATAATAGACAGGCATTACCATGAATGAACCAACTTTAATGAGTGAAGATGACGCTTTAGAACAAGCTTACGATCTATTTTTAGCCCAAGCAGCTGATAATTTAGATGTTGCAGACCAATTATTGTTTAACCTGCAATTTGAAGAAAGAGGTGCTGCTGAAGTAGTTCCATTAGGTAATGATTGGCAATTTATTGTTGGCCTACCTGTCACATCAGCCCGTTTTAGCGAAGTGATTATTGGTCTCGCTCCAGACGATGATTCTGATATTGATGATATTTTTGGTCGTGTTCTAATTAGTCGTGATCCACTACAACCTATGTTCCATATTATTTGGAAATCATGATCTCTTTTCTCTTCACTTGCTTATCTTTTAGCAAAATCCGCCGTAAACCCTCGCCTAATGTGGGCGAGGAACAGCCACATTGTTGTTAGGTATTACACATAATATCTGTTACTCGAAGCATTTAGATGAATGTGCGATAGTTAAAAACATGGTGCCTTCTCTTGTCAGTGTACTTTCTTGTTTTATTGGCGGTGATTTGACCATTCTATCTATTTCAGTTGAAGAAAATTTATTACTTGCTTCATTATAAAAACACAAACATTGATCTTTGCTCACATTACTATAAATATTTAATGTATCCATACAATATTCAATAACTTTATTTTCTTGTGATTCAGAGCAAGAGGATAATAAAAATAAAGAAAAAATAATAATTAAGGTTTTTTTCATAACTATTCCACTATCGTGTTAGATTTATTTAATTATGAAAAAATTATTTCATTAAAGTAGATAAGTTATCACGATATAAATCAAGTTTAAGTGGATAATTATTACTTGCATAAGATAAATAAAGAGAGTTTTTACTTTTCTCCCTATTTTATATCTTTAACATCTCTTTGTTTAGTATTTATACTTATTTTTATTTAATCTTAAATGTAGCAATGGAAAAGGATTGCCTTGCCCATCTAATTCTGAACGCCCTACTTGCTCAAATCCTATATAAAGATAAAAGCCAATCGCTTGAAGATTTTGCTCATTGACATCTAGCTCATCAATATGCAGTGTATTTATCGCGAAAGTTGTAAGCAATTTTCCACAACCATGCCCTCTAGAATTTGCATCAACAAATAGCATTTCTAACTTATTTTCTGCTGTGCCTAAAATCCCGTGAATAATATTATTATTGTCTATCGCAACATATGTATTAAGCATTGGAAAATAGTGTTCTACAATATCTTTTTTAAGCGATAAGATGATATCTTCAGATAAAAATGTATGTGTAGCCCTAACTGACGATTCCCAAACCGCAATCATTTCATCATAGTGCGAAGGTTCTGCTTTTATTACAGTTAACATATTTTCCTCTATATAAAATATGGCATCATAAAGATCCTTTATCAACAGTCAAGCAATCTGAATAAAAAAAACACATTTAGTGTATATTAAATGCATTTTGATAAGTTACATCTAAAATATAGCGATAAACATTTATATTAATAAAAAGGCCACATTACGTGACCTATTAAAAATATTATTTATTAACTTAAAATTAGAAACGATAACCAACACCTAACACCCAAGTACCAAATTTCATATCATCTAATTTTGAGTATTCATAAGATGCATCGATGGCTACATTTGGAATTGGGTTGATTTGTAAACCTAATCCATAACTTATAGATACTTTGTTTTCATGCTGTTCTTCAGAGGGAGCTTTATAATTAGCATTAAAAACACTGGTACCGATTAAACCATACGCATTAATATATTCATTAAAACGATAACTTGGTCCAGCCGAAAATAAATAATAATCTACATCAATATGCCCTACATTTTTATCATTATCATCATAGCAATTATATTTTTTATTATTATAAACAAATGAACCTATAAGACCAAAATCATTATTTATCTTGCGATCATACTTAATATTAAATCCTTTAGGATCTTCATCTACCTTCTCGCCATCTACTTTTATCTGACTTTGTGCATAGCCTATAGACAATGTGTTTTTCAATGTAGCAGATGCATTAAATGCCGTTATTGATAAGAAAATTGCTGTAATTGGTAATAATAATTTATTTTTCATTATATATCTCAATATTATCTTTAGTTAATAAAATAAGAAACAGCAATAAAAATAGTTTAAATTTCAATTAATTCAACACTATAAATCGCTGCTTCCACTCAAAATAATAAATCAAAGTAAAACTTATATAAATAATTTAATTTTAATGGAAAAATAATAAAGAGAACCATCCAAATAAAGGTAAATAAATAAAATATTTATTTGAAAAATGAAGGCGAATAGATTTTAAAATTAAATAAAATGATTTATTTTAATATTATTTAATTTATATTTTATAAAAAATAAAAAGGCCACGTTACGTGACCTTTTAACAATATTATTTATTAACTTGAAATTAGAAACGATAACCAACACCTAATACCCAAGTACCAAATTTTGCATCATCAAATTTTGAATACTCATAAGATGCATCTATTGCTACGCTTGGAATTGGATTAATTTGTAAACCTAATCCATAAGCCACGGATGTTTTGCTGTATGTATCATTAGCATAATAATATTTATCTTCTTGACTAGCGTGACCAAGACCAATTAAACCATATGCACTAAAATAGTCATTAAAACGATAACTAGGGCCAGCCGTTAATGAAACATAGTCAATTTCACTTGAACCAATTTTTCCCCAACGACTATAATAATTATAGGTTAATTTTGTATACGTCAGTGATCCAATAATTCCCAAATCATTATCAAACTCATGATTATACTTAAAGTTAATCCCTTTAGGATTATCATCTATTTTATCATCATTCAATTTAATTGAGCTTTGAGCATAACCCACTGATAAAGTATTATCTAACGCGGCTTGTACATTAAAAGAAAGTGTAGAAATAGCTAACAACGAAGTAGACAGAAATAAATTACGTTTCATTTTTATTCTCTATATAAAAGCAAAAGATAGAAAAAGGAACTAAAATAGAATTTAGCTTTCTTATCAAATTGAGTTTAATACTCAATAAGTTTTATTTATAAATAATACGTTATTAATTAATTTTTATAAAGAAATTCTTATGATTAAATTGATAATTAAAAGACCATCCGCTCTAACAATAAACTTACCTTATTTTTCACTATTACTAAGCAAATATTAAGATCATAACGTTATTAAAAAAGAAGTAATTTCAATTTATCATTAGTTTCAGCCGCAATTTAAATATGATTAAAGCTTCGATTGAAATTCTATTGGTTACTAATCAGTAAAATAAAAGACACTTACTAAGTAAAATTAATTTGTCTTAACCTATATGATATTGATTAATATTTAAGTGTATTTTTAATCTGGTATCTAAGATAGATAACCTTATTAATATTAATGTGTATAAAAAAACCACTCTATAAGTGGCTTTTCCTTTCATATATTATTAGCAAGTTGCATTTTTAACCAAAAACTTAGCTGGCATAAATTAAAAAATTCTTTTCTACAAGGAGAAATCAGTTTGTTATTCGACTCTACAATTTCCCTAGTAATGCTTCTGTTTTAATAAAATCTTCAGCAATGACTTTTAACATTACATTTCCCTTATCATCATTGTTCGACATAAACACTGTATAAAAAACAGTTAAATATAATTTAGTTAACTTAAGAGACCTACTCTCTTTACAGAAGAAAAGTAGATCTTTTTAAATGCTCATAACAGGGTGTAATCCATTGAAGTATTAACAGGGTGTAATCCATTGAAGTATTAACAGGGTGCTGTTTCAAACAGAAAGCAGTAAGCATCAAACATTTATCTTCTATCTGAGTGAAAATAGGCGTTTAAATAATGCGGATTCTCTTTATATAATAGCAATTCATTAAGTAATACAGAGAAAGTAGGATTGGGGGTTAACGTGTGGCTTGAACAATTTGGTGTACTCAATATCTGGACATACCTTGCAGGCATGTTTTTTATTATCCTCGTTCCTGGCCCTAATACACTCTATGTGCTAAAAACAAGCGCATCAGGCGGTGTTCGTAACGGGTATCGTGCTGCATTTGGTGTGTTTTTAGGTGATGCAATTTTGATTTTTCTCGCTTTTATCGGTGTCGCATCCGTTATAAAAGCCTCTCCTATACTCTTTACTATTGTTCGTTTTTTAGGTGCTTTTTACCTCCTTTATTTAGGAATAAAAATTATCCATGCCACTTTTTTCTCCAAAAAAGTACATTCAGAACAAACAACAACAGTACAGAAACACGTTTTTAGAAAAGCACTTACATTAAGTATGACTAATCCTAAAGCGATTCTATTCTATATTTCATTTTTTGTTCAATTTATCGATTTTAATTATGCACATACTGGATTATCTTATTTAATCCTCGCTTCCATGCTTGAAGCATTTAGTTTTATCTATCTCTCTTTTCTAATATTTGGTGGTGTAGCTCTTGCCCGTTTCTTTGGCTCACGTAAAAATATCGCTAAATTAGGTAATGGTGTTATCGGGCTTTTCTTTATGGGGTTCGCAACTAAATTAGCAACATTATCATCATAATTTTTGGTAACAGATATCCATTAAAGAGACGGTAATCGAAATAATTTAGAGCTTGGTCAGAAATTTCAAATTGATATCATTAAATGTGATTTATGTAATCATAGAGAACAAGGCTCTGCTTATGTTGAGTGTTGCCCTCAAAATGTCTTAATTTTTTCTCTGATGATGAATTGTCACAATTGACCGCTGAACGTAGAAAAATGCTATTTTACGTGAACGACTAACGATGCCTTATTAAGGTTTATATCTATCAATAATCGTCGCGTGATACAAAAAGTAATAGCCTTATTTCGTGTATAAGGTTATTACTTTTTACCGCCTTGAAATCGCTTAACTGTAGTTATCTATATCGAAACTACCCTACCATCTGGTATCATTGGCGACTTATCCATATTCTTGCCATAAATAACTTTGTTTTTCACACAACTTATTATTTGAATCTATAAAATATTTTATTGATTTATCATATTGTTAAGGTATCCAAGATACCGAAGAACAAAGCCTTGGTTAGCAAGTTACAGAATAATCAGCAACGATATAGAACCGTAAAAAATGAGCATCCCAAAAGAGCAGTATAATTTCAACAAACTACAAAAACGCTTACGCCGTGATGTTGGGCAAGCTATCGCTGACTTTAATATGATTGAAGATGGCGACAAAATCATGGTCTGCCTTTCTGGTGGTAAAGATAGCTACACGCTACTTTCTATCCTAATGAATCTGCAAAAAAGTGCGCCAATTAATTTTTCACTTATTGCAGTCAATTTAGACCAAAAACAACCCGGATTCCCTGAGCATATTTTACCTGAGTATTTAAATGAACTTGGTGTGGAATATAAAATTGTTGAAGAGAATACCTATGGAATTGTTAAAGATATTATTCCAGAAGGTAAAACAACCTGCTCTTTATGCTCACGTTTACGTCGTGGTATTTTATATCGCACAGCAACAGAACTTGGTGCGACTAAAATTGCTTTAGGCCACCATCGTGATGATATTTTAGAAACATTATTTTTAAATATGTTCTATGGTGGCAAGCTTAAAGGTATGCCACCTAAATTAATGAGCGACGATGGCAAACAAATCGTTATTCGTCCTCTTGCTTATGCTCGTGAAAAAGATATTGAGCGTTTCGCACAAGCTAAACAATTTCCAATTATTCCATGTAATCTTTGTGGCTCACAACCTAACCTTCAGCGTCAAGTTATTAAAGAGATGCTAAGAGATTGGGATAAACGTTACCCTGGTCGTATCGAAACCATGTTTAGAGCAACACAAAACATTGTTCCATCACACTTATGTGATACTCAATTATTTGATTTTGTGAATATCAAACATGGTGATGAAGTCATTAATGGTGGCGACTTAGCTTTTGATAAAGACGATATTCCAACCGTTCCAGTGATGTTCCAAGACGAAGATGATGAACGTCCTGACTTTAGTCAAAACAAACTCGATATTGTTGAAGTGAAATAATCGACTATCTCCTAAGCCTTGTATTCAAGGCTTAGGATTTTTATGGCCAAATAATCGCCAATAATAAGTTTAAGCAAAAAAAAACCGATGTTAATAAACATCGGTGTAATAATGGTCAATTATTCTGTATTAAGAACTCAATATGAGAAAAACTACAATTATGGAGCACAACGTTCATCGCTCAACGTTGTATTCACCTGCGAGAGTTATAATGCCAGATGTTCTATTTTAAAAAATTGATATATCTCAAACAGGGTTAGAGAATTCTTTTTTAAATCCATTTAGTTACGATTAATTTTCTGAAAATTTACAACCACCTGCTACGTTTTAACCACCAAGTAACAATCACAATCAAAACAAAGAGAGATAAACAAAAAATGGCAAAACCATAAGGAAGTTCATTTCCAGGGATCCCGCCTAAATTGACACCAAATAGCCCTGTTAGAAAAGTTGTTGGTAAAAATAACATCGCCATTAGTGACATAGTATAAGTACGTCGATTCATTGCATCAGCCATCATTGATGTTATTTCATCAGCAATCACTGCCGTACGAGAAATACTACTGTCCAAATCCTCTAAACGTCGAGAAAGTCTTTCTGAGATTTCTAACATCGTAACCCGATCGCTATCACTCATCCAGGGTAATTTTTCAATGGAGAGTCTTGAGAATACATCTCGTTGCGGGGCCATATAACGCCGTAAAACAATCAATTGTTTTCTTAATAATGCAAGTTCACCTCTTGCTGGTATTTGTTGGTCGAGGATCATATCTTCGAGTTCAATTAATTGATCATGTAAAGTTTCAACAAATTCACCTATTTCATCAGTAACAGCATCTGCCATAGTTATAAGCCAGTCACCGCTACTTTCCGGCCCACTGCCTAACTCTAAGGTATGAATAACAGAATCCACCGAGTTAACTCGACGATGACGACTCGAAACAATTGTTTGGCTGTTAATATAAATTCTGAATGCGACTAGTTCATCAGGCCTATCATTAGGATTATTATTAATTGTTTGCAAATTGATGACGACACCTTCACCAATGCGTTGTGCTTTTGGTCTAACATTCTCTGCAAGTAATATATCTTTCGCAATAGGAGGAAGTAATTCTGTTTCTTCTATCCATTTCGCACTTTGTGGCTTACGATAGTCCAAATGTATCCAATAAGGATTATTGTTTGTAGCAATTGTATCTGCTGTTATTTCTATTACCCCACCATGACCATCAAGTTGTGTGGTATAAATTGCATCTGAATCTTGCAAAATAGAGTCATTAATTGTTTTCACTTAGTTTCCTCCATACTCTTGCTTTAGTCGCTATAGATTAATTAATCGTCTCTTTATCTAATTATTTTTCAATATGTTATTTTATACTTTTTTCTAATTCACTGTATATCAACACTATTTTTGTATAATTAATCTAAAACTTCTATTTATATTTCCCACTTTAGGATTATTACACTAAATCCAATTCGGAGAATTACATTAGTATATTAATACTAGAAATATCTATAGGTAACTTACTTTATTTATAAGAAAAATTTTATCTACTGTAATTTATAATAATTAGATCCCTAGTGTATACTAAATATTATCTTATACATTTATTGCAACCTAAAAATAAGGTCATCAATATGAAAAAATTTCTCGCTATTCCTTTATTTTTGCTTTTAGCCGGATGCAATGATGCAACATCGACTGAAAGTGCTAATTCTGCCTCTACTTCTGATACAACAAAAACACTTCTGGTCGATTCACAACTTTATGATTGTGTCGGTGTTGCACCAATGAAATGCATGAAGGTGAAAGAACTCCCTTCAGGCGAATGGTCCCTTTTCTATCAAAACATTGAAGGTTTTGAATATAAAGCGGGTAATGAATACACATTAAAAGTAAATGTTACAGATATTCCTAATCCACCAGCTGATGCACCTAGTGTAAAATATACACTGGTAGAAATTGTCGATAAAAAGTAATTTTTTACTTAACTCAAACTCACAATAGGCCATATTCGCTATTGTGAGTAATTCATCTATTGATATTATTCTTCTAATAGTTGCTTATTTACAAATTAATAAACTTATTAATGAGCTATTTATGTAATCTCATTTTTATTATGTATTAAAGATAAGTCTGCTAATTTTTTTTAAGAGTAATTTCAATCAATTAACATTGAAATCGTGCTTAAACTTACTAAAAATAGAGTTCTTTACATCAACATAGAACCTCTATAATGAATAAATTAATAATTATTTTAATTATCTTAGTTTTACCTTACTCTTCTACATTATATGCCTACAATGAATCACATACTGTCTATAGTGGCCATATTTATGGAAAACTAAAAGGAGATACCGCCAAAGGCCCTATAATCAATTATCGTTATGAAACAGGAAATGCTTGGGGTTTATTAATTTCTCTACTCTATTTAAATTCAAACCATAAAGAATCCTTTAAAGATCCTCGTTTTATCACTCCATCAATAAAACAATATAAAACTAAAACTACCGCTCTATTAATCGGCCCTACTTATAGAATAACACCTAAGTTTTCTATTTATGCCCAAATGGGACCCAATAAATTAAAACACCAAGAAGATAAATTTCACCCTGAAATAAATACCACAGACACGCATAGAGTGGATACAACAAGTGTTATTGGCCAAATAGGCATCGATTATAACCCCATAAAAGAGGTTGCAATTAACTTTGGCTATCTTTATTCCGATACCACTGCAAACAAACGCCATATTGAATTAAATAGTATACAATTATCTTTAGGTTATCGCTTTTAAAGTGCCCTTATAAACTATAATTTAATTTAACAATGCATCGAAGCCAAGAGGTAGCTTTATCTATAAATGACTTAAATATAATAATAAGTTTATCATTTTTTATCATCTTTAAGGGATTATACCTATAAATAATATGAAATATAATATTTAACATCGAACACATTGCACAATTAGTCAAAACAAAGTGGCAAAAATGTATTAACATCTTTTCTGCAATGTTTATTCCTTTTGAGTCTCCTTCTGTTTTTATAACAGAGGGATTTTTTTGTTATAAATATTTTATTAACCACTGTAACAGTTAGACACAATAAAAAACGTGCAAATAGAGCATAAAGAATATAATTTATACCCAGACAATAAATCATCCTGCTTTATTTTGCTACGCCCCTTTTTAAAGGGGTTCTTTTTTATACTTTTTTATTTTCTTAGCTTATCGACTAACAATATATCAATTTATAAATTAAAATATTTTCATTTTTACTATTGATAATAGAATAAAAAAACACCTCAAAATAAATTTTAATCTTGAGGTATAATTTATGCTCAATGACTTTATTACTAAATTAAAATGTTTATATTAGCTTAATTTTAAGCTTCTAATTTAGTCTTTAAATTAATGTTTAAGAATATAAAACGTATGACTATAAGCAACATCTTCTGGGTTCTCAATGGGATACCCTTTTAACCATGGTTTTATTAAGCGTCCATTCGTATATTGATAAATAGGCGCGATTGGCGCATCTTCAGCAATCATTTGCTCTGCTCGGTTATACAAATTATTTCTTTCATTTGAATCGATAGTCATACTTGCGAATAGTAATATTTCATCATATTGTTCATTTTGATATTTCGAAATATTACCTGCATGTTTAGAGTTCAATAGACTTAAAAAAGTAGAAGGTTCATTATAATCACCAACCCAAGATGCTCTTATAACATCAAAATCACCCGAATTTCGGCTATCAATATATGTTTTCCATTCTTGGTTACGTAATTGGACTTTTACCCCTAACTTTTTCTTCCACATAGAAGCAACAGCAATAGCAATTTTCTGATGATTCTCTGAATTATTGTATAGCAATGAGAGTGTTAATGGATTATGAGGGCCATATCCAGCAGCCGCTAACAAGATCTTAGCTTGGCTATCTAATTCATCTTGAGTGTATTCATCATAAATTGTGGGTTCTGGGGTGAAGCCCGCCGTAACATCAGGTGTAAAACGGTTTGCTGATTTTTCCCCTGTACCTAATACCTTATCAGTGATAATTTTTCTATCTATTGCCATCGCTAACGCTTTACGTACACGAATATCTTTTGTTGGCCCCGATTGGGTATTAAAAGCATAATAATATGTTCCTAATTGATCTGGGATATAAACCTCATTAGGAATATCTTTCATTAACTTATGATATAAATTTTTAGGGAATGATTCCGTTATATCAATATCACCTGCTAAATAACGTTTTGTCGCATGTGATTCATGATTAATAGGAACAAAAGTCACTTTAGTTAATACTGTATTTTTATGATCCCAATAATAAGGATTTGGTGCTAATACAATCTTTTCATTAATCACTCTGTCTTTTAATACAAAGGCGCCATTACCCACTAAATTACCAACTTTAATCCATTCTGAACCATATTTTTCAATACTATGACGAGGCACTGGATATAGTGAAAAATTAGTCGTCAAACTTGGAAAATAGGAAACAGGTCTCTCTAATGTCACTTTTAGTGTTTTTTCATCTATCGCTTCTACACCTAATGATGTTGGTTTTAATTTTCCATCAATAATCTTTTGTGCATTTTCAATAGATGCAAGTGATGCATACCATGCAAAAGGTGAAAGATTCTTAGGGTCAACTAACCTTTGCCAACTATAAACAAAATCTGTTGCTGTTACTTTTTCGCCATTAGACCATTTTGCATTATCACGTAAAGTGAAGATCCATACACGATTATCTTCTGTACGCCAACTTTGAGCAACACCCGGAATGGGACGTCCATGCTCATCTTCTATCGTCAACCCTTCAAATAAATCACGTTGCACTTGAGCTTCTGTTAATCCTACTGCATTAATAGGATCAAGTGATGCAGGCTCATCTTTTAAATGTCGAACAACTTCTTGCTTTTTATCGAGTATCGTTCCTGCGGGGACTACTGCCGCATTTACCTGCGACATGATTGATCCTTGAACGACAAGTGCACATGAGATGACGAATATTTTGCGCATGTCTGTTTCGTCCTGTAATCTGTATGAGAATAAACAGCACAATTATAAGAGCCTGATAAAAAGGCACAATCACTGATTACAAATATTTTATAAATTTTTATGTTTTTAGTGGTGACTATGCCAATAGTGGCAAATTTTAATTATGGTTAAGCATTAACGAAAATTATCGTTAATAATGAGTATTAATAACAGTTAGTCTGACAACTAATAAAGGAGAACAACAATGGCACATCAAGTTACTTTACAAGGAAATGCAGTGACACTAGCGGGTAATTTCCCAGCAGTAGGTCAAAAAGCTGCAGATTTCTCTCTTGTTGGTAAAGATCTTAATGATGTTTCTTTAGCGAATTTTGCAGGTAAACGTAAAGTTTTAAACATTTTCCCAAGTGTAGATACGGGGGTTTGTGCTGCAAGTGTTCGCCAATTTAATAAAGTTGCGAATGAATTAAATAACACTGTTGTTTTATGTATTTCAGCTGATTTACCTTTTGCTCAAGCACGTTTTTGCGGTGCTGAAGGCTTAGCTAATGTAGTAACATTATCTACAATGCGAGGCACTGAATTCAAAGAAAACTACGGTGTTGCAATTACATCAGGTCCATTAGCTGGCTTAACAAGCCGAGCAGTGATTGTTTTAGATGAAAATAACACTGTTATCTACACCCAACTGGTTGATGAAATTACAACTGAACCGAATTATGATGATGCGTTAAAAGCACTGAAATAATACTGATAAAAAAATAGACGAGTATTATGCTCGTCTATTTTTTATTATGCACAAAATCTTATTACTCCATTAGTCTTCAGGCTTATCACTCTTTTTATTCGTAAGATTATATTCTCTGAGTTTATTCGCAATAGCAGTATGAGAAATACCTAAGCGTTTCGCTAACTTACGTGTACTTGGATAATCATGGTATAAACGTGCTAAAATAGAAGCTTCAAAACGTTTTGTCATCTCATCCAACGAACCTTCTAATAGGTTCTCATCAAATAATGTTTCATCCGTATGCTCTGGTAACGTAATATCTTGAGCACGCAATGTATTTCCAGCTAACTGTGCCATTGCTTGATAAACAGTATTACGCAATTGGCGAATATTACCAGGCCAAGAATATTGTATTAAATAATTGGAGAAATCAGCAGAAATAGATGGTACACCTATTTTTTGTTCTTGGCAGTACTGATTAATAAAATGAGTTGCCAAAGGAATTATATCGTCCTTTCTTTCCCTTAATGGCGGTAATATTAATGTTAATACATTCAATCGATAATAGAGATCTTCTCTAAACAACCCCTTTTGCACTAATTCCCACAAATTTTTCTGAGTAGCACAAATAATACGCACATTTACATTAACTTCGTCTTCTTCACCCACTCTACGGAACGTTCCATCATTTAAAAAACGTAGAAGTTTGATCTGCATTTGTGGCGACATTTCACCAATTTCATCTAGTAAAACAGTACCACCATTGGCTTGCTCAAAAAAGCCCTTTTTCCCTTCAATGGCATTAGGATAAGCACCCGGAGCATAGCCAAATAACTCACTTTCAACAACATCATCAGGCATTGAAGCACAATTTAAGCCAAGAAATGGATACCTTAAACGGTTACTTAATAAATGGCAGGCTTTTGCCAATAAATCCTTTCCTGTACCAGTTTCCCCCACTAATAACAATGGAGCATCCATTATTGCCATTTTCTTTGCGCGAGAAATAAGCTGCTTCATTTTAGGTGTTACAGCAATAATTTGGTCAAAACCACTTTGATCATTAGCCATTAATTTAGGGTGATCATAAATAATAGAATGGTATTTCAACAAAACAAAAGCGCCAACACAATGATTATATTGATTATCATCCGTGAGTTTTATTGGGACAATTTCCATTTCAAAATCTTGTTTTTTCAGCGTGATAGGCACCATCTGAATAAAATGCTCTTTTTGCTCTAAAAAACGATGGATATTAAAATTTGGGATCAATTGGTTAAAGGTTTTCTCAGAATTATCATCTGGAGATAAACCAAACAGTAGTCTCGTTGCGGGATTTAGTAATTTAACCTTACCTTTTGTATCTATAGAAAAAACAGGTACTGGTACAGATTCTAATAATGTCCAAATTGCACGATGTTCTTGCTCAGAAGGCATAAATGCAACCGTACGTACATCAATAACACCGTCTATTCTACGGATTTCAGCCATTAACGGCTGAAAAATATCAAAATCAATCTGTGAAAAATTCAGGTAAATCAGACCTATTGGGAATATTTCAATTCCACGTAAATCTATATTTTTTAATACCAGCAGATCTAATAATTCACGGGTTAACCCGATGCGATCTTTACAAGTGACCTCTAAACGCATTATGAACCTTCTTAATACTGAGTGACCCTGAACTAATTCTAGATATTATACATAAATATCAACGAAATAAAGAGGCTTGTCAGCAAAGGTTGACACTACTAGCATTTATTTTTACACAATTAAATTAATTTTTTGATTTTTAACCCTGATTATTTATGTCTTAAAAAAATCAAATAACGAAAAAGAAGGGGTTCTTATTATTTTTTTCAATTCAAAATCGATAAGATATTCGACATCTTTCACCAAAGGACTTAATTCTTGACTAATCACTTTTTTGATGATTCTACATCCATTATCAAAACAAAAAAGTAAAAACTCTAATGCATTTATTGCCCTTTCTTTCTTATCTGACTCAGCTAAATATTCAAAAAATTGGGATGCCTTTTTTATTCGAAATGGCTTAGATTGCTTTTGATATTGTCTCTTTTTAATCTCACTAATCGTCTCACTAAGAATAGGGATTAAAATGCTGAGTTGGTTATCAATATTTGAGATATTAAATGCCGAACTCAGATAAAGTTTACGTCTTGGTTTAGAGAGTTTCTTTATTACTGATATTTGTATTTCTTTCATTTTTTAACCTTGTTATAAATATTATTTAGTCACTTCTTATATTTTTTACAAATGAAATCCATCACTATTTTTTGATTAGTAAATTAATCAAAAAATAAGCATATTAAAAGATATCAAAAAAACTATAACAATTACCTTGGGGTGATATTTAACGCTATTTATTACACTAAAATCAATACTATTTTCTATCAAAAAAGAAATACTGTGATTAAAAGCATAAATATGTCGCTAAAGAAACAGATATTAATCTTTATATACAAGTAGTTATAACAGTCTTATTCCTTTAAAGAATCGACTATTTTAAAAATTTCTTATCACGATAGTTTCATTTTAAAATAATAACATCTTTGGTAATAAGGAATTAAAATTACTTTATAGCATTCAGTTTATTATTTTAATAACAATATTTCTTTTTCTTTATCGGTATGGTTATTTTATATAAACAACACGTTGTTAATATTTATATAAAAAAACCGCAGAATAACTTCTACGGTTTTTATTTAAAAGAATAGAAAGGTTAAATAATGATTTACTCTTTCTTTTTATTACCAATGGTATTTTTTAATTTCCCAATTAACTCTTTTCTAAAATCGCCTAGTTTAGGTTTATTATCATCAATCCATGGTAAAGGACGGCATAACTCCATTGCCTTTATTCCTAATCGTGCAGTTAATAACCCAGCACCAATACCTTGAGCAGCTCTTGTTGATAACCGTGCTGCAAGATCTTGTGAAAGCCAGTCCATTCCGACTTCTCTAACCAGCTCCGTCGCACCAGCAAATGCAATATTGACCAAAACAAGACGAAATAGTTTTAAACGACTATAGTAACCTAACTCGATACCGTAAATTTCGGCAATACGATTAATTAAACGAATATTGCGCCAACCAATAAAGGCCATATCAACCATTGCCAGTGGACTGACAGCGATCATTAAAGTTGACTCCGCAGCAGAACGACTAATTTCAGCTCTTGCTTGTTTATCCAAAATTGGTTGAACAAGTTGACTATAAAGTTCTAATACTTCTTTGTCATTATGTGTGTCATGTAATGCACTTTGCCAGCGAATTAATGCCGGATGTTGTGAGCTAATACCTGCTTGTTTAGCGAGTTTTTCACAAAATGGCCTGCCATTTCCCATTGCATGGCTATAAAGTAATTCTTTTGCTTTATCTCTTTCATCAGCGCGTTGGCGTAAACGATAAATACGGCGCCACTCTGTGATAAGTGATCCAATGCCAGCAGCAACAATTAATCCACCTGCACTTGCCGCACCCAACGCAATCCAGTCAGAATTTATCCATGAGTTGAAAATCCATTGTCCAGTTTGAGCAATAACACTAATTCCTAAAATGGTACTCGCGATCGTTAATAAACGTTTCCAGACACTTTTTTTCGGTTTTAAAATTGATTGAACATCGCCTTCTAATTGCCCTTCATTCTCCTCATCCAATTGTGGATCAATAGGCAAAAATTGCTCATTTTCATTAAAGCCAACACCTTTTTTTAAGGTGACTTCTTCTTGAAGTATGGGCTCTTTAAAATCAATTCGCGATTTTAATGGCTCATTCATTTTAATTTATCCCCTAACAAGAATTCCATTGCACTATCCATGCGAATATGAGGAATCGCACTATCTCTTGATATTTGCTGAGGTCTAAAAGATTCGAAACTAAACCCCTGCTTTTCCCAAAATGCTTTTTCAGGTAATCGCTTAGGAACCTCACCAGGGAAATACACCAATGGTGTGTTATCACTTAAGCGAAAACCTTTTAAGGCTGGTATTTTTTCGCCATGATGATCAACTATTCCGCTTTCAGTTGCCGCAATAGAAGCGAGTCCCATACAATCAATGCTGATCCCTTCAAAAATAGCATTTTGTTTAGCATCTTGAATAAGCTGTTGAAGCAATGACACTAAATTTTCATGTTGGTCAACCGTGATATGGTCGGCTTTTGTGGCTGCAAATAGAAGTTTATCGATACAAGGTGAAAATAAGCGTCTAAGTAAGGTTCTTTTTCCATAATGAAAACTGCGCATTAATTGTGTTAATGCTTGGCGCATATCATTAAAAACATCTGCACCTTGATTTAAAGGTTGTAAACAATCAACTAAAACAATTTGTCTATCAAATCCTTGGAAATGATCACGATAAAAACCTTTTACAACATGCTGTCCATAATATTCATAGCGCTGTTTTAGCATACCAATATTAGTACGTTTATCTGCGTTCTTTAATTTAGCAATATCGTATTTTTGTAAATCAGCCCATGGGAAAAACTGTAAAACAGGTGCTCCAGCTAATTCACCGGGTAATACAAAACGCCCTGGCTGAATAAAATGAAGCCCCTCTTCTTTACATGCTAATAAATAGTCAGTGTAAGCGGAGGCAATATCAGCTAATAATGTTTCATCCGCTGGCGCAAAAGGATCACATTTTTTAAGGAGTAATTGCCAATGTTGTTCTGGTGACGTTCTTTGTCGATTGATCTTATTCATTTGCTCTGACCATTCAAAATAGTCTTGCTCAAGCATAGGTAAATCTAATAGCCATTCACCAGGGTAATCAACAATTTCTAAATAAAGAGAAGAGGTTTCTTTTATAAAACGAGTTAACGATTCATTAGAGCGGTAACGTAGTTGTAAACGAATTTCACTAACCCTTTTTGTAGGAACTGGCCAACTTGGAGGGGTATGATAAAGAGATTCCATTCCCTCATCATAAGTAAAACGTGGAATATTAAAATTGTGTTGAGGAATACGTTTTACACCTAGTAGCTGTTTATTTCGTGCAGCCGAAAACAGCGGTAAACGCGCGCCTGTATGTACATTAATAAGTTGATTAACTAAAGAGGTAATAAATGCTGTTTTACCACTTCGACTTAATCCGGTTACGGCCAAACGAAGATGTCTATCAACACCACGATTAATAAAAGCTGTAAGTTCATTTTGTAGGCGTTTCATGTTTCTCCCAAGACACTTGACGCGATAGCTTATTAAAACCTGCTTTGATAATAGGTTCAGCTATCAATAGAACCAACCAACGTAACGGTTTACTACTTACTCGTTTTAATATTCCGCCTGTGATTGCTGCTGGTCCAAATAAAGTGAATAACATTAATCCAAATGTTAACCCTTTTTTGGCTAATTGGGCGAGTTTATTTGTTTTTAAAGAAACGAATACTTGATTGAAATTCACAATACACTCCTCAATCAGAAATTTTACTCTCTCACAATACAAGCGTTGAAAAAGATAAATAGGCTGAAAGAAAGACGCTCCTAAAATGGAGCGTCTTATCAGATTAAATGGCAAAAATATTACAAATCTCGAAAGCGTTTATTTAACTGATAAGTGGAAGAGGTAATATAGCGTTCCATTTGTTGCAGACGTTTTTCGCCTTGCATCAATTGGTTATCTACTCCGCTTAAAATTTCTTTTAAGCTCTCTTGCTGATCTTCGCCTTGCTGATAATTAGCAGGGGCTGGCTCCATAAAGAAACTTAAGACAAGATAAGCAATAATAGTTAAACCGAAAAAACCAGCAAACAGCGCAATCACCGCAATAACCCTGACAAGTAAAACAGGAATATTAAAATAATGGGCTAGGCCTGCGCATACGCCACGGATCACGCCCTCTTGTGGCAAGCGATACAATTGTTTGCTCTGCATCGTCATTATGATTGCCTCCAGTTAGGATGTTCTGCATCAAGTATTTGTTCTAACGTCTTAATGCGCTCCTGCATTTGCTGAGCCTTATCCACCAGCGCGTTCAGTCGCTGCATTTCTTGTTGGGTTAGCTGAACATTACCTCCGCCTTTCTGGCTGTTGTAATGTAACCACAGCCAGATAGGGAGAATAAACAAAATAAAAATGGTCAGTGGTATTCCCAGAAATATATAGCCCATTACATATCCTTTATAAGATGGTTATTACGTTTGCTGTTACTCTTTGTTGATATTGATTTTAGCTTTTAATGCCGCTAATTGCGCGCTAATTTCATCATCAGCTTTTAATTCAGCAAACTGTTGGTCTAATGATTTTTCTTTACCTAGCCCGTAACTTTGAGCCTCACCTTCCATATGATCAATACGGCGTTCAAACTGTTCAAAACGTGCCATTGCTGCATCCATTTTACCACTGTCTAATTGACGACGAACTTGGCGAGATGAGTTTGCAGCTTGATGACGCACAACTAAAGACTGCTGTTTTGCACGAGTTTCAGTTAGCTTATTTTCTAACTCGCTAATTTCACCTTTTAAGCGAGTTAGCGTTTCATCAATGATAATCAGTTCATGTTTCAATGTATCATTAACTGATGCTACACGTTGTTTTTCGATTAATGCCGCACGAGCTAAATCTTCTTTTTCCTTAATAAGAGCTAATTCTGCTTTATCCTGCCAATCTTTCATCTGTTTTTCAGCTTGTTCGATACGGCGCTCTAATCCTTTCTTTTCAGCTAAAGTACGTGCTGAAGTTGTACGGATCTCAACTAACATATCTTCCATCTCTTGGATCATTAGGCGGATCATTTTTTCAGGATCTTCCGCTTTATCTAATAAAGAAGCGATATTGGCATTAATTATGTCAGCAAAACGTGAAAATATACCCATGATG
This sequence comes from Proteus sp. G2673, assembly GCF_009915125.1. Taxonomy (NCBI): domain Bacteria; kingdom Pseudomonadati; phylum Pseudomonadota; class Gammaproteobacteria; order Enterobacterales; family Morganellaceae; genus Proteus; species Proteus sp. G2673. The sequence goes on from NZ_JAABLT010000004.1 coordinate 187,946, forward strand.
TTATCCTTAATAGCTATGCTAATTAGTGACGTTAAATTATTTCAATAATGGCGTACTATCGTAACGCCCGCATACTTTAGTTAATACAATTTGCGTGCCAACTTTTAAAAATTACTTAAGCTATTAATAATAGGTGACTTATATTATTCGCCTATTTTTCGAACACCTGATAAACTGGCAAAAAATACCTCAATATGGTGAATTTAACCAATGAATGAGAATTTAGAGACAATAATCGGCGTTGATAGTCAATTTATTGATGTATTAGAACAAACTTCAGCACTTGCTCAATTAAAAAAGCCTGTATTAATTATTGGTGAACGAGGTACAGGTAAAGAGTTGATTGCCCATCGATTACACTACCTTGCACCTTGGTGGCAAGGGCCTTTCATTTCAATCAACTGTTCTGCACTCAATGATAATTTACTCGATTCTGAGCTGTTTGGTCATGAAGCAGGCGCTTTTACTGGCGCTAAAAATCGTCATCAAGGGCGTTTTGAACGTGCGGATGGAGGTTCTCTTTTTCTTGATGAACTGGCGACTGCTCCCATGCTTGTACAAGAAAAGCTTTTACGTGTCATTGAGTATGGTCATTTAGAGCGCGTTGGAGGTAGTCAATCTCTGCATGTTGATGTTAGGTTGATTTGCGCGACAAATGCTGATTTACCAGCAATGGCGGAAGAAGGTAAATTTCGTGCTGATTTACTGGATAGATTAGCGTTTGATGTAATTAGACTCCCTCCATTAAGAGAGCGACGCGCAGATATTATGTTACTTGCTGAAAATTTCGCTATCTCAATGTGCCAAGAGTTAAGTTTACCTTTTTTTCCTGGTTTCAGTGATAGTGCACGCCAAGTACTTTTAGATTATTCATGGCCAGGTAATATTCGTGAGCTTAAAAATGTTGTTGAACGCTCAGTTTATCGTCATGGAACTAGTGATAGCGTACTCAACAATATCATTATTGATCCCTTTGCTGGTATTCAAACGTCAAAAAAATCCGAATTAAAGAAATCGTCTCAAGAAAATTTTTCACTCCCTACATTACCGTTGGATTTACGCCAATGGCAAAATGAGGCGGAAAAAAAATTAGTTAATAATGCATTAAAAGAGAGCTTATATAACCAGAAAGAGGCGGCTGAAAAGTTATCATTAAGCTACGATCAATTTAGAGGGCTAATTAAGAAACATCAAATAACAACTTAATCTATTGATATAGATGTTTTTAATTGCAAGAAAACTCTATAAACAATAGGCAAAAAAAAAGCCAGCACCCGAGCTGGCTAGTAAAAAAATACTGGAAGCAATGTGAGCAATGTCGTTCCCTCTGCGGAAAACCTCTTACCGCCGAAGGACAATACGGATGATAATCTTTATCATTAGCATTTGTAAAGCATTTTATTGAGAATTTTTCTCACTTTGTTTTTTTTGACTATTTTGGGATAGAAAGTTTTTTAAGTTACAATAGCAAAATCGTTTCTCTAAAAGACATTATTTATGCGCCCTATTTTATTTATTGGTACTTTGCTATTTACCTTTACAAGCGCAACTTGTATCGCGGATGTAGCACCAAAAACACAAGCACCATCTATAACGCTTGAGCCAACTCCAATTAATCAAAATGGTTTTGTTTATTGTGTTGATGGCAGTGTAAATACCTTTAATCCACAGTTATCAAGTAGTGGATTAATTATTGATCCTCTGGCTGCCCAGCTCTATGACCGTCTTTTAGATGTTGACCCTTACACTTATCGCCTGATCCCTGAAATCGCAGCTCGATGGGAAACATTAGATAACGGCGCAACATACCGCTTTTATTTACGTAAAAATATCTCTTTTCAACAAACATCTTGGTTTACACCAACACGTAAACTCACCGCTGATGATGTTATTTTTAGTTTTGAAAGGATGATTAATCCCAAAAATCCTTTCAATCAAGTTAATGGTGGAAAATATCCCTATTTTGATAGCTTAAGTTTTGCCGACAATATCCAATCAATTAAAAAATTGGGTCAATACACAGTCGAATTTAGCCTAAAAGAGCCTGACGCCTCTTTTCTGTGGCATTTAGCAACACATTACGCCCCTATTCTTTCCACTGAATATGCACAAAGCTTAGAAAAATCGGGCAACCAGACACAACTTGATTGGAAACCAGTAGGTACGGGTCCTTTCTTTCTTGATGAATATCAACCAGGCCAATTTGTTCGTTTATTCAGAAATGAAAACTATTGGAAAGGCCAGCCTAAAATGCAACAAGTTGTTATTGATATGGGGGCTGGAGGTACAGGTCGCATATCTAAACTATTAACAGGTGAGTGTGATGTTTTAGCCTATCCTGCGGCTAGTCAATTAAAAGTATTGCGTGACGATCCGCGACTAAGATTAACGTTGCGTTCTGGTATGAATATCGCTTATTTAGCCTTTAACACCAGTAAGCCACCACTAAATGATCTTAAAGTTCGTCAGGCTATTGCTTATGCCATTAATAACGAACGTTTAATGGAATCTATTTATTATGGTACGGCGGAAACGGCAGCATCAGTGCTTCCTCGTGCATCTTGGGCTTATGATAACAGAGCCAAAATTACAGAATACAATCCTGAAAAATCGAAACAAATTCTTAAAGAGCTAGGCCTTGATGAGCTGAAATTAAATCTTTGGGTACCTAGCGCCTCACAATCTTATAACCCAAGCCCATTAAAAATGGCGGAACTTATTCAAGCAGACTTAGCGCAAGTGGGTATTCAAATGAATATTCGTCCTATTGAAGGACGATATCAAGAAACGAGTATGATGGATCGCACCCATGATATGACCTTATCTGGTTGGTCAACTGACAGTAACGATCCTGATAGTTTTTTCCGCCCTCTCTTTAGTTGTGCAGCAATTGGCTCACAAACTAACTTAAGTCATTGGTGTTTACCTAACTTTGATGAAATTTTGAAAAAAGCACTTTATAGTCAGCAACTTGCATCAAGAATGGATTATTATCATCAAGCTCAAGATATACTTGCTCAAGAGTTACCTGTGTTGCCTTTAGCAAACTCTTTACGTATGCAAGCATATCGTTATGATATTAAAGGGTTGGTATTGAGTACTTTTGGCAATGCGTCTTTTGCTGGTGTTTATCGAGAGGCAGAAGTAGATGAACAAAATCACAAGAAAGAGGCTGTAAAATAATCCATGATTATTTATTCAATACGTCGATTACTTTTATTACTTGTGACACTGTTCTTTTTGTCGCTAGTGAGCTTTAGCCTAAGTTATTACACACCAAATGCCCCACTAAGTGGTGCATCACTCACTGATGCCTACTTTTTTTACGCCCATAATATGATCCATTTTGATTTTGGTATTTCCTCTATCAATGGTGAACCTATCAAATTGCAATTGATAGAAGCACTTCCAGCGACCATGGAGCTTTGTACCTTAGCCTTTCTTTTCGCTCTGATTATAGGTATTCCAGCTGGCATTATTGCGGGGGTTTGGCGTAATAAATCCGCCGATATTATTATCAGTAATTTCGCGCTCTTAGGTTTCTCTGTGCCTGTATTTGGGCTTGCACTGCTGTTAACTCTTTTCTTCTCACTAAAGTTAGGCTGGCTACCTGTTTCAGGCCGTATTGATTTGCTTTATAACTTGCAACCTATTACAGGCATTGCATTAGTTGATGCGTGGTTATCTGATTCACCTTATCGCCAACAAATGATCATTAACGTATTACAGCATTTGATTTTACCCGTAATAACTCTGGCTATTGCACCAACAACTGAAGTTATTCGATTAATGCGAAACAGTACTGAAGAAATCATGTCAGAGAACTACGTGAAAGCAGCCGCAACTCGAGGTCTCTCACGTTTTACAATTATTCGTCGCCATATTCTTCATAATGCTTTACCCCCTATCATTCCTAAATTAGGCTTACAGTTCTCCACCATGCTGACACTAACTATGGTGACGGAAATAGTGTTTAACTGGCCTGGACTTGGTCGTTGGTTAGTTACAGCAATCCGCCAACAAGACTACTCAGCTATTTCAGCTGGTGTAATGTTGGTGGGTTCAATGGTCATTATTGTTAACGTTTTATCAGATATTGTGGGCGCAATGAGTAACCCAATGAAACACAAGGTGGGATATGCCTTTAGATAGCCAATTTTATAAAGAGAAAAAAACACCTTCACCCGCCGCGGTGATTTGGCAATGTTTTTCTAAAGACGTTATTTCAATGATAGGGTTTTATGGCGTTCTTTTTCTCTTAGTACTCAGTATTATAGGGCCTCATATTGCGCCTTATGCACTCGACCAACAATTTTTTGGCCATCAACTAACTCCCCCATCTTGGTATCAAAACGGGAATGTCTCCTATTTCTTTGGTACCGATGATTTAGGGCGTGATGTATTTAGCCGAATTTTAATTGGTACAAGCATGACCTTTGGTGGTGCATTTATTGTCACTTTTGCAGCGACATTAATGGGATTAATTATTGGCTGTTTTGCAGGTATGACCCACGGCTTAAAATCCGCCGTTCTCAATCATATATTAGACACACTGTTATCAATTCCATCCTTACTACTTGCTATTATTGTTGTGGCTTTTGTAGGAACAAGTCTTGGTCACGCAATGATAGCAATTTGGCTGGCACTATTACCTCGTTTAGTCAGAATGATTTACTCTGCTGTTAATGATGAATTAAACAAAGAGTATGTTATTGCTTCTCGTCTTGATGGCGCATCGAATATTTCTATTTTATGGTACACCGTACTGCCTAATATTACGCCTGTATTAGTTTCTGAATTAACACGTGCCTTCTCAATTGCTATTCTTGATATTACAGCATTAGGTTTTCTCAATTTAGGAGCCCAACTTCCTTCACCAGAATGGGGAGCAATGCTAGGTGATTCTTTAGAGTTAATTTATGTTGCTCCTTGGACAGTCTTAATTCCGGGTGCCACTATTATGATAAGCGTTTTACTGGTAAACCTTTTAGGTGATGGTTTACAGCGTGCTATAAATGAGGGAGTGGAATAATGCCTTTATTAGATATACGCAATTTAACCATTGAATTTATGACACCAGATGGCCCAGTAAAAGCGGTAGATCGTGTTTCTATAACCTTAAATGAAAGCGAAGTAAGAGGCCTTGTTGGTGAATCGGGATCTGGTAAAAGCTTAATTGCAAAAGCGATTTGTGGCGTAACAAAAGATAATATCAGTGTGACAGCCGATCGTTTTCGTTTTGATGATATCGACTTACTTAAATTATCACCAAAAGCGCGACGCCGTGTCATTGGTCATAATATCTCAATGATTTTCCAAGAGCCACAATCTTGTCTTGATCCTGCTACAAAAATTGAGCAACAACTTATACAGGCAATTCCTCGCTGGACTTTTAAAGGCCATTGGTGGCAACGCTTTCATTGGCGGAAACGTCGCGCAATTGAGCTATTACACCGTGTCGGTATTAAAGATCATAAAGACATTATGCGCAGTTACCCATATGAATTGACTGAAGGTGAATGCCAAAAAGTGATGATTGCTATTGCTATTGCAAATCAGCCTCGATTACTGATTGCGGATGAACCTACTAACGCTATGGAGCCAGCAACACAAACCCAAATCTTTCGTTTGCTGACTCGACTCAATCAAAACAACAATATGACCATTTTGTTGATTAGTCATGATTTGCAATGGATGAGTAAATTAGCGAATAAAATTACGGTTATGTATTGTGGCCAAACTGTCGAAACAGCATCTCCTGATGAGTTATTAGTCACACCTTATCATCCTTATACTCAAGCTTTGATCCGCTCTATTCCCGATTTTACCAACTCATTAGCCCATAAAAGCCGTTTAAATACATTACCGGGCGCAATTCCCTCTCTTGAGCATTTACCTGTAGGTTGTCGGCTAGGGCCTCGTTGCCCTTATGCGCAACGACAATGTATTGAAGCACCTCGGTTACGTTTATTTAAAAACCATGCCGTGGCTTGTCATTTTCCGTTAAATGTGGAGCCAACTGATGTTCGATAAACTGCTTGAGGTAAAAAATTTATCAAAAACTTTTCGCTATCGTACTGGATTATTTCGGCGTCAGCAGTTAGAAGCCGTAAAACCGGTAAGTTTTACGCTAGAACCCAAGCAAACTTTAGCTATTATTGGCGCTAATGGTTCAGGTAAATCTACACTAGCGAGAATGTTATCAGGAGTAACTGAGCCTACAGGTGGCGATATTTTTATTAATGGGCATCGACTAACTTTTGGTGATTATCCTTATCGTAGCCAGCGGATTAGAATGATATTTCAAGATCCCACTAACTCATTAAACCCGCGCCAACGTATCGGTCAAACATTAGAGATACCTTTACGCCTAAATACAGAATTAAGCGCTATTGAGCGTGAGAAGCGAATTTATCAAACATTACGTCAAGTGGGTCTTTTACCTGAACATGCAAATTATTATCCTCATATGTTTGCATCAGGTCAGCGCCAACGAATTGCACTTGCACGAGCATTGATATTACAACCTCAAGTCATTATTGCCGATGAGGCAATAGCTTCGCTAGATATGTCTTTACGTTCACAAATTATAAATTTGATGTTAGAACTGCAAGAAACTCATGATATTGCCTACATTTATGTGACACAAAACTTAGGCATGACAAAACATATTAGCGATAAAGTCATTGTGATGGATAATGGCGAAGTTGTTGAACGTGGTAATACGGCAGAAGTCCTTGCATCACCATTACATGAAGTTACTCGAAGATTGGTAGCAAGTCACTTTGGTGAAGCCTTAACAGCAGAAGCTTGGCGCCAAGATTTGACTTAAGTGTAAACAATATAAGCATAATGTTGATTGCACATTATTTCACCCTTTTCCCTTAACTCCTCGGAGGTGCTAGGGAAATTAAACAAATTTACAAATGTCGTGGTAGAATCAGCCACGTTTATTAACAATAAGCGTGATAACCTAACAGATAAATAAAACTGTGAATGATGTTATTATCGCGATTTACGAAAAAACAAGGATACAGCTATGGGCTTTATGACCGGCAAACGCATTCTTATTACTGGTGTTGCTAGTAAATTATCAATTGCTTATGGTATTGCCAAAGCTATGCGTGACCAAGGTGCAGAACTTGCATTTACTTACCAAAATGAAAAACTGAAACCACGCGTTGAAGAGTTTGCAGCATCATTAGACTCAAATATCGTATTAGAGTGTGATGTGTCAAAAGATGAAAGCATCGATACTATGTACGCAGAACTTGCAAAAGTTTGGCCAAAGTATGATGGTTTTGTTCACTCTATCGGTTTTGCTCCTGCTGACCAATTAGATGGCGACTACGTTAATGCAGTAACTCGTGAAGGCTTTAAAATTGCTCACGACATCAGTGCATACAGCTTCGTTGCTATGGCGAAAGCAAGCCGTGAAATGCTAAATCCGAATTCAGCTCTATTAACTCTAACTTATTTAGGCGCTGAACGTGCAATCCCTAATTATAATGTTATGGGTCTAGCGAAAGCTTCTTTAGAAGCTAACGTTCGTTATATGGCAAATGCTATGGGTCCTGAAGGTATTCGTGTTAACGGTATTTCTGCTGGTCCAATCCGTACATTAGCGGCATCTGGTATCAAAGATTTCCGTAAAATGTTAAGCCATTGCGAGTCAGTAACGCCTCTGCGTCGTACTGTAACAACCGAAGATGTTGGTAATACAGCAGCATTCCTATGCTCAGACTTATCTGGTGGTATTACAGGTGAAATCGTTCATGTAGATGGTGGTTTCAGCATCGCCGCAATGAATGAATTAGAACTAAAATAATTCTGTTATATAAATAATAGAAGCCAGCCTTACTGTTAAGGCTGGTTTTTATATTGTCTCTACTGTTTTAACGCTTAATTCTATTAGCTATCAAATTTTTATCTGATACCTGACTTTTTTCTTTTATTTTAAATATCATAGCTCGTTAGATAAATTTCACTTTTTTAGTTTATTCCTATAATCCTTTCTTTATATTAGCGATAAAATAATCACATATTAATAAAAGAATTTAATGTATGAAGAAATTTAGATTTCTGCTTTATATTTTTTCCCTTATTGGTGTGATTATTTTTATTGTGGTTTTATTTTTTATTAAGTCTGAATTAAGTTTAGTAAGAAACGGTGTTGACAAAAAAAACGAAAATTTATTACCTTGATATTTCATTTTTATCTTCTTTTGAAGGATCATAATAAAATACGCCTTATATGTTATAAATATAAGGCACATTTACTTTCGAGTGTTTTCATCAATTAATCGTTTTGTTCACAAATTTACAAAAGCCTTTTTTATTCGCACCATTTGAGTTTGCTAATTTCTTAGAACCACTTATCATCTTATCTTAGTGAAGATATTCTAATATCTGTAAGTTAATTCACCACTTCATTGATAGGGAGCTATTCAATATGAAATTGTACTACACGCCTGGTAGTTGCTCGCTTTCCCCTCATATCGTTTTACGTGAAACTGGTTTAGATTTCTCAATAGAACGAATCGACTTACGTGCTAAGAAAACAGAATCGGGGAAAGATTTTCTAACCATCAATCCCAAAGGCCAAGTTCCTGTTCTTCAATTAGATAATGGTGATATTTTGACTGAAGGTGTTGCAATTGTTCAATACCTTGCTGACTTAAAACCTGATAGAAATTTAATTGCATCGCCAAAATCACTAGAACGCTATCATCAAATTGAATGGTTAAACTTTCTTGCTAGTGAAGTGCATAAAGGCTATGGCCCTCTATTTTCACCAGATACGCCTGAAAGCTATGTACCTATTGTTAAAACTAAATTAAAAAGCAAATTCGCCTATATTAATGATGTATTGAGCAAACAAAAATGTGCATGTGGTGAGCATTTTACGGTTATTGATGCCTATTTATTTACATTAAGCCAATGGGCACCGCATGTTGGTTTAGATTTAACTGATTTAACACACCTACAAAATTACCTAAAACGCATTGCACAACGACCTAATGTACATAGTGCACTAGTCACTGAAGGGTTAATTAAAGAGTAAATTAAAACTCAATAAAAAATAATCTAAACACAATTAAAAAGCGGATATCACATTAATATCCGCTTTTTCTTCTGTTAAAAGTTGATTGATTTAATCTAGCTGTGTTGCGCAGAATCGGTGTGTTGGATGCACCATTTGATCTTGAGCTGCAACGAGTTGTAGTTCGTATTCATTCATCTCTTTTGTTTTTAGCATCACTTCATAAACTGCTGAGGCAACGTGCTCTAATGCGGTTTGTAATTCAATACCTTTGAGTAAATCCACCAGCATTAAACCACTAGTTAAATCACCGACACCTACTGGTTGACGCTCACCAAAATCAACTAATGGGCGACTAACATGCCAACTATGTTCTGCGGTTACTAACAGCATTTCAAAACGATCATGACGATATCCAGCACGTGATAAGTGTTTTACTAATACAATTTTAGGGCCTTGTTTACACAATTCACGAGCAGCATTTAGGCATTCATCAACGTTGTGAAGTGCTTTACCACCACTTAATGTTTCAAGCTCTAATAAATTAGGTGCAATGATATCGCTAATAGGTAATGCATCTTCACACAGCACGCCTGAAACAGCAGGAGGAACAATACAGCCTTTCTCAGGATGCCCCATCACGGGATCACAGAAATACCATGCGTTAGGATTGGCTTGTTTTACTTTTTTAACGATATCAACAATGCGCAAACCTTGTTCGGCCGATCCCAGATAACCACTTAGTACAGCATCACATTGTGAGAGCTTGCCGATTGCGGCAATACCATCAACGATCTCAGTAATGTGTTCTGCTGACATAACACAACCAGTCCATTTTTCTGGATATTGAGTGTGATTTGAAAATTGCACTGTGTTTAAAGGCCAAACGTTTACACCCATGCGACGCATTGGAAACTCAGAAGCACTGTTACCCGCGTGACCGAAAACAACATGAGACTGAATAGAGAGTATATTTTTCATGACATAAACCGATTATTGTGAATACACACAACACCCAAGCTTTATTATCATAGGCGAGGTATATACATTTATTTATTGTTATTAAGAAAAAGGGCAACTCACCGGCTGCCCTTTACTTGTCAATTATTTCCAGATAACAAGGCAGTAGTGTTTTTTACCGCGACGTAAAATAGAATAATGACCAAATAAGAAATCTTTTTCTTCAAAGATGTATTCAGGATTGTCTTGTTTTTCGCCATTAATTGAAACTGCGTTAGAGCCAATCATTGTACGAGCCTGACCGCGAGAAGGAACTAATTCTGCGTTAACCAGCGCTTGTTGCAAATCACTGCCTTTTTCTAACTCAATTGTTGGCATACCATCTTGTGCTAATTGTTCAAGATCAGCTTGTGTTAAGTCTGCAATTGCACCAGAGAATAAGCTTTCTGTAATACGTTTAGCGGCGATTAAACCGTCTTCACCATGAACTAAACCTGTAACAAGTTCTGCTAATACACGTTGAGCACGAGGCGCTTGACCACTATTTTTATCTTCTTCTTCAAGTGCATTAATTTCTTCAATGCTCATAAAGGTAAAGAATTTTAAGAAGCGATAAACATCAGCATCTGCTGTATTGATCCAGAACTGATAGAATTTGTATGGGCTTGTTTTCTTAGGATCTAACCAAACCGCACCGCCTTCTGTCTTACCGAATTTAGTTCCGTCAGATTTAGTAATTAATGGTACAGTCATACCAAATACTTGTTTCTGATTGAAACGACGGGTTAAATCGATACCTGAAGTGATATTACCCCACTGATCAGAGCCACCGATTTGTAATTCAACACCTAAATGCGTATTTAATGACGCGAAGTCATAAGCTTGTAATAGGTTATAGGCGAATTCAGTAAAAGAGATACCCACATCGTCACGGTTTAAACGCTGTTTAACCGCTTCTTTGTTGATCATTTGGTTCACAGAGAAGTGTTTACCGATATCACGCAGGAATGTCAGCACATCCATTTGACCAAACCAGTCATAGTTGTTTGCTAATTCCGCACTGTTTTCACCACTGTCGAAATCTAAGAAAGGTGACACTTGTTTACGAATTTTTTCTACCCATTCGTGAACAGTATCTTGGGTATTCAGTTTGCGCTCGGTGGCTTTAAAACTAGGATCACCAATCAGACCCGTTGCACCACCCACCAACGCCACAGGCTTATGCCCGGCTAGTTGGAATCGTTTTAAACACAGCAAAGGAACCAAATGCCCCAAATGCAGGCTATCAGCGGTAGGATCGAAGCCACAATAGAGAGCGATAGGACCTTGCTCCAAACGCTCGACTAAAGCTGCCTCATCCGTAACCTGAGCAATTAGCCCACGCTCCTGCAATTGTGTGATTAGGTTCTTGCTAGACATCAATGACTCCATCGGTTTATTGTTTTTTGTCTATTTAAAATATAAGTGAAACACGAGTGGTATAGCATAAAGCGCCACTACATTAAGTACCAGTAGAAAAAGACTTTTTGAGGCAAATTTATTAACACTCTATTAAGGTGCTAATCGCTCAATGTCCCATCCTTGTGGTGATTTCTGATAGATAAAGCGATCGTGTAGCCGATTTTCTCTTCCTTGCCAAAATTCAACAGAATCAAATGTCACACGATATCCCCCCCAGAAACTCGGTAATGGCACTTCCCCATTTTGAAATTTCTGCTTTAATTCTAGAAACTTACTTTCTAACACGCCTCTTGCGGAAATGCGAGAAGACTGTCGAGAAGCCCACGCTGCAATTTGACTATCTTTAGGGCGACTATGGAAATATTTAATAACTTCAATAGGAGACAGTTTTTCGGCTTTCCCTAAAAAACAAACTTGTCTTTCTAATGGATACCAAGGGAATAATAAACTAACGCGTTGATTGTGCTCTAAATGGCTCGCTTTGCGACTGCCCAAGTTGGTGTAAAAAACTAAGCCATGTTCGTCAAAGTGCTTTAATAACACGATACGCTGGTAAGGTTGTCCATTTTCATCAACAGTTGCAACACACATAGCCGTAGGATCGCTTAAACGCGCTTCACAAGCTTGTTTTAGCCATTTCTCAAACAATACCAATGGCTGTTCAGTTAACTCATGACGTCGTAATCCACCTTTCATATATTCACGGCGTAAATCAGCAACATCAATAAAATCAAGATCTGTCATTTTTCACTCTCTCTTTTGAGAAACTGCATTCAGCATATCACGCTTAACGAGGATTTGTAGGGTAAATCGCCCCTAAAACAGTTTCTCTCGATGCCCCTGTTACAGAAGGTAAATTCCCTGATTCATTTGCAATAGTGCGCGCGGCTAACCAAGCAAATGCCAGTGCCTCCATATCATCACCACTTAAACCATATTTATCCGTTGTTGCGACTTCTGTACCGGGTAATAGTGAAGCTAATCGATGCATAATTTGCCCATTTCGCGCCCCACCACCACAAACGAGTAAACGTTCACATCCACCATTTAATTGTATCTGTTGCGCAATACTTATCGCGGTTAATTCAACTAGCGTTGCTTGTACATCTTCAGGAAAAACATTAGGTACTCTTGCTAAATGGTAATTTAACCATTGTGTATTGAAATATTCTCGCCCTGTACTTTTAGGTGCTGAACGCGAAAAATAAGGATCCGAAAGCATATCTTTCAATAAAGTTGGGTTTACAGTACCAGTCGCAGCCCATTTGCCATTATCATCATAGGGTGTTTGGTTATGGATCCAATTCCAGCTATCTAATAGCATATTTCCTGGTCCTGTATCGTAGCCTTTAACTGCAATACCGGGTAATAACAATGAGATATTGGCGATACCACCAATGTTTAAAATAATACGCTTTTCAACAGGATGTCCTAATACGGCAAGATGAAAAGCAGGCACTAAAGGTGCCCCTTGTCCGCCATAAGCAATATCTCTGCGGCGAAAATCACCGACCGTTGTAATTCCTGTTAGTGTAGCAACACGGTTGTTGTCACCAATTTGCATAGTAAATGGCATATCACTTTCTGGCTCATGCCAAACAGTTTGTCCATGACACCCTATCGCCGTAATATCACTCGCGCTAAGCTTTGCTTTTGAGAGTAATTCTATGATTGCTTGCGCATAAAGTTCACCTAACTGAGCATCTAATAGACCGATTTCATGCAAGGTAGTCGGTTGCCCTTGGCAAATAGCTAAAATTCGTTGGCGTAGATTCTGTGGATAAGGCAGAAAGTGATTTTCTTGTTGTGCAACGAACTTATTATTGATTGCAGCTAATACAACATCAACACCATCTAAGCTTGTGCCAGACATCACACCAATGTACCGCCCTGCTATCATGTTCTTTTCCTTATAATCAAGATGATGCAAATTTTTAACATATAATGTTATATTCTCTTTTTTTCAGAAATCTCTTCTGTTTTTACTATCGGCTTTTACTATATAGTAAGCTATATATTATTAAAATCAGTCTCGACATACGCAAAAAACAAGCTATAACTGATAATAGACAACATTGGTATAATCTGAGCAATTTACCTCAGGTTTTCTTTAGGAGTGACTATGTTTAAGCATTTACTTATTGGCCTTTTCACAATGACTGTACTTACTGGTTGTGTGAATACAAGTTCACTATCAGGTGACACTTATACTGCAAGTCAAGCCAAACAAGCTCAAAATATTACTTATGGTACAGTGGTTTCTGTACGTTCAGTCAATATTCAAGCGGGTAGCGATGAAAATATTTTAGGCGCTATCGGTGGTGCCGTTCTCGGCGGTATGTTAGGTAACACTGTTGGCGGAGGAACAGGTCGTAACCTTGCAACAGCCGCTGGTGCAATTGCAGGTGGTATGGCAGGACAACAAGCACAAGGTGCTTTAAATACGACTAAGGGTGTTCAAATTGAAGTTCGTTTAGATAGTGGTAGAACTGTCGCTATCGTTCAAAAAGCAGATAATACTGTGTATAGTAAAGGTCAACGTGTTGCAGTTATCGGTAATGGAAATAACTTAACTGTTTCTCCTCGCTAATTAGTAACAAAAAACAGGCAACATTAAAGTTGCCTGTTTTATTTTATGACCCAATAATAATTAATCTAAAGAGAGAGCAAAATATATAATCTAGTTATTACAATTATGAATATATAATGATTTTTTTATATACTCGTCAATTTTCAGTGTTATTGATATCGTTTACTCGCACCAATTGCATATTTTATATGTCCCTAGTGACTCATTCACTTGTGTTCTAGCTGAACATTGGATTATTGAGAGTATTGTTATCATCATATAATTAATATTATTTAATTAGAATATATATTAAATTTGAAATTATTAGTCATTTAACCTATTTATATTTTTTTCTAGTTTTTGGATTGTACTTATTAGTCTTTCTATTTCCTCTAGTTGAATACCACCTAATATTTCTCGTCTCGTTTTTTCTATAACAGCATAAACCTCATTAATAAAAGGTTCAGATTCTTTTGTTAATTTTATACGTTTTGCTCTACGATCATTTGCACATGTATGGCGACATATCAGTTTTTTCTCTTCCAGTTGATCTAAGGTTCTCACTAAAGACGGCTGTTCGATTCCTATCGCTTTTGCCAATTGGATTTGTGACTGCTCTGGAGGTAATTGGCTGATATTATACAAAGTAATCCAATGGGTTTGAGTTAATTTTAATGGTTTGAGACGATGATCAATTAAAGCACGCCATAATCGAACTAAACGCGCTAAATCAGCTCCTAATGTTGATTCCACTTATCTCTCCTTAATTAGCATTTTCAGTCAACTTATTACAAAGTTTAGATATTCATTTTTAATACGATATTTACCTATTCTTTTTAATTAAAACATTACCTTTAATAACTAATATAGTTATAATCCCATTTATTAGATAAGTAATTATTTTCCAGACATAATTAAACCATTTCTTTCTAGCCATGAAAGTTCATAAAGAATAACCTTGTTATAAAAACTAATCTATATTTTTTTACATAATAATAATTATTATTTTACAGACAATAGCAGAAGCAAAAAAAACACATTTACAATCAATCAATTAAAAACAATACAGCATGGTAACAATTTAAAATATCAACCTTAGATTAATAAAGAAAAAATAATAAACATCATAACTACAATAAATAACAATAATGAATTAAAAAGATAGTTAATTATTATTTTAATATTAAAAAATAAATAGAATATTTAAAATAAATTGAGTTGTTTATTTTCTTTTTCAATTGTAGAACCCAATTTCTTTAATGATCTTAAATAACGTTGCTGACAAAGCCGTAATATATTTCTTTTCTCTTGTTGATTCATTGTTGACCAATTAAACCGCTCTTGACGGCTGCGATAGCAGCCAACACAATATCCTTGCATATTCATTTCACAACGCCCAATACAAGGACTAGGAATATCAAAAAATTCTAATTGTTCCTGCATTTGATTTTCCCTCCCTATTGTTTGTTACAATAGAGTATAGTTAATAGAGATATTATCTGCACAACATGATTTATTGAACTGTTAAAAGCGTAGTAAAATTGAACTTTAGGGCTTTAACGCGTTATAGTACCCCGCCATCAGTTTATCTGTAGGGTTTAATCATTAAAAAACACAAGAGGTTTATATGCGAGTACTTCATACCATGATCCGTGTGGGCGACTTACAACGTTCTATCGACTTTTATACCAAGGTTTTAGGTATGCAACTTCTACGCACTAGCGAGAATGAGGAATATAAATACTCGTTAGCTTTTGTTGGTTATGGTGATGAAAGCACTGGTGCAGTTATCGAATTAACCTATAACTGGGGTGTAAATAGCTACGAAATGGGAACTGCTTTTGGGCATGTAGCATTAGGTGTTGATGATGTTGCCGCGACCTGTGAAGCCATTCGCCAAGCTGGCGGTAATGTTACCCGTGATGCTGGCCCAGTAAAAGGTGGCTCAACAATTATTGCTTTTGTTGAAGATCCTGATGGATATAAAATCGAGCTCATCGAAAATAAAAGTGCAAGTCACGCTCTAGGTAACTAATTTTTATAAAAACCAGAAAGATACATATGTTATCTTTCTGGCCTTACTGATTATCAATTTCCGATATTTTATTTTTATCGGATAAGTACAACTTAATGCCTGATATAAATAATCCCAATAAGCTTTGTAACCGTTTTCGGGGTTACTACCCTGTAGTTATTGATGTTGAAACAGGTGGATTTAATGCGAAAACAGACGGTTTACTTGAAATCGCCGCTATTACATTAAAAATGGATGAACAAGGTTGGCTAAAACCTGATAACACATTACATTTTCATGTTGAACCTTTTGAAGGGGCTAACTTAGAACCTGCTGCCTTAGAATTTACAGGCATTGATCCAACAAATCCACTTCGTGGCGCAGTCAGTGAATATGAAGCTTTGCATGCTATTTTTAAAATGGTACGTAAAGGAATGAAGGATGCAGATTGTAATCGCGCCATTATTGTGGCTCATAATGCAAATTTTGATCACAGCTTTGTCATGGCTGCGGCTGAACGTGCTGGATTAAAACGTAATCCTTTTCACCCTTTTGCCACCTTTGATACTGCGGCTTTAAGTGGGTTGGTATTAGGACAGACAATTTTAGCTAAAGCCTGCATCACCGCTGGCATTCCTTTTGATAGCAAATTAGCGCATGGTGCATTATATGATACTAATCGCACATCATTACTTTTTTGTGAATTAGTTAACCGCTGGAAAAAACTGGGTGGATGGCCATTACCTACACCTTGAAGCCATAATTTCGCTGATACATGTATGAATAATAGAAAAAGCCAGTTTATTAATGAACTGGCTTTTTCTTGAAGAACTCATTATTTTTATGCGTTTCAATAGCGAAACGATAAAAATTTAATTACTGTGCTTCTTCTTCACCACGATATTTATCAGCAGTCTCTTTTAATAACTTCTGTAATTCACCGCGCTGATACATTTCTAAAATAATATCACATCCACCAACTAATTCACCATCTACCCATAATTGTGGGAAGGTTGGCCAGTGTGCATATTTGGGTAATTCTGCACGAATATCTGGGTTTTGCAGGATATCAACATACGCAAAACGCTCACCACAAGCAGAGATAGCTTGAACTGCCTGAGCAGAAAAACCACAACTTGGTAATTTTGGTGAACCTTTCATGTATAAAATAATTGGGTTTTCGTTGATCTGGCGTTCAATTTTTTCAATAGTCGTCATTTATTAAGTCCTTACAGCCTTTTTATATTCAGTATGTTTTATATTGAAGAAAACATGAAAGAAGAATACCACTTTATATAAGAAAGCTCTATATAAGTTTAGTTATCGATATAAAACAATGAGTTGGTATTAAACCATGGGATTACTGATAAAAAACACACCATGAAACATAAAAAATGAGTCAATACGTTACAGATGGTTACGACTGTGCTTCATTTTACTCTTTTCCTCTTACTGCTGACACAATCACTAACTATCCTTTATATTGAAGAAGAAAAAAGCAACTTTTACATTAAAACCAACACATTAAATTTCATAATCAATACATTAAGATAAAACGCTACCTTCTTAAAAGGATATAATGTATATAAATAGGTTTGTTATAAAACCTGATGAGTATTAACTATGGACATGATTTTGCTGTTTCTTGTAGTAGGATGTATTACTGGCTTTTTTGCTGGGCTACTTGGCATAGGAGGCGGTGCAATCATTGTTCCGGTAGTTATGTATGTAGTGAGTCAACAAGCTATTCCAATAGATATGGTGATGAAAATTGCCTTATCTACCTCATTCTCTGTGATTATATTTTCTACAGCATCTTCAGCGTATTCCCATAACAAACATAAAGCCATTTTATGGCAGCAATTTCCTCTATTATCTATCGGCACTATCATCGGTATGCTTGTTGGGACATTTCTGGTACAAAAAATGTCAAACACGATATTACAAATCGTGTTCTGCATTTTCATGGTATATACCATCTATGGATTATTAACTAAAAAGAAAGAAGCTGAACGTATTGAAAACGTGAAAGATCCTATTGTTTCAAAACCTGCGTTAACAAGTGGTGGCTCTTTAATTGGCTTTATATCCAGTTTTATCGGTATTGCTGGTGGTACTATCACTATTCCTCTTTTAAGTCATTGGGGATTTAATACACGTAAATGTATTGCAACCTCTTCAATGATTGGTGTCATCATCGCTGCTATAGGCACCATCATGGGTATTATCTATGGCTGGAATCAAACAAATATTGATGACTATTACCTCGGTTTTATCTACTTACCTGCCTTTATCGGAATAAGTATTACTAGCATTCTCTTCGCCCCTATCGGTGTGAAAGTTGCTTATCGCCTCCCTATCCCAA
This sequence comes from Proteus sp. G2673, assembly GCF_009915125.1. Classification (NCBI taxonomy): domain Bacteria; kingdom Pseudomonadati; phylum Pseudomonadota; class Gammaproteobacteria; order Enterobacterales; family Morganellaceae; genus Proteus; species Proteus sp. G2673. The sequence goes on from NZ_JAABLT010000004.1 coordinate 206,358, forward strand.
GGGTTCGTCAAATATTTGCATTATTTCTATTCTTAGTCGTAGTGAAAATGATGTACACATTGATAATGGAATAAGCAGAATATGCCACAATTAGAGAATCTAGGCTCTGATTACAGCCATTATTTTACTGCTTTACGAGTTGCTCAGTGAGCTATACTCTTATGAGTATAACTAATCTATATGGCTTATAACTATAGATAAAAGATATTTAGCTGTTATTTCAATGAATTTTTGTTAAAATAATTAGCAAAATAGTAACAAATTAGTGATTCATTTGCCTCATTCTATCGATTCAAATGGTTTTGATGGAATGATTTCAGGCACAAAACCCGAAATAGATAGTTTAAAGGAGTACGCAATGTCTTTCGAATTACCAAAATTACCTTATGCGTTAGATGCTCTTGAGCCACATATCTCTAAAGAAACTTTAGAATATCACTACGGCAAACACCACCAAACCTATGTAACTAATTTAAATAACCTAGTTAAAGGTACTGATTTAGAAAGTAAATCTTTAGAAGAAATCATCAAGTCTACCGATGGTGGTATTTTCAATAACGCGGCACAAGTATGGAATCACACTTTCTACTGGAACTGCTTAGCACCAAATGCAGGTGGTGCACCAACAGGTAAAATTGCTGATGCTATCAACAAGGCATTTGGCTCTTTTGAAGAATTCAAAAAGCAATTTAATGATGCCGCAGCAAAAAACTTCGGTTCAGGTTGGACTTGGTTAGTTAAAAAAGCTGACGGTTCAGTTGCAATTGTTAACACCTCTAATGCGGCAACGCCAGTTTCAGGTGCAGATAAACCACTATTAACTGTAGACGTATGGGAACATGCTTACTATATCGACTACCGCAATGCACGTGTTAAATATTTAGAAGAGTTCTGGGCATTGGTTAACTGGTCATTTGTTGAAGCTAACCTTGCTTAATTTAGATTGATAATCAAAGGTGAATGATTGAGATTCATTTTTGATGACATAATAACAAAGGGCCTTGAGCCCTTTGTTATATTCAGTATTCGATAATCTATTACTTAAATTAATCCAGTACTTATTAAAACATGATTAGAAAAGCAGAGTAGAAAAAATAACAATCATAACCAGCGCTGCTACTGCTGTACTCAAACCAAATTTCAGATCCGTATCCATCTATTCTCCCTCAAAATGATTATAATACACATAATTAACCATAACCTTGTCATGGTTAATTATTATCACATATCAGAATTTGTTAAAATAGCGACTAGTGCACAATTTATAACATTGATTAATACTTTCACTTTTGAGCTAGATCATACAAAATTCACAGCTAATCGCTAAATTATTGCCAGTGTTTGCCCTATGTATGACTATACTGGCAGTTAAACCATAAAATTAGATAAAAGAGACCAATGAAGGTCAGGAGTTTTCCACACCATGGCAACAATAAAAGACGTGGCAAAACGCGCAGGCGTATCAACCACGACTGTTTCTCATGTGATCAACAAAACCCGTTTTGTTGCTGAGAACACACGAGCAGCAGTTTGGGCCGCTATAAAAGAATTAAATTATTCGCCAAGTGCCGTTGCGCGTAGTTTGAAAGTCAATCACACCAAATCTATTGGCCTATTAGCCACGTCCAGTGAAGCTCCTTACTTCGCTGAGGTGATTGAAGCAGTTGAAAATAGTTGTTATAGCAAAGGCTATACACTGGTTTTATGTAACTCACATAACAATCTTGATAAGCAAAAAGCGTATTTAGCCATGCTGGCACAAAAACGTGTTGATGGATTATTAGTCATGTGTTCTGAATATCCTGATCACCTTCTGACTCTTTTAGAAGGCTATCGTAATATTCCCATGGTTGTCATGGATTGGGGAAAAGCGCGTGGTGACTTTACTGATACCATTATCGATAACGCTTTCCATGGTGGCTATATCGCAGGTCGTTACCTTATTGAGCGTGGTCATCGCGATATCGGTATTATTCCTGGACCATTAGAGCGCAACACTGGTGGTGGTCGTCTACAGGGCTTTCTAAAAGCTATGGAAGAAGCCAAAATCACAGTAAAAGATGAGTGGATTGTACAAGGTGACTTTGAACCTGAATCTGGTTATAAAGCGATGTATCAAATGCTAAACCAAAAACAGCGCCCTACTGCAGTTTTTTGTGGTGGTGATGTCATGGCAATGGGCGCAATTTGCGCTGCGGATGAACTTGGCCTGCGTGTTCCTTTAGATATTTCTATTGTGGGCTACGACAATATTCGTAATGCACGTTATTTTACACCTGCGCTAACAACCGTTCATCAGCCAAAAGAGCGTTTAGGCCAAATGGCATTATCAATGTTGCTTGATCGCATCGTTAATAAACGCGAAGACGCCCAAACAATCGAAGTTCATCCGCGATTAGTTGAGCGCCGTTCAGTTGCCGACGGTCCTTTTATCGACTACCGCCGTTAATTCTTATTTATCCAGCTATCTGATTTCTAGCGAAGCCATTCCTCATTTAAGGTTTGGCTATCTCCAAGATAATCTAACAACCATGTCAAAGCAGGCGATTCACTTTTATCGACCCACGTCAGGCAGCATGGGCTGTCTGGCAATGGCTGTGCCAGTTGCAAAGTAACTAACTTTCCTTGAACTATCAATGGCTCAGCACGATGCCAAGGCACCATTCCTACACATAATCCTGCCAACAAACATTCAAGCCCCATATCCCATGTTGGTACAACCATTCTACGTTGGTTATTTAACGCCCAAGTGTCACGCTTTGGTAAACTACGTGATGTATCCTCTAAACATAAGCTAGGATAAGGTCGCATTTCATCATCCGTTAGTGGGTGTTCCGCTTTAGCTAATGGGTGATCAACATGACAAACACAGCGCCAAGGCATAAAACCCATATCCCTGAAACTATAACGTTCACCAATCGGTGACGCTCTTGTTGCACCAATGGCTAAATCAACACGACCATTAACTAAGGAGTCCCACACCCCATTAAACACTTCTGGGTAAACATACAACTCAATATCAGGAAAATGACGATAAAAATCGAGAATAAGTTGTTGTGTTCTTTCGGGTTTAACAATGCCATCAACTGCTATACTAAATTGACCACGCCACCCATTGGAAACCTGTTGACATAGATGTCGGGTGTCATTCATTTTTTTGATAACAGATCGTGCTTCTTTGATGAAAATTTTACCTGCATCGGTTAATTCTACATCACGGTGACGGCGCTCAAACAGAGGAACGGCAAGCCATTCTTCTAATTGCCGAACAGTGTAACTAACGGCGGATGGCACTCTGTGCAATTCTTGCGCAGCTGAGCTAAAACTTCCTGTTCTTGCAACTGCATCAACAACTTCTAAAGAGTATTCTGACCACATAGAGTTTATTCCTTTGAAAATTTTTCACAGCATTAACCAAATATTCCCGTTTCACAAGTAAAATAAGTCTTAGTTACAATACATAAAATGTTCTACATCACATAGCATAGAAAATAAAATGAATACTAAAACGTCCACACAATCAAAAACACCTATGAGCTTCATGGTGTACCTAGCTGGTTTGAGTATGCTAGGTTACTTAGCAATTGATATGTACTTGCCTGCATTCGGTATGATGCAGCGTGAACTCGCTATCAGCGAAGGCGCTATCAGTAATAGCTTAAGTATCTTTTTATTTGGTTTTGCTGTTGCTCAGTTACTTTGGGGACCACTTTCTGACAAAGTAGGTCGAAAACCTATTCTTCTTATTGGGTTAAGCCTTTTCTCTTTAGGCTGCCTTGGCATGTTGTGGGTTGAAAGTGCGACAGGTTTACTTGCGATGCGCTTCTTACAAGCTTTTGGTGTCTGTTCTGCAGCTGTTATTTGGCAAGCTCTTGTCATCGACCGTTTCGATGAATCTCGCGCTCAGCGCGTTTTTGCTTTAATTATGCCACTGGTTGCGTTATCCCCAGCACTTGCGCCTTTGATCGGTGCATCATTATTAAACCATGGTGGCTGGCGTATGATTTTCATGCTGTTAATGGCGGTAACTTTAGTTTTGATGTTACCGACATTAATGCTAAAAAACATTAAACAAAAATCCGTCACAGATGCAAACCAATCTTCAGCCTCATTTATGACTTTATTAAAATCCCCGCTCTACACTGGTAACGTATTAGTTTACGCGTCTTGTAGTGCAGGTTTCTTTGCTTGGTTAGCTGGCTCACCAATCATTCTTGAAAAAATGGGCTACTCTCCGCAGGATATTGGTTTAAGTTATATTCCACAAACTATTGCCTTTATGGTCGGTGGCTATGGTTGTCGTATTTTACTATCAAAAATGACGGGTAAAACATTATTACCACTGCTATTAATTGGTTATGCTGTTAGTATGACTGCATTATACCTTGTTGCTAAATTTACTGAGCCAACATTAACCACGATCTTAATTCCGTTCTGTATTATGGCTGCAATGAATGGCGCTTCCTATCCAATCGCTGTATCTAATGCTTTATCGGCTTATCCTGAAATCAGTGGTAAAGCAGCCGCATTACAAAATGCGCTACAACTGGGTCTTTGTAGTTTAGCAAGTTTTATCGTGTCTGCATTTATCAGCCAGCATCCCCTAATTAACACTACTGCAATTATGGCGTTAACAGCGATCCCAATGGCAGTTGGTTACTTTATTCAGCGTAATAAATCTGTTGCCAAACACACAGTTCAAGCAACTGAATAACTCCCCCTTTTATTTTAAGATAATTCTCAAAACGGCTATTTTATAAAAAATGGCCGTTTTATTTTATAGAGAAAAATAATTCACATACCTATACTTATCTAAACGCTTAACTGCGCTTTATCTATTTTCTTTCGGATTTTGAGGCATTAAACAAATTATTCGCTGATTATGTGAGATTAGTTGTTTTATTAATTCTATCCGTTCAATTCATATTGAACACAATACTATTTTAATACTATCTATCTACGCACATTCTTTCTTAGTTTATGTCTCTAAACCCGCTTAGTTTACGCCGGAGAATTTATGAGTACATCTTGTGTAGAAGAAGGCCGAAAGACCTCCAATGATCCTTATAAAAGGATTGCTATCGAACTATTAACTCATGCTGATATTCGAGTTAATGGTTCAGAACCTTATGATATTCAAGTTAATAATCAAAATTTTTATAAAAGAGTATTACAGCAAGGTTCACTTGGACTCGGTGAAAGCTATATGGATGGCTGGTGGGATTGTGAACGACTAGATATATTTTTTCATAAAATTTTACGTGCGGGCCTTGAAAACAAACTTCCTAAAAATCTACATGATATTTTCAGAATTGCGACAGCACGCCTTTTCAATTTACAAACACAAAAACGAGCTTGGATGGTAGGTAAAGAACATTACGATCTCGGTAATGATTTATTTATCGCTATGCTTGACCCTAATATGCAATATTCCTGTGGATACTGGAAACAGGCCGATAATCTAGCACAAGCCCAAGAACATAAATTAGATTTAATTTGCCGAAAATTAGATCTAAAACCAGGAATGACCTTACTAGATATTGGCTGTGGTTGGGGAGGACTTTCTGCTTATGCGGCAAAACATTTTGGTGTTTCTGTCACAGGGGTTACTATTTCTATTGAACAACAGAAATTGGCACAAGAACGATGCCAAGGACTTGATGTTAATATTATTTTAGAAGACTATCGCGATTTACATGAACAATTTGATCGTATCGTTTCAGTCGGTATGTTTGAACATGTAGGACCTAAAAACTATGAAACCTATTTTGATGTGGTTCGTCGTAATTTAAAGGAAGATGGTCTGTTTTTATTGCATACCATAGGTTCTAATCGCGATAAAGTGAATGTAGATAGTTGGATCAGTAAATATATATTTCCTAATGGTTGTTTACCCTCCATCCAAAAAATTGCAAGTGCGATAGACGGTAAATTCGTAATGGAAGATTGGCACAATTTCGGTGCTGATTACGATAAAACCTTAATGGCATGGTATCAACGATTTTTAGCCTGCTGGCCAGATATTGAGTCAAATTACACGCCTCGTTTTAAACGCATGTTTAGCTATTATCTAAATGCGTGTGCAGGTGCATTTAGAGCCAGAGATATTCAATTATGGCAAATTATGTTAAGCCCTAAAGGACAGATTGGCGGTTTACAAATTCCACGTTGATTTTTTCTTAAAAAGCCAGTTTAATCAATAAACTGGCTTTTTAGTACCCTTTTTAGCGCAACACGTCAATAGTTAATTATGTGCTTCTTATTCCTTATTTTCATTTTGTTCGGCTGCCACTAACAAAGCTTTCTGCTGTGCCATAACGCGCTCTACTGTATCTACAATTGCCTGAGTTTGAGGATCAAGTTCAATATTGACCTTATCACCAAGACGTTTACAACCTAATGTTGTTCTATCACGCGTTTCAGGAATTAAGTGTACACAAAAACGGTTATTAACCACATCGCCAACCGTTAAACTGATCCCATCAATACCGATAAAACCTTTGTGTAAAATATACTTCATTAATGCTTTATCAAAGATACGGAACCAGATTTGTAAGTTATTCTCTGATGTAATAATTTTGGCAACTTCAGCCGTTGTCACAATATGACCAGACATCACATGCCCACCAATTTCATCACCATATTTAGCCGCTCTCTCAATATTTACTTCAGAGCCGACTTTTAATTCACCAAGGTTAGTTAAACGTAATGTCTCTTTCACTAAATCAAAGCTAATATGTGTGCCTTCAATTTTAGTAACCGTTAAACAGCAACCATTATTTGCAACAGAAGCACCTGTTTCTAAATTGCTGACTAACTCGTTGGGTAATTCAATGATATGGGTACGAAAATCGCCTTTATCTTCGATAGCAATAACCCGCCCTTTTCCCTGAACAATACCTGTAAACATCTTACATCTCCTTGGGTCGATAAACTGGTAAACTCAATTTAGGTTTTATGCTATTCAGGATAACATAGCTCGTATTAATCCAAAGGAACAATTACCGTATTTGTTCCTTATTAATTATTGCCGTTCAATATAGCGTAAAAACACCTAATAAATTATCAAAATTCTGTGTTTAAAAAGCCTAATTTCTTTCGTTGCTAATTAAACTTTTATCATTAGAATAAGCGGTCTTGAGGATCTCTTTACGTCATTTAACAACGCGACGTTTGTTCTCCCCCTTTCTCGTTTTCTTATAATAAATAAAGGTGTATGCGTGCAGAAGTATATAAGAGAAGCGCGTAGCTTACTTGCTCTCGGTATCCCCGTTATCATCGCGCAATTTTCCCAAACAGCAATGGGAGTGGTTGATACTGTCATGGCGGGTGCTGTAAATGCTACAGAGATGTCGGCAGTAGCAGTAGGTACGTCTATTTGGTTACCAACGATTTTATTAGGCCAAGGCATATTAATGGCTTTAACACCAATCGTTGCACAATTAAATGGTTCAGGACAACGAAAACACATTGCTAATCGTACACAGCAAGGTTTTTGGCTCGCCACTTTCTTATCAATCATGGTAATTGCTATTCTTTATAACTGCCGTTTTATTATTGAAGCGCAACATGATATCGAACCCGAATTAGCGGAAAAGGCCATAGGATTTATACATGCCATTATGTGGGGAGCCCCTGGTTGCCTATATTATCAGGTACTGAGAAGCCAATGTGAGGGATTATCGAAAACAAAACCCGGCATGATCATTGGCTTTATTGGATTATTGATTAATATCCCTGTTAACTATGCCTTTATTTACGGTAAATTTGGTGCACCACAATTAGGGGGGATTGGTTGCGGTGTTGCAACGGCCTCTGTTTTCTGGGCGATGTTCTTAATGATGCGTTATTACGTGCGCCGAGCACCGACACAACGTGACGTTATGCCAAAGAAACGTTTAGTAAGCCCTGATTTCCACATGATAAAACGTATTACTATTTTAGGCTTACCCGTTGGCCTAGCCTTATTCTTTGAGGTAACACTATTTGCCGTTGTTGCATTATTAGTTTCACCTTTGGGCGTTACTGCAGTGGCAAGTCATCAAATTGCACTGAATTTTAGCTCGTTGATGTTTATGTTCCCTCTATCATTGGGAATAGCGGCGACAATCCGTGTTGGTCACAACTTAGGACAACGATCTACAGAACAAGCCCGTACTTCAGCGATTACAGCACTTGCAGTTGGGTTAATGATAGCAAGTTGTACCGCGATTTTCTCTATCATCTTTAGAGAAAAAATCGCGTTAATGTATAACGATAATATTGAAGTGGTAACATTAGCGTCTCATCTTATGTTATTCGCTGCACTTTATCAGTTATCAGATTCAGTACAAGTTATTGGCTCGGGTGTGTTACGTGGGTATAAAGACACGCGCTCTATCTTCTTTATTACCTTTATTGCCTATTGGGTCATTGGTCTGCCTTCAGGTTATATCTTAGGGCGTACTGATTATTTTGTTGAAGCAATGGGCCCTGCCGGCTTCTGGATTGGCTTTATTCTTGGTTTAACCGCATCCGCGATTATGATGGGCTCTCGTATTTGGTGGATCCAGCGTCAATCTGATGAAGTGGTGTTATTACGCTCAGAGCGTTAAACAAAAAAGGTTAATTTGGCAAGAGAATGACACAAATATCAACAAATAGCTTTAAATACGAGCAGTTGAATATAAATTTGTGTTTTTCCTCTTGCCAGAATCGGATCATCTCGTTAATATTCGTTCCCGTTGTTACCCAGAATAGATAATGCGTCCATAGCTCAGTTGGTTAGAGCACCACCTTGACATGGTGGGGGTCGGTGGTTCGAGTCCACTTGGACGCACCATTTATTTTTCAACAACATCTCAATACAGTGCGTCCATAGCTCAGTTGGTTAGAGCACCACCTTGACATGGTGGGGGTCGGTGGTTCGAGTCCACTTGGACGCACCATTTCTCTTTTTTCTAATTTTTACTCATCTTACCTACCCTACAAAATAATTAATTTTGCTTGCAATATTTTATTGCGCAACAAAACGTTTAAAAAACAAGCAGTCAGCACCGTATTTTGATCACATCACTTAAATTTACCTTTTTTCGATTTTCTTCATAGAAATTAACCTCTATAATACAAAACATAATTTTGTTGAAAGGTTTCAGCGTATTGATTTACGGGCATCTTTAGAAAACAGAACAAATGAATCGTGATAGACTATAATGTAAGATGTCTACCAACCTTCGATACAAAATAGTGACAAGTTTTTTATGATGTTGCTGAATCATTAACATGTTGCGCAACTTATCCATTAGAGATGAGTTATATATTCTGTTTCGCACAGTTGATTAAAAATAGCGACATTAATCCTTATTCATCCATTACAATACAACCATTAAATAGACTGCCATGAAAAAGACAAAAATTGTTTGCACCATCGGACCAAAAACCGAATCTGAAGAAAAACTAAATCAATTACTGGACGCGGGCATGAATGTTATGCGTCTAAATTTCTCTCACGGTGACTATGAAGAGCATGGCAACCGTATCAAGAACCTGCGTAACGTTTGCGCTAAAACAGGCAAAAAAGCTGCTATTTTATTAGATACTAAAGGCCCAGAAATCCGTACCATCAAATTAGAAGGTGGTAACGATGTCTCTTTAGTTGCTGGCCAAACTTTCACTTTTACCACAGACAAAACTGTCGTTGGCAATAAAGACCGCGTTGCTGTCACTTATGAAGGTTTCGCTAAAGATTTAACTGTTGGTAACACCGTTTTAGTTGATGATGGTCTTATCGGCATGAAGGTAACTGCTGTAACTGATACTGAAGTTGTTTGTGAAGTTTTAAACAACGGTGACCTAGGTGAAAACAAAGGTGTGAACTTACCTGGCGTTTCTATCGGTTTACCTGCATTAGCTGAAAAAGATAAACAAGATCTTATCTTTGGTTGCGAGCAAGGCGTTGATTTCGTTGCAGCATCATTTATTCGTAAACGTTCTGACGTAGAAGAAATGCGTGCTCACTTAAAAGCACACGGCGGCGAAAACATTATGATCATCTCAAAAATTGAGAACCAAGAAGGTTTAAATAATTTTGATGAGATCTTAGAAGCCTCTGACGGTATCATGGTTGCGCGTGGTGACTTAGGTGTTGAGATCCCCGTTGAAGAAGTTATCTTCGCACAAAAAATGATGATCGAAAAATGTAATGCTGCGCGTAAAGTGGTTATCACTGCAACGCAAATGTTAGATTCAATGATCAAAAACCCACGCCCTACTCGTGCTGAAGCAGGTGACGTTGCGAATGCTATCTTAGATGGTACTGATGCTGTTATGTTGTCAGGTGAAAGTGCGAAAGGTAAATACCCAGTAGAAGCAGTGACTATCATGGCAACTATCTGTGATCGTACAGACCGTATTATGCAATCTCGCCTTGATTACAAACAAACAACTGCAAAATTACGTGTAACTGAAGCAGTTTGTCGCGGTGCGGTAGAAATGGCTGAAAACTTAGACGCACCTCTGATTGTTGTTGCAACTTTCGGTGGTAAATCAGCGCGTTCTATTCGTAAATATTTCCCAACTGCACCAATCTTAGCTTTAACAAATAACGAAGAAACTGCACGTCAGTTACTATTAGTTAAAGGTGTTACCACTCAATTAGTTAACGAAATCGCTTCTACTGATGACTTCTACCGTATTGGTAAAGAAGCAGCATTAGCAAGTGGTTTAGCTCATGCTGGTGAGCGTGTTGTTATGGTTACAGGTGCCCTAGTTGATAGCGGTACAACAAATACTTCATCTGTTCACGTTCTGTAATTTAATAGTACGTCAATAGCTCAAACGCCACGGTTATCGTGGCGTTTTTTCTTCTCTTCCTATATTTTCTTCTCTTCCTATATTTTCTTCTCTTCTACTGATTTTTCCTCTCTTACTGTCCATATTTCTTCTATGCTTTTAATAAACTATTTTATTAATGTAAGTGAAATAAGGATGTAAAATGTCTGCAATAAATGCCCATGCTTTTGCTTGTACTACCCTTGCTATTAAAGACAAGAAAAATCGCATTTATCATGGTAGAACAATGGAATTTTCAGTCGACAAACCAGCCTCAATATTTGCATATTATCCTAAAGCTCATACCTTCCAACAAAATGCCCCCGATGGTACCCCAGGATTAAAATATGCCGTTAAATACCCTTTTATCGCCATTACCGCACCAATTAATTTAGAAGGAACAAAAGACGTACTTGAAGGAGTCAATACAGAAGGGCTTTCTTTTAGCTTGAACATGCTCCCTGATTCAAAACTCGATGATCTTAGCCCTGAAAACTACGCAACCTCAGTGCCTATCGCAGCAATTGGTGAATGGGCTTTAGCACAATATGCAACTGTTGAAGAATTAAAACAAAACATCCCTAAAACAGCATTTTGGTCACAAAAGTTACTTCTATTACACAATTTACCCAGCCCTTTCCATTATGCTTTTTATGATAAAACAGGCGCTTGCATTGTTGTTGAAGTTTCAGAAGGGAAATTGCGTATTTATGATAATCCGACTTACTGTATGACTAATGGCCCACTATTTCCATGGCATCTGACCAACTTAAATAATTATACTCATCTTTCTAATATTAATATTTCCACCAGCACACTGGGACATATTAAGGTAAGACAACCAGATAGTGGAATTGCGTTAGCAACATTGCCAAGCTCTGATACTTCTGTTGATAGATTTATTCGTGCTGTCTACTACACCACGTATTATCATCAAGTTTTTGATCAAGACACACAACTTGTTGAACTGGCGCATATTATGAATCGTTTTGATCGCCCTAAAAATTCTACAATCGATCCTTTACTAGGTCATAACACATTAAAAGCTCTTCATACAAGTGAGTTTTCGGTATGGACAACACTCACCGATTTAGAACGAGGGATACTCCTTTTTAGGGGATATAACGATCTCAACTTCCAAAAATTTGCACTTGAGTCGTTTAAAAATGAGGTAGAACCTATTTTCATAAAAGTAAATTTAGGTAGTACTTTATAGCGATAAAGATAAGTGACAATAAAACAATGCAGATAAAATGTTTTTCTATCAGACTTTTATGAATAAAAATCTTTTGTGAAATAGCACGCATTTTTTGTACTGAAGATTTGCGTTTTAGGTGTTATTTTTTCTATTGTTCAACTTATGGTTCAGTAGAATGCGGTAAATAAATCCAGCATTTTCTTATATATGTGCCATACTTATTCATGGTTTCATATAAATGCTACTTGTTCCTTTACACAAACTAATAATAGAGGTTGTAACTATGAAAGCGAAACTTGTACTAGGTGCGGTAATTCTGGCTTCAGGCTTATTAGCGGGTTGTTCTTCTAGTAATAATGCACAATTAGATCAAATCTCTTCTGACGTAAGCCGCCTGAACACGCAAGTTCAACAACTAAGTAGTGATGTACAATCTGCTCGCGCTGAAGCTAAATCAGCTTACGATGAAGCGGCTCGTGCAAATCAACGTTTAGATAACCAAGTCACCACTTATAAAAAGTAATTTGACTCACCAATAGGCCGAAAGCAGCTTAAGGTTATCATTAATCACAAAGCCCTAACAATGTTAGGGCTTTGGTTTTTTATAAGGTTATTAATTATTGTGAAGTTTATCGATACCCAGGGCTTTTATACGCTCATTTAAATTAAAATTAGTAGCTAAGTGCGAATTATATTTGATATTTTTATCAGCTTGCATAGATATCTGACTAAATGTATCCCTAATTTTATCAACACTTTTTTGTTGAGTTATTGTTAGTACAGAATACTCAATATCACTTACTTTTTTAAATTCATTCTCTAGAATATTAAACAGCTCAGTCACTGACTTTGAAGATTTTGTGTAGGAGACTCTAGAGCTCGCCATATCAGGCAAAACCTCTATTCCAATTAACTCATATTTCCTCGATCCCTCTTTGGGAATGACTCGTTGAAGGAGCTCATTGCACATTAATTGAACATTTTCACTTTTTAGCTTTTTATCTCCACATAAAAACGTTTTGCAGCTATTTTCCACCTGAGATATATTATTAAATAGTTTCTCTAAACCATCCCCCACACTAGAAGTGATATTATTATTTCCCTTTATCAAATGTTCATTACTAGATGAAACTCTCATTAAAATACCTTACTATTAATAGAAAACATTTTGATAGTAAGGCATTTTTAACGCTATTGATTTTATAAAGAAGTCTTTTGTTATTTTTGTGAAACTCAAAACAAAACAGGTGCCTGAAGCACCTATTTTATTTTTGATCATATCATCCAAACTGACTAGTAAGCTGTAACCTCTACAGGAATACCAGAACGTCGAATAAGCTCAGCATCGACTTTATCTTTATCAACCTTGCCACTTTCATACCATTGATTAAATTGCTTAGTAAAAGTTAATGGCATGGTTTGTGGATCGTCATCTTCATTGCGGGATAGTGGCTGATGAACTTCAATAAACTGTCTACCGTCTGCAGTTTCAGTAAATTTAATCGGCTTATTGATCACCTGAACACGGCTACCTTTAGGTACCACATTAAATAACGTCTCAATATCATTTGGTCTTAAACGAATACAGCCAGAACTCACTCTTAAGCCAATACCAAAATCAGCATTAGTACCATGAATAAGGTATTCACCTCGGCTATGTGCCAATCTTAAAGCATATGCTCCCATAGGGTTTTCAGGACCAGCAGGAACGACAGCCGGTAGTGTGATCCCTTTAGCCGCATAGTTTTTGCGAATATTCGCCGTCGGTGTCCAAGTAGGATCTTTAATTAATTGAGAAATCGATGTCACCATTTCAGGGGTTTCTCGCCCTAATTGACCAATTCCAATAGGGTAAACATCAACTGTGCCACCTTCTTTGGGGTAATAATACAGGCGCAATTCTGCAAGATTGATAACAATGCCTTTTCGCACCGTGTCAGGCAAGATCATCTGTAATGGAATAGTTAATGTTTTACCCGCATCCGGTAAAAGAGGATCAATACCAGGATTCGCTTCCATCATATTAAGCAACCCCACTTGGTATTCGGACGCAATAGCTTCTAGTGAGCGTTTATCATTGGGAACTATATATGAAAAGTTTTCACCAATAATACGCTGGTCATCAGCAGGTAGTAGATATTCTGTCGCATAAGATAAGTGACTACTCATCCCTAATAGCGATGCACCCAAGAGAGTTAACCATTTTTTCATCGTTTATCCCGTGTGTTAGAAATAAAATAAACTGACTATTATGATGATAACATTATCATTGTTATGCTTTCATATAATAAGTCAGTTTAGAACATTAAAGCGGGATCAGGTAACATTTATGCTACAGCGTATTCTGAAAAACGCTTAACTAGTGTCGTAACCATTGCATGTAAACCCTGCGTACGAGAAGGTGTTAAGTGGCTTTCTAGTGCTAATGATGAAAAATAATGTTTTACATCCGTCGCTAAAGCTTGCTCAACTGTTTTACCTTGAAATAAGATAATAACCAAGGCGACTAGTCCTTTAACAATGCCTGCATCACTATCACCAGCAAGGATAAGTTGTTTACTCTCATTAAGAGAAACAGCAATCCATACTTGGCTTTGGCAACCTTCAATAAAGTTAGCTGAAATGCGTTGTTCATCTGTTAAAGGAGGGAGACGCTCACCTAGCTCCATCATATAAAGATAACGCTGTTCCCAATCTTGGCAACGAGAAAAATTGCGTAATAGTTTTGCTTCATCTGGCAAATTGGCAACTGCCATGAATAACCTCTTTTTTAATCTTTAACCTAATAACATTTCAACACGTAATAGCGCATTAACCAACGCATCGATATCATTTTTATTGGTATATAAGCCAAGAGATGCACGACACATTGCAGGAACTTGATAATAATCCATAATTGGCATCGCACAATGATGCCCTGTACGAATAGCAATACCATAATTATCAAGAAAAGCACCCACGTCATAAGCGTGATGTTTACCTAAATTAAAGGCTATCACACCTTGGCGAGAATCATTGCCATACAGCGTTAATGATTTTACTTTTTGTAGCTGCTTTTGAGCATACTTCATTATATGATTTTCATACTCAGCAATATTATTCATGCCTAAATTTGAAAGATAATCTAATGCAGCGCCTAAGCCAATCATTCCCATTATATTCGGTGTTCCCGCTTCAAAACGCCAAGGTGCATCTGCGTAGGTAATATCACCATTAATATGAACATGCTTTATCATTGCACCACCTCCTTCCCAAGGCGGTAATTCATTCAGTATCGCTTTTTTACCATACAGCAGACCAATACCAGTAGGTCCATAAAGTTTATGGCCGCTACAAACAAAAAAGTCACAATCAAGTTGTGAAACATCAATGGTTTGATGCATTGCACTTTGAGCACCATCAACCAATATATGTAACTCCCCTCCTTGCTCAATAGCATATTGGCGAGCATCACGAATAATTTGAGCGATAGGGTTCACTGTGCCCAATACATTTGATTGATGCGTAAGGCTGAGTAATTTAGTTCTTTCGTCGATTAAGCGAGGTAATTGAGCTAAATCGAGTGTACCATCTTGTAATAGCGGTAATACACGAACATTAAAACCACACTGTTTTGCCAACATATACCAAGGAACAATATTTGCATGATGATCCATTTCTGTGATGATGATATTGTCACCATCATTTAAAAATCGTTGACTATAAACATTCGCAATTAGATTGATCCCTTCCGTTGTTCCTTTAACAAAAACAATCTCTTCTTCGCTATGGGCACCTAAAAAATCACAAGCTTTTTTACGGACATTTTCAACTAATGTTGTCGCATTTGCACTTAACGTATGAATGCCGCGATGAACCGCGGCATATTGTGTTAAGGCAAACTGCTTTTCATGTTCAATGACGCAAGCTGGTTTTTGAGCACTTGCGGCACTGTCGAGGTAGACCAGTGATTTTTCTTTCACTTGCTGTGAAAGAATTGGAAAGTCATCTCGCGCTTTTTCAATGGAATGCGTCATAATGCCTTATTTTATACCTCTAATAAGCGCTGATTGATTCTGTCTAATACAAGCGATTTAATCACACTATTTTCTATCGATTCAGTTAATTCAGCAGCAAATGCATGAATAATCATTTTACGAGCATCGGTTAAAGAAATACCGCGTGAACGTAAATAAAATAGTTGTTCATCATCAATTCGCCCCACAGTGGCACCATGGCTACATTTCACATCATCAGCATAGATCTCAAGCTGTGGTTTAGTATCAATTTGCGCTTTATCACCCAACAACAGATTATTATTAGTCATTTGACCGTCTGTTTTTAATGCTTGTGGCGTAACAGTGATCATACCGTTAAATACGGCCTTTCCTGCATCCATAGCAATACTTTTATGTAATTGGCGACTTTGGCAATTTTTCTCACCATGGACCAACCAAGTACGAGTATCTGCAATTTCACCTGCTTTAGGTAATACAACGCTATTCATTGAAAGCACTGTATTTTCACCTTTTAGCGCCGAACTCGTATGATGACGGCTGAGTTTAGCACCTAATAAAAAAGCATAACTATTAACTCGAGCATCACGACCTATCGTCAGATCGTTATGAGCAAAGTGCTGACTTACGCCATTCTCAAAACCTAATTTAATATGGTTAAAAGAGGCATTATCACCAATCGCTGCTGTTAATCTTGCACCTGTAAAATGACGGTTTTTGTTGTCACTGCTGATATAGTGCTCAATAACCTGCATTTGTGTATTAGCACCTACATCAAGGTGAAAACGATAATTCGCGTTATTCACCTCTGCACCACTTTCGCCTTGTGTAATATTAAGGATATAAAGCGGTTTATCCGCAATAACACCGTTTTTCAGGGTAATAAGCAAAGGATGTGGGGCTAAACTTTCAACTAAATGCAGAAAAATTTCACCATTGACGGCCTCAGGTAACTCACTCTGATTATCAAGTAACGTCACTTGATAAGGGCCAAATTCTTCACTGCTTTCTATTGGCGAAAACGTACCATTTACCATCACAACACGATAACAATCAAGCGCTAAAGCATGTTTAGTAATTAGACTTTGCACATCAAAAGCTGGCAACTGTTGATAGCTTTGGCTTAACGTCTCATCTAATGGCGTATAGTGCCAATCTTCATGACGATAAACAGGAAAACCGACTTTCTCAACTTGCAACCAATGATTGCGAGCATTGAGATTATCGTCACCTTTACGTTGATGATATAATTCAGAAAACGTCTTTAGTGCTTGTTGATTACGTAGTTCAACTTGGCGCTGTTTTTCACGCTTTTCATTGAGGGTCAATAAGCCAGCCATAACCTTGTTCCTCCAATTTTTGCGCTAATGAAAAATCACCTGATTTAATGATTTTTCCCTGATAAAGCACGTGCACAAAATCAGGTTTAATATAATCAAGAATACGTTGATAGTGTGTTACAACAATAAACGCACGTTTACCATCACGTAGGCTATTAACACCATTAGACACGATTTTTAATGCATCAATATCAAGCCCTGAGTCGGTTTCATCTAAAATGCATAGTTCAGGCTCTAGTGCGGCCATTTGCAAAATATCGTTACGTTTTTTCTCGCCACCTGAAAACCCCACGTTAACAGAACGTGTTAACAAATCTTGAGGCATATCCAGTAATTTGATTTTATCTTCAATAAAATCTTCAAAATCAAAGCGATCTAACGGCTCTTGCCCACGATATTCTCTTACTGCATTCACTGAAGATTGTAAGAAAAATTGATTACTAACACCGGGTATTTCAACAGGATATTGAAATGCCATAAAAATACCTTCACCTGCACGTTCTTCAGGTTCTAATTCTAATAAATCTTTATTTTTGAAAGTAATAGAACCTTCATCTACTTCATATTCCTCACGACCAGCAAGTGTTGCAGATAAGGTACTTTTACCTGAACCATTTGGTCCCATAATCGCATGAACTTCGCCTGCACGAACTTGCAAATCTAGTCCTTTCAGGATTTCATTGCCTTCAACACTGACATGTAAATTTTTAATATCTAACATAATATATGCCTTCGGTATCGTTACACCCAGAATTTGATTAATACTTAACCAACGCTATGTTCTAAGCTGATTGCTAATAATTTTTGTGCTTCTACAGCAAATTCCAGCGGTAATTCTGAGAACACGTCTTTACAAAATCCGTTTACAATCATTGAGATTGCATCATCTTCACTTAATCCACGTTGACGACAATAAAACAGTTGATCTTCACCAATACGTGACGTTGTCGCTTCATGCTCAAGCTGTGCTGAGTTATTCATTACCTCAACATATGGGAAAGTATGTGCGCCACATTGCGTACCAATTAACATGGAATCACATTGTGTAAAATTACGGGCATTTTTTGCACTAGGAAGAACTTTCACAAGTCCACGGTAACTATTTTGACTTTTACCTGCAGAAATACCTTTAGAGATAATGGTTGATTTAGTATTTTTGCCAATATGGATCATCTTAGTACCGGTATCTGCTTGTTGATTACCATTAGTTAGAGCAACCGAGAAAAATTCAGCAGTAGAATTATCCCCTTTTAAAATCACACTTGGGTATTTCCAAGTGATTGCAGAGCCTGTTTCTGACTGCGTCCACGACATCTTGGCGTTTTCACCTTCACAGATAGCGCGCTTAGTTACAAAGTTAAGGATGCCACCTTCACTATCGCCACCAGAGAACCAGTTTTGTACTGTAGAATATTTTACTTCAGCATCTTTATGGATAATGACTTCAACCACAGCGGCGTGAAGTTGATAACTGTCACGAACCGGCGCTGAACAACCTTCGATATAGCTGACATAACTGCCTTCATCAGCAACCAGAATAGTTCGTTCAAATTGACCTGTTTGAGCCGCATTAATACGGAAATAAGTCGATAATTCCATTGGGCAACGAACCCCTTTGGGAATATAAACAAAAGTTCCATCAGACGCGACGGCGGCATTCAGTGCAGCAAAGTAGTTATCATGGCTTGATACAACTGTGCCTAAATATTGGCGCACTAAATCAGGATATTCTTGAATAGCTTCGCTAAATGAGCAGAAAATAATGCCATGTTCAGCAAGCTCTTCGCGATATGTTGTAGAAACAGAAACCGAGTCAAAGATGGCATCGACAGCAACGGCTTGCCCTTCTCTTACAGGCACACCAAGTTGGTTAAAGGCATCTTCAACTTCTTGAGTTAAATAATCTTGTGAGGCTTGTTTATCACTCTCTACCGCCTCATTTGTGCCACCAGCACAACTGCCATTAGCACAACATGAACTGCAAGATGGTGCAGAATAGTAGCTATAATCTTGATAATTAAGCGATGGATAATCCGCTTTTAGCCAATGCGGTTCTTCCATTTCTAGCCAATGGCGATAAGCATCTAAACGAAATTCCAGCATCCACTCTGGCTCGTTTCTTTTGGCCGATATTGCACGTACAACCGCTTCATTTAATCCTTTTTCTAAGGTGTCGGTTGATATATCGGTATAAAAACCTTCTTTATAATGGTGATCGCTTAGCCATCCCTGAACTTCATCACCAATTTCAACATTGCTCTGAGACATAATCTAACTTCACTATGTTATACCCCGAAGCTCTCACCACATCCGCAGACATTTTGAGCTTTAGGATTATTAAATTTAAACATTTGATTAAGTCCTTCACGAACATAATCAACAACCAACCCATCGATAAATGACATTGCTTTTAATGAAACAAAGAGTTTTGCTCCATTATGTTCATAAACAAGATCATCGTCATTTGGGGCTGTAGCGAGTTCAATAACATAACCATACCCTGTACAACCAGAGGGTTTAATACTTAAGGAAAGCCCTTGTTTTTCAGGATTTTTCTCAACCAAATGACAGATATGCTTTGCCGCACTATCCGTTAATACAATGCCTTGCCAAGCTGTGTCATCAAGAGAAAAAGTTTCAACATTGTTTGTCATTTCTGACCTCATTTCGAAAGGAGATTGATATCTTTCCTGACACTAATGGTAATGATAACCCTTATCACTTCAACCATGTCTTTTGAAAGGATATTCCATAAATGTGTGTTTTTTGTTCTATTTTTGCAATTAATTTGTTAATGGAAAATGTTAACACCATGTAATATAACACTTTTCTGTTCTTTGATTACAAAAAATAAAACTTTTAATTTTTCTTATATTTCGCACAATACGCACATAAGTTGCAGTATAAATGCACTTTATATGTTATCACTGAAATTTAGATAAAAAAGCATAAAAATGTGTTTTTACATACAGCTTATTAGCTCTGTTTACATTCATTTTTATGCTTATCATAAGGGACAAGATAGCACCACTTATGTGATAGCCTCTTATTGGATTGTGTGCTCTTTGTACTTATTTATTGATAGTGATGGTTTGAATATATTTATTTGTACATTCAAGGGTTTGGCTATTTTTTTGTTTGTTCGATAGGCTATTGAAATTACTAATCAATTGTAGTTGCCATACTCGATTCGTTTTAAGATCAGCCGCTAAAATACCTTCATAGCTGACATTTTCTTTTGCATACTTTCCTTCAAAAAAGACATGTCGACTTTCCACATTTGGGATAGTTAATGGTTCTATTGATGTGGATATTTCATTCATACCATCTATTATCGCAATATTATCAACAATGCCTTGTGCTCCCGCATCCACATCGTAACTCATTACATCGATCATTTTAAAATAAACCAAACGAACCTCTGTCAAATCACAAATAGGTTCTGATTTATAAACCATCATTTCTGTTGTGACATCCTGAACATTATCTGGTAATGATTTGAAATAATTTTCAGTATCTTCTCTGCTCATTGTAAATGAAGTGGGATAAGCCATATTAAAGCCAGAAACAGTTTGTACTGGAATATTACTTATATCATTACTCGTTTTAACGGTAGAATTATTATCACACCCACTGATTAATAAACCTGCAATTAATAATACTGTGGTGTTTAATTTAGAAATAGTTAACATTATCGATCGTCTTATCTTTTATTATGAAGATAATGATTATCATTAAAAATAAAATCTAAATAAAGAAATAGTTTTATTTTCTCTCTCTATTTTTATTCTTTTTGATATTATCTATAAAAATAAAAACGCACAAAACGAGTATTTCACTTTGTGCGTATATTTTTTATTCTTTAAGAAATAACAGATGTTGTTAATCTAGAAATACACACTTGACGACCTTCATCATCAAATATTTCTATTGACCAGACTTGGTGTGAACGTCCTAAATGAATAGGTTTGCATACCCCTCTTACCTTGCCTTCTCTCGCTGAACGAATATGATTCGCATTGATTTCTAGCCCAACAATCTTTTGTTCGCCTTCGGTACAAAGATAACCCGCAACAGAGCCCAATGTTTCAGCTAAAACAACAGAAGCACCACCATGTAAAAGGCCTAAAGGCTGCTTAGTACGATGATCAACAGGCATTGTTCCTTCAAGATAATCATCTCCAAGACATGTTAATTCAATACCTAAATGGCTCATCATATTATTTTGACCAATATGATTAAGATGCTCAATTGTCGTTTCACGTTTCCATATCATGGCATAATCTCCAAAAGTGCCTGTAGTGGGTGTTTTAGCTCAACATTATCAATACGCTTCACCTGACTACGACAAGAATAACCGGTACTTAAACAACGCATTGTTGGTAATGTTTTTAGTGCATTACCCCATGAAAGCTGATAAATGCCCAACGAGTTTTCATAATTATTTAGTTCATGTCCATAAGTACCTGCCATTCCACAACATCCAGTACTCACAAATTCTAGTTGCTGCCCATAATGTTGGAAAATAGCCTGCCACTGTTTCATACTTTGTGGTAGCGCCGTCACTTCTGTACAGTGCCCGAAAAGATACCATTTTTCGGTATCATCACGAACAGCTATTGGCTCAGATACCAATTGACTTAACCATTCATGAACAAGTTGAACATTGAAATCACCACGCTTATCACCCAGTATTTCACGATATTCATCGCGATAACAAAGTACTAATGCAGGATCAACTCCCACCATAGGGATGCCTAATTTTGCAACACGATTAAGCATGATTGACGTTTTTTGCGCTGTTTTACTAAATTGCTGTAAAAAACCTTTAATATGTTGCGCTTTACCGTTAGGTGAAAATGGTAACAAGACAGGTTTAAATCCAATCTTTTCAATTAGCTTGATAAAATCGGCAACCACTTTTGCATCGTAATAACTAGTAAAAGGATCTTGTACCACCAACACATGATGACTGCGTTGCTTTTCTGATAAATGCTCTAAATCTTCTAGCGTCATATCTAACGCGCTGTGCCCTGCCAATTGCTGTCTCAATGTAGGTGATGACAACAAAGGTAAATCGACCATTCCTATGGTGTGCTTACTTAATGTTTGCACCAACGGTTGCTTCATAAAAAAATTAAAGAATTTAGGTGCTTTCGCCATAATCGGCGTTGTCAATTCAACATTAGCGACAATATGGTCTTTTAATGGACGTAAATAACGCTGGTGATAAAGCTCAGTAAATTTAGAACGAAAAGATGGCACATCAATTTTAATCGGACATTGCGTTGAACAAGCTTTACAAGCCAAACAACCATTCATAGCCTCTTTTACTTCATGAGAAAAGTCATATTCACCACGTTTAGCTTTCCATGTATTACGTGTTTTCTCAATTAAACCTCTTAAGCTAGGTTTATTATTTTCAAGGCTAGAACTAAGTTGTTTTGGACTAACGCCTTGCTCTGTTAATAAGCGTAGCCATTCTCTTACGAGTGCTGCTCGTCCTTTAGGTGAATGAATGCGTTGCCCACTAATTTTCATGGAAGGACACATTGGACTTTTGGCATCAAAATTAAAGCAAAGCCCATTACCATTACAATCTAAAGCCCCTTTAAAATCTTGACGGACAGATAAAGGGATAGTGCGATCAAAAGTACCTCGTTTGATCGTATCCACTTGCTTCATCGGTTCATCAACCTCTAAAGGAGGACATATTTTTCCAGGATTTAATCTATTTCGAGGATCGAACACCGTTTTGATTTGACGTAGCTCATGATAGAGTGTTTCTCCGAAAAATTCGGGACTGTATTGCGCTCTAAAGCCTTTTCCATGTTCACCCCAGAGTAACCCACCATATTTAGCTGTTAACGTGACAATGTCATCTGAGATAGATTTCATCAATAATTCTTGCTGTGGATCGCACATATCAAGAGCAGGTCTTACGTGTAATACACCTGCATCGACATGCCCAAACATGCCATAATTGAGTTGATGACTATCCAGTAACGCTCTAAATTCTGTAATATAATCAGCAAGATGTTCTGGTGGTACGCAAGTATCTTCCACAAAAGGAATGGGCTTTGCTTGCCCTTTAGCGTTACCTAATAAACCAACCGCTTTTTTACGCATGGCATAAATACGGTTAATATCTGCCAAGTCCTCACAGACTTGATAACCGATCACCCCGCTCTGACCCTCTTTCATTAATGAATCTAAGCGCTGGCATAATGAGGCGACTTGTGAAGCGATAAGATCTTTATCATCACCCGCAAATTCAACAATATTAAGGCCTTGCATATCTTTATCAGGTATATCAGTAATCAACTCTTTAACGGAGTGCCAAACAATATCTTCACGAGCGAGATTTAATACTTTGGAATCAACAGTTTCAACAGACAATGCATTTGCTTTAACTAAAAAAGGCGCATTACGCAATGCTGAATCAAAAGAGTCATATTTTACATTCACTAAGCTACGTTGTTTAGGAATTGGCGTGATATCCAACGTTGCTTCAGTAATAAAAGCCAGTGTGCCCTCTGAACCGGTTAAAATTCGGGTTAAATCAAAGCGTTTCATGTCATCACTAAAAACATGACGCAAATCATATCCGGTTAAAAAGCGGTTTAATTTAGGAAATTTTTCAAGAATAAGTTTTCGTTGCTCTTTGCAACGGGATAAAACAGTTCGATAAACCTTCCCAATAGCAGAGCTTTCTTGTGCGATATTCTCGGCTAATGCCGTATCCATAGCACGAGTTTCAAGGAGTTCGCCACCTAACAAGACCGCCCGAATACCAAGGACATGATCAGAGGTTTTACCATAAACCATAGAACCTTGCCCTGAGGCATCAGTGTTAATCATTCCACCTAATGTGGCGCGGTTACTGGTAGAAAGTTCTGGTGCAAAAAAGAAGCCATAAGGTTTTAAAAAAAGATTAAGCTCATCTTTTATCACTCCTGCTTCCACTTTCACCCAACGTTCTTCTGGGTTTATCTCAATGATACGTTTCATATAGCGAGATAAATCGACGACGATACCATCTGTTAAAGCCTGCCCATTAGTACCTGTACCACCCCCTCTTGGTGTCAAAGAAAGAGAATGAAATTTGGGTTCATCGACCAGACGTGCAACAATAGTTACGTCAGCTGTTGAGCGAGGAAAAACCACCGCCTGTGGCAATAACTGGTAAATACTATTATCTGTTGCCATAGTGAGTCTGTCAGCATAACTGCTGGAGATATCACCGGTGAAACCGTTTTTTCGAAGAGTATCAAGAAATTCTGTTGTGAGTTCACTAACTTGCGGTGCTTGCGATATACGTGGGATCATTTGTTATAGCTCTTTAATATAATTGTCCACATTGCTTAATTTTAGATGTTGAAATGTATACTAAGAGGTACTTCGCCTCATTTTGTACTTTCAGACCTATACCTGTTCACCTTATCATACAATTCTGGCAAATTGCGTAGTGATATAAACAACGTGATATTTGCAATGTTTATTCATCTGCTTCTAGCATTTTTATTCGTGTAGGGATTTAAAACCATGGAAAAACCGCAGATCCATACAGATATACCCAAAATTTTATTCACTGTTCTTTTTATTTCGTTTTTTATTATCGCCAGTTTTTGGATACTCAATCCCTTTATTGTGGGTTTTATTTGGGCTGGAATGATTGTTGTAGCAACGTGGCCTTTACTTCTTATTATTGAAAAACGAGTAAAATATCGTTGGTTATCAACTATGATAATGATGATTTTGATATTACTGATCTTCGTTATTCCTATTATCTTATTAATTAGTAGTGTCATTGATAATAGTGCCCCTTTAATTGAGTTAGCGAAATCACCTTCGAATATTCAGCCCCCTCAATTATTATGGCTTAATGATGTCCCTATGATAGGGAGCTCACTTTATGATACATGGCACTCTATTCTTGTCTCTGGGGGCAATGCGTTAATCTCAAAAATCCAGCCTTATGTTGGACAAGCTGCAAACTGGTTTTTTGCTCAAGCCTTAAATATTGGTCGATTTGCCCTACATTTGGGTGTGATGTTGTTATTTTCAGGCTTACTATTTTTACAAGGTGAAAATGTCGTATCTTGGTTGCGCCACTTTGCTATTCGTTTAGCGGGTCAACGTGGTGATGCGGCAATCTTACTTGCATCTATGTCTATTCGCGCTGTCGCATTAGGTGTGGTTTTAACCGCCTTAATTCAAGCTATTGTTGGTGGTATTGGCCTTGCGGTATCTGGTGTGCCTTATGCTA
The DNA here is from genome assembly GCF_009915125.1 of Proteus sp. G2673. Taxonomy (NCBI): domain Bacteria; kingdom Pseudomonadati; phylum Pseudomonadota; class Gammaproteobacteria; order Enterobacterales; family Morganellaceae; genus Proteus; species Proteus sp. G2673. Next base: position 231,969 of record NZ_JAABLT010000004.1, read on the forward strand.
CGGTATTAACCGTCATTATGTTTATTTGCTGCCTTGCTCAAATAGGTCCTTTATTAGTATTGATCCCTTCAGTTTTATGGTTATTTTGGACGGGTGATACAACATGGGGCATTGTCATGGTAATCTGGGGTGGTGCTGTTGCAACAATGGATGGTGTATTACGGCCTTATTTAATCAAAATGGGCGCTGATTTACCTATGGTATTAATTCTTACGGGTGTTATTGGCGGGATTTTAACATTAGGTATGATTGGATTATTTATTGGCCCTGTTGTTCTTGCTGTTGCTCATAGCTTATTAAATGCATGGATTAATGAAGTACCAAAACCTAATCCTGATTTAACTGAAACAGTAGAATTTATGAATAAAAACTTTATCGAAAAAGAATAAATAATAATGGAGCATGTAAGTGTAGCTACTTACATGCTCTAAAATAACAGAGAAAAGTTTAATAAAGATTATCAATTTAGGAATAAAACATTATATTTTTATATTCAAACTTACATTTTGAAACAAATTACATTTTTTTAAACCTGTTTGTTACCAGCAAGTTATATTCACTTTTAAATAAACCAACAATCTTTTTATTGAGATAATTCTTAGAGCATAATTAACGCATTTCTCTTAATATAAATATCAACGAAACAAATGTTTCATCAAATTAATAATTTCGCCGTTCATATTAATAAATTAATTGGCGGGATTAAAGAATATAAAATATTGCTGTGTGTAGTCTTTGCCTGTCAGCCCATGATAGGCTTTTTTTTTGCCTATTATTTATATAATTGTATAAAAAAAGCTCACATTATATTGTGAGCTTTTTATTTATAGCGATGATATTAATTCTATTGCGCTAATTTTACCCAAGTTTTAATTACAGTATCTGGGTTTAAAGATAAACTATCAATTCCTTCTTCCATTAACCATTGTGCGAAATCTTCATGATCAGAAGGTCCTTGACCACAGATACCCACATATTTTCCATTACGTTTTGCAGCTTGGATTGCCATTGATAATAATGCTTTCACTGCATCATTACGTTCATCAAACAGTGAAGAAACCACACCTGAATCACGATCAAGACCTAATGTTAATTGGGTCATGTCGTTAGAGCCGATAGAGAAACCATCAAAATGTTCTAAGAATTTATCAGCTAATAAGGCATTCGATGGAATTTCACACATCATAATGACTTTTAAGCCGTTCTCACCACGTTTTAAACCATTTGCCGCTAATTCGTCAATCACCTCTTCAGCTTGGCGGACAGTACGAACAAATGGGATCATGACTTCAACATTCTCTAACCCCATATCATTACGAACACGTTTTACCGCTTCACATTCAAGCGCGAAACAACGACGGAAATCATCAGAAACATAACGACCCGCACCACGGAATCCTAACATTGGGTTCTCTTCATCTGGCTCATAGCGATCGCCACCCACTAAGTTGGCATATTCGTTAGATTTAAAGTCAGATAAACGAACAATAACGCGTTTAGGCCAGAATGCGGCGGCTAATGTTGCAATCCCTTCTGTTAATTTACTGATATAATACTCAACTGGAGATTCATAACCTGCCATCATTTCATTGATTTCAGCTTTCAGTGCTTCAGTTTGGTCGTCATACTCTAACAATGCACGAGGATGCACACCAATCATGCGATTAATAATAAATTCCAAACGCGCAAGACCGACACCATCATTTGGTAGACCTGCAAAATCAAATGCACGATCAGGATTACCGACATTCATCATGATTTTGAGCCCTAATTCAGGCATATTATCGATTGCGGAGCTCTGAATAGAAAAATCAAGTTTGCCATCGTAAACAAATCCTGTGTCACCTTCAGCACAAGAAACGGTTACAACTTGCCCTTCTGTTATACATTCAGTGGCATCACCACAACCTACAACAGCAGGAATACCTAATTCACGAGCAATAATTGCAGCATGACATGTTCTACCACCACGGTTAGTCACAATCGCGGAGGCTTTTTTCATGATAGGTTCCCAATCTGGGTCTGTCATGTCAGTAACCAGCACATCACCCGCTTCAATTCTATCCATTTCATTTAAGTTATGAATAACTTTGACTGTGCCTGTACCAATACGATGACCAATAGCACGACCTTCAATGATGACAGAGCCATTTTCATTTAACTGATAACGTTCCATCACTTGCTGGTTAGATCGAACGGTTTCAGGGCGAGCCTGTACTATGTACAAACGACCATTATGCCCATCTTTAGCCCACTCGATATCCATTGGACGACCATAGTGTTGTTCAATCAATACAGCTTGTTTTGCCAACTCTTGAACTTCATTATCAGTCAAAGAGAAACGATTGCGCAGTGATTCTGGCGTATCTTCAATACGGACTTGTTTACCATGCTCTACACTGTTTGCGTAAACCATTTGGATCTTTTTAGAGCCAAGATTACGACGGACAATAGAAGGTAAACCTTTCGCTAAAGTTGGCTTGTGTACATAGAATTCATCTGGGTTAACTGCACCCTGTACAACCATTTCACCTAAACCATAAGCTGATGTAATAAAGACAACTTGATCAAAGCCCGATTCAGTATCGATGGTAAACATCACACCTGAAGAAGCAAGATCAGAACGCACCATACGTTGAACACCTGCAGATAATGCAACACCACGGTGATCATAACCTTGGTGAACACGATAAGAGATTGCACGGTCGTTAAACAACGAAGCAAATACGTGTTTAATCGCAACGAGAATGGCATCAATACCTTGAACGTTTAAAAACGTCTCTTGTTGACCTGCAAAAGAAGCATCAGGCATATCTTCTGCAGTCGCAGATGAACGAACGGCAAATGAAGCTTCAGATTCACCTTCACTTAATGTGAGATAAGCGTCACGAATATCTTTTTCAAACTGAGGCGTAAAAGGTGTATCAATTACCCATTGGCGAATTTGATTACCCGCTTGAGCCAGTTGATGGACATCATCAACATCAACACTATCAAGTAATTCATAAATACGCTGATTGATACCGCTCTGTTCCAGAAAATCATTAAACGCTTGCGCTGTGGTAGCAAACCCATTAGGAACAGAAACACCCAGTTCCGCTAGGTTTGTGATCATTTCACCGAGGGAAGCATTTTTCCCACCAACACGATCAACGTCATTCATACCCAATTGGTTATACCAAAGCACATTGCACGGGGTGAGGCTATTGCTGGACATTGAGAACAATCCTTTTTTAAACAATTATGAGAGAGAGAAAAAAAAGAAAAACCCGCTGTCAAAACGACAACGTAAATAAGCGTATCACAATGTGATGCTGAATATAGAAAGGTGAATCGATCAACCAGAAAACTTTATTTTTTTATCCTTTATAATCACTAAAAATGCTTTAGATAATATTGTTTGATTTGCTAATTCAGCTAAAAAAAGGTGAGCGTTATGATATTAAGCTTAAATTCTATTAATTGTGATAATAATGAACCCATTGATAGAACAGTCTTTTTTATCTCAGATGGTACAGCAATTACTGCTGAAGTATTAGGTCATGCGGTACTTTCTCAATTTCCATTAAAAATGAAAAGTTATACATTACCTTTTGTTTCTACTGTAGAAAGAGCTGAAGAAATAAAACAGAAAATAGCTGAAATTTATAAAAAGAGTGGTGCTAAGCCTCTTGTTTTTTATTCGATTATCAGTCCTGAAGTTAAACAGATAATAAATAGCAGTGAGGGTTTTTGTCAGGATATCGTGCAATCTCTCGTCATACCACTTGAAAAAGAAATGGGGATCAACGCATCGCCAAAATTAAATAAAACCCATGGATTAACTGAAAAAAATCTTAGTAAATACGATGCTCGTATTGCTGCCATCGAATACACCCTTTCCCATGATGATGGCATATCATTACGTAATCTCGACCAAGCTCAAGTGATCTTAATTGGTGTTTCTCGTTGTGGAAAAACCCCCACCAGCCTCTACTTAGCAATGCAATTCGGTATTCAAGCCGCCAACTACCCATTTACTGCTGATGATATGGATTTCTTAAAATTACCTACGGAATTAAAAGAATATCAGAATAAATTATTTGGATTAACCATTGCGCCAGAACGTCTTGCAGCTATTCGTGGCGAACGCCGTGAAAATAGCCGTTATGCTTCAATTCGCCAATGTAGAATTGAATTAGCAGAAGTGGAAGCACTTTTTAGAAAAAACAATATCCCTTATCTCAATACGACTAATTATTCGGTTGAAGAAATTTCAACCAAGGTGATTGATTCTATGGGATTAGCAAGAAGAATGTTCTAACGCATTTTCGTCATTTTTTTATTGGTTTTTCACTGAGAAGACTGTGAAATTAGCTGAATTTCGTTTATTGTGATCTTAATCACTGGGTAGATTTACCCTGTATATTTATTGAGATAAATTATGTTAAAGACAGACGAACTACGGACTAAGGCTTTAGACAGTCTGGTAACACCAGAAACCTTAGCAAAAGAGTTCCCCATTTCTGATGAGATAATCCAAAATATCACATCGGCACGTAAACGAATTGAAACGATCCTCACCGGTGAAGACAAGCGATTATTAGTGATTATAGGGCCTTGTTCTATTCATGATCCTAAAGCTGCTAAAGAGTACGCAACTAAGCTTAATCAGTTAAAAGACCAGTATCAGGACTGCTTAGAAATCGTCATGAGAACCTACTTTGAAAAGCCACGTACGGTCATTGGCTGGAAAGGTTTAATCTCTGATCCTTACCTTGATAACTCTTGCAATGTCAACGAAGGTATTCGCCTTGCAAGAAAACTATTAATTGAAATAAACGCGTTAGGTTTGCCCACTGCAACTGAATTTCTCGATATGGTCACAGGCCAATATATTGCAGATTTAATTAGTTGGGGTGCCATTGGTGCAAGAACAACAGAAAGCCAAGTTCATCGTGAAATGGCATCTGCACTCTCTTGCCCTGTAGGCTTTAAAAATGGCACTGATGGTAATACCCGTATTGCAATTGATGCTATTCGCGCTTCTCGAGTGGGTCATACGTTCTTATCGCCAGATAAAAATGGTCGTATGACGATTTATCAAACCAGTGGTAATCCTTATGGTCATATTATTCTACGTGGCGGCAAAAAACCGAATTATCACGCAAGTGACATTGCTGACGCAGTTGATGCACTAAAACAAGTAGATTTACCGGAACATCTTATTATCGATTTTAGCCATGGCAACTGTGAAAAAATTCATCGTCGCCAATTAGAAGTAGCCAGAAATGTTGCTCAACAAATTAAAGATGGATCACAAGCGATTGTAGGCGTGATGGCTGAAAGCTTTTTACAAGAAGGCTCACAAAAAGTCGTGCAAAATAAACCGCTTAATTATGGGCAATCAATCACTGATCCTTGTTTAAGCTGGAATGACACAGAACAACTTATTGAGTTATTAGCACAAGCCGTTGAGAGCAGATTTTAATAACCACGTTATGCTAAAGGGGGGTATTTCTATCCCCTTTTTATTTTGCTCCCGCTATATTTTAATAAAAATATAACCTTACCTTTATTCCACTGTTCTAATTCTCATCACATCACGCTTTATTATTCACAATATGACTTAATTTTACGTCTTTGCGTTAAAAAAAGCTTGTCTAAATATTTTTGTTAACGATAATGATTATCATAATGATAACGCTTATTACTCTTAGTATGTTATGAATAAAAAAGCTCATAATTTAAATAGTTCTTCAATCAATCAGAACTCTCATTCTTCAATAATTCAATCCATTAATAGTATTGAATTATTGGGTAAAGATGGCGTGGTTTACATTCAACACAACGGAGAGTTGTATCAACTACGTCAAACAAAAGCAGGAAAATTAATCCTGACTAAATAATCATTTTCGACAATAACTTGCAAGCCACCTATTACCTCAGCTAGGCAGCCAGCTAAATAACTCCATATACAAGGATTTTTTATGGACATTTATGGTATGTGTATGCTGAAAAAACATTTCAAATACTCTGGTATTGCAACAGCACTTTGTTTGTTGTACTCCCCTATTGCCTCTGCACAGCTTGAAAATAATGGCACGGAAACGCTCACCGTTATTGACACAACAAATACAACTCCCGATTTTCATTCAACAATTGATATCACCACAGCAAAAGCACAGACCGCTGCTACAACAGGTGAAATGCTAAAAGATGTCGCGGGAGTTACCTTATCAGGGACGGGTATTACGAATGGCGCTAATATTTTGATGCGCGGGTATGACCAAAAAGGAGTAAAAATACTCATTGATGGTATTCATCAACCATCAGAAAACACCATGAATAATTTAGGTGGATTGTTTATTGACCCTTCTCTTATTCGTCGCATTGATGTTAAACATGGTTCTTCTGCAGTATTACATGGCGAAGGCGCTATGGGAGGGGTTGTTTCTTTTAATACCCTTGATCCTCGATCAATATTGACAACTGATAGAAAATTAGGTGCAAAACTCTTTAGTTCGATTTCATCAGCAGATCGTCATTTTTCTTATGGTGGCATTGTTGCAGCTAGACATGATATTGCAGAAGGCTTATTGGCTTATACTCAACGTCAACGTGGTCCTATTCGCCTAGCTAATGGCGAAAAGATGGAAAACAATGAGCATATTAAAAACTTTTTTGCAAAAGCATATCTCTATCCAACTGAAAATCAAACAATTATTTTTTCAGCTCGCCATTATGATAATTCAGGTGAACAACGCGAAGTATTGCATCGTATGGGCGGATTTGGTAAGAGCGAAAGCAATCAAGTACAACGTGATACTCAGCAAAAAAACTATTCTATCACGCACCATTATATTTCTGACACTAACTCATGGTTAGATTTAACCACTCATCTTTACTATTCGCAGTTTAATATTGATCAAACTTTTTTAACCGATACTAAACTAACAGCATCCGAATTAAAAAAAAATATTCAAGGAAAAATAGGTAGATACGAATCACGAACACAATCAACCTATGGTATAAAACTAGAAGATCACGCTAATATTTTATGGACTGATACCCTCAAACAATCAATGACGATAGGCTCAGAAGCTTATCAGCAAAAAATGCTGTCAAATGAGCAAGCAAAAAACTTTCCTTTAGCGAAAACGAATTATATTGCAAGTTGGTTACAAAGTTCGCTCAGTACACCATTATTCCCAATTAACCTTACTGCTGGTATACGTTATCACTATTACAAAAATATACCTGGTAAAGGGATTGATCCTTTCTTTAGTAAGTTTTCAACTAAATCATTACAAGCCAAAAAACACCCATCGAGTTACCGAGGTACAACTGAAAGTATCACACTAACATTCACACCAACATATTGGTTACAGCTCTATTCCACTTATTCAACTGCATTTCGCATTCCAACTTTAAGTGAAATGTTTAATGATTCATTTCATTTTAAATTACTCTTCACTAATGCGCATTGGGTTCCTAATCCTAATTTAAAACCAGAAAAAAATCGTACTTGGGAATATGGTGGTCAACTTGCATTCTCAAACTTACTTACTAAGCAAGATAAGTTATCAATAAATGCCGTTTATTTTGACACAAAATCAAAGGATTACATCACTTATGGTCCTTGGCATAATAAATCCATGGCAGGCATGCTTAACTTACAAGCTTTCAACATTCCTGAAGCCCTTATTGAAGGCGTTGATCTTAGTTTACGTTATTCCCATCCATTAATTTCTATTGGATTAGGCTATAACCGTACTCAAACCCTTGAATTAACTACGCATGAAACCATTTCGCCTGTTCGCCCTGAAGTACTCACAACCTTTATTCAACTGCCTATCGCTAAAACGCCTTTTTCATTAGGGTGGTCAGGTAAATTTGCCAGTGCAACAGAAAATAAAGGCACACACAAAGGACGAGCACCTCACGTAAAAGGCAAAACAACAAATCGAATGCAAGAGCTGATTACTCAATATCCGGGCTATGGCATTCATGATTTTTCAATCAGTTATCAATCTAAAAACAATAAAGATATTCAAGCCGCATTGGTACTCGCAAATGCCTTTAACCGAGAATATTTCTCAGCATTAGGTGTTCCACAAGAAGGTAGAAATATCAAAATGTCCGTCAGTTATCGCTGGTAGATGAGGAGCAATGATTTATATAACAAAGGGCTGTTTTTAACAGCCCATTAAATAACGGAGATCCATCTGCATGTCTCAGTCATCCCTATTATTTAAATTTAGTTTACTGGCTGTTACTGTTTCTTCTGCTTGTGTGTCAGCACAAGAGAAAACACAAACTAGCGAGGAGAAAAAAACAGAAGTACTTACCGTTTATGCGACTGGTAATGAGCGTGATAATTTTACGTTACCCATGATGTCAACCGTTATTAAAAATAACAATGCGTTGTCAGCAACCGCAGGTAGTGCATCTGAATTACTTCGCCATGTGCCAGGAATTTCTATTTCTGGCGCAGGTCGTACTAATGGTGAAACCATCAGTATGCGTGGATACAGTAAAAATGGAATATTGACACTTGTAGATGGTGTACGTCAAGGAACTGACACTGGCCATATTGACAGTATTTTTGTTGATCCTCTTCTTATAAAACAAGTTGAAGTCGTTCGGGGTCCTTCTGCATTGTTGTATGGTAGTGGAGCACTTGGCGGTGTTATTGCTTACGATACCGTTGATGCAAGCGATCTACTTTCAAAAAACGAACAAGGCGGTGTGCGTGTCACTGGTCTTGGTAATACCGCGCAACATAGCCAAGGTTTAGGTGTTACTGCTTTTGGTAGACACGATAATCTTGATGGTCTCGTGGCATTATCAGCTCGTGATAAAGGTGATATTCGTTATGGTGGTGGTTATCGTGCACAAAATGATGAAACCATTATTAACCTACTCTCCAAAGGGCGTTGGTTTATTGATGATAGCAATACATTAAGCGGACAATTTCGTTATTATCATAACAATACAAATCAGCCCAAAAACCCTCAAGTTCCCTCAAATCCTACACTTGCTAATGTAGAAACTAATCGCACCACGACACAAAAAGATGTTCAGTTAACGTATCAATTTGATCCTTCAAATTCACAATGGATTAATTTGAAAACACAGGCTTATTACAGTGAAGTTGATATCAATGCCAAGACGGAACAAAAAGGGTTTGAAGGTCGAGAACAAAAAACTTATGGCGTAAAACTCGAAAACCGCTCACAAGTAGGTACATACAGCTTTGCATCACATGGATTGACTTATGGTGGCGAGATTTATAAACAAAAACAATCACCACGCCAAAATGCAGAAAGCTTCCCACAAGCCGATATCCAGTTTATGTCAGGTTGGTTGCAAGATGAAGTCACTTTACGTGATTTACCTGTTTCCTTTATTTTAGGAACGCGTTTTGACAAATATAAAAGCCAAAACGATCGTTATGATGATATTACCGCTGATAAATGGTCATCAAAAGGCGCAATCAGTATCACGCCAACGGATTGGTTAATGCTTTATACCTCTTACTCTCAGGCATTTAGAGCACCAACTTTAGGTGAGATGTATAACGATGCTAAGCATTTTGATGCCCCTTTCCCTGGCGCACCAACAAACTATTGGCGTCCAAATCCCAATTTAAAGCCCGAAACCAATTCAACTACTGAATATGGATTTGGTTTTCAATTCGACGACTTATTATCTAATAATGATAATCTGAAAATTAAAGCTGCCCATTTCAATACTCGCGCAAAAGATTATATTGATGCAGATGTCGCTATTTTTCAGGGATATACACAATCAACAAATATTCCAAGAGCAACTATTTGGGGATGGGATGTTTCTATGAATTACCAATCAAAATTCTTTAATTGGGATTTAGCCTACAACCATACCAAAGGGAAAGATAATGCGACTAATGCCTCAATAGTATCCATCGAGCCGGATACATTAACGAGTCGCTTAGATATACCTGTACCAAGTACCGATTTTTCTGTCGGTTGGGTTGGTCAATTTACCAAAAAAACGGACTTTACTAAACATAACCGTTTTAATCGCCCAATCAATAGCCAACAAGCAGGTTACGGCGTTAATGATTTTTACCTTCGCTATGAAGGTAATGATGCCTCATTAAAGGGGCTAACAACCTCATTTGTACTGAGTAACGCATTTGATAAAACTTATTATTCTTCTGCTGGTATTCCCCAAGAAGGCCGAAATGCAAAAGTACTTGTGAGTTATCAATGGTAATCAACAATAAAATGAACGATATAATAGGAGTTTCTGTGACTAAACCTCTTTATGAGAGCTACCTGCAAGCAAAAATTGAAAAAAAAGCATCTTATGCGCGTGATTTAGCCGCTTATTTGAATGTCAGTGAAGCGGAACTAACTCATGCGCGAGTTGGGTATGATGCAAAACGTCTACGCAATGATGTACAAGAATTATTAAAAACCTTAAGTAAAGTCGGTGAAGTCAAAGCGATTACTCGCAATGATATTGCTGTTCATGAACATCTTGGTGAATATACCAATGCACGTTTTAACGATCACGCAGGTTTAATCTTAAATCCACGTGCAATGGATTTACGCTTTTTCTTCGCTTATTGGTCTAGCATTTTTGCACTCGCTGAAGAAAACTCAAAAGGAACTCGCTATAGCATTCAGTTTTTTGATATGCATGGCGAGGCATTACATAAAGTCTATGCAACTAGCAATACCAATATGGATGAATGGAATGCACTAATCCAATCATTCTTATCGGAAGAAAATCCAACTCTAGACATTACCCCTATCGAACCTTATTCAAACACACCTGTTAGTCATGAATTGGCAGAGCAACTTGAACAACAATGGCGTTCAATGACCGATGTTCACCAATTTTTCAAACTACTAAAAGAAAATAATTTGAGTCGTCAACAAGCCTTTAAAGCTGTTGCCGATGACCTTGCTTATCAAGTTGATAACAGTGCACTGAAAACCTTATTAACCCTCGCTAAAGAAGCACAAAATGAGATCATGATTTTTGTCGGAAGTCGTGGTTGTGTACAAATCTTTACGGGACAAATTGACCGTTTAGTTCCTCATCAATTTGAGAATAGCGATCAAGTCTGGATTAATGTTTTCAACCCTGCATTTACACTTCATTTAATTGAAAGTGAAATCGCTGAAAGTTGGATCACTCGCAAACCAACTCAGGATGGTTTTGTCACCAGTCTTGAAATCTTTGATAGCAAAGGCCAACAGATTGCCCAGCTTTATGGACAACGAACTGAAGGCACTGCAGAGCAACAACAATGGCGCGAGCAAGTTAATACTCTTGCAAAAATAGCCTAATCGGAGAATGAGTTAATGAAAAAATGGCTTCTTTTGATCCTGTGTAGCGCCATGTCTTTTGTCAGTTCCGCCAATGAACGTATTGTCACTATTGGTGGTGATATCACAGAGATCGTTTTCGCGTTAGGTTCGGGTGAACAAATTATTGCAAGAGACAGCACTAGTTTAGTCCCTGAACAAGTGAAAGCACTCCCAGATGTGGGTTATATGCGAATGCTAAACCCTGAAGGTATCTTATCGGTCAAACCAACATTGATTATAACCAGTGAACTCGCTCGCCCTTCTTTAGCACTACGCCGAATAAAAGAGGCAGGAGTCACTGTTAAAACGATTACAGGTACACATTCATTAGAAGCCATTAATGAAAAAATAGACACCATTGCCACTATTTTAAATAAACAAAAAGAAGGTGATCAGTTAAAAGAAAAACTCACCCTATCTATTAGCCAAATACCCACAACCCCTATAGATAAAAAAGTCATTTATATCATGAGTCATGGTGGTGTTGTTCCTATGGCTGCAGGTCAAAATACTGCAGCAGATACCATTATTTCACTAGTTGGGGGTAAGAATGCAATGCAAGGCTTTACGAGTTATCGCCCTCTTTCTCAAGAAGGTGTCATTGCAAGCCAACCTGATATTTTGCTGGTGACTAAAGAAGGTATTAAAGGCATTGGTGGTATTGAAAAGCTTTGGAATTTACCCGGTATAAAGTACACGCCTGCAGGTAAAAATAAACATTATGTCGTTGTCGATGATATGGGATTGTTAGGTTTTACGCTTTCAACACCTGAAGTTATGCATCAAATTCGTCAAGCGTTGGAGCAATAATGTCTCGTTTTCGTTCACCGTGGATGAATATTTTAGTTTTACTCTTTTTGCTCACCACTGTTACATTAATTTCAATGAATAGCGGTGCATTAGCCCTTTCATTTCATACATTATGGAATAGCTCTTTTGATGATATGAAATGGCAAGTTTGGCTAGATATCCGTCTACCTCGCGTCTTATTAGCGATTCTTGTTGGCGGTGCTTTAGCAATATCAGGCGCGATAATGCAGGGGTTATTTAGAAACTCATTAGCTGATCCTGGTTTACTCGGTATTAGTAGCGGTGCAGCATTAATGGTTGCCATTGTAATTATTCTACCTTTCTCTTTTTCATCCATCTTTACATTCTACAGTCATATTGTTGCCGCCTTTATTGGCGGTTTAATTGTGGCTATGATTATTTTCTCATTACATCAATTGAGTGATGGCAATTTAGCACGGTTATTGCTTGCGGGTATTGCTATCAATGCACTATGTATGTCTTTTATTGGTGTATTAAGTTATATCAGTACTGACCAACAGCTACGTCAATTCTCACTATGGATGATGGGCTCATTAAGCCAGATTGACTGGAAAACTTTATCTATTGCAACCCTTGTGATCATTCCTGTCAGTACCTTAGCATGTTGGCAAAGTCATAAATTAAACCTATTACAACTTGGTGATGAAGAAGCACATTATTTAGGGCTAAATGTAAGAAGAACCAAATTTATCTTATTACTTCTTAGCGCTATCTTAATTGGCTGTGCTGTCGCACTAAGTGGTGTTATTGGATTTATTGGACTTGTAGTTCCCCACCTTATTCGTATGCGTATTGGTAGTAATCATATATGGCTATTACCTGCCACTATTTTAGGGGGGGCAACACTATTACTCGCTGCTGACACATTATCACGAACACTGGTATCTCCAGCAGAAATCCCTGTGGGGCTCATTACAGGATTAATTGGTGGCCCTTATTTCCTTTGGCTTATCTTACGACAACCCGCAGGAAGAATGTCATGATTGAAAAACAAAAAGCGTCATTACTCTATGGAAAGAATTTAACTTACCAAATTGGTAAAAAAACTATTATTGATGATGTATCTCTTTCACTTAATGCTGGGGAGTTAATTAGCATTATTGGTCCGAATGGTGCAGGAAAATCATCATTACTACGTTTATTGACAGGTTATACGGCACCAACACAAGGTGAATGCTATTTTAAACAAAAAGACTATTCACAATGGAATAGCCAACAATTAGCACAAAACCGTGCTGTTATGCGCCAAAATAGCCAACTCTCATTTTCGTTTTCTGTAGAAGAAGTGGTTGCCATGGGAAGAACCCCTCATGGACAGCAACATAAAAAAATAGCTATCGAAACGGCTCTACTACAAACGGATTGCTTAAAGTTTAAAGATAGAGACTATCGTCAATTATCAGGTGGTGAACAACAACGAGTGCAACTTGCCAGAGTATTAGCTCAATTATGGCACCCTACACCACAAGAAGCGGTGTTATTCCTCGATGAACCAACTTCAGCACTCGACCTTTACCATCAGCAACACAGCTTGCGCTTACTCAAGCAATTAGCAAGAACACAACATCTTATGGTTTGTTGCGTTCTACACGACCTTAATTTAGCCTCACTTTATGCCGATAGAATTTTATTATTGCACCAAGGAAAGTTAGTTTGTGAAGGTACTCCACTCAATGTACTGACAACAGAAAATATCCAAAAATGGTATGGCGCAGATGTGAGTGTTGATACCCATCCAGAGCATTCGTATCCACAAGTTTTTCTTCGTCCATAAGTTATCTTAGTTTTACTCAGTTACCTTCTAGCATATGTTTTCTAGATTGTGACTGAGTTAATTTATTTTTATATGCTTATTTATTACAAATAAAACACACTAAGTAACATACCTTAATTGATTAATAAATCTTATTTTTAAATTTCCCTATTTAGTCAAATAAATTGACTTTAAAATACACCTTAATCACTGATTAGCTTATGAAATACACGAAAATATATAACAGCCTAAAGAATAAATGGTATAACAGCATTATCAAAGAAAAAATAAATCAATAAATTCAACAAAGTGAAAATCATTTAAAACGATTTTTTTAATCAAAAATATCTATTAAGCTCTACCTTACTTGAGATATATAGCTTTCACCTATTAATTTGATAATGATTATCAATAACAAAAAGCACTTTTTGCCTACCTGTTATTTTCGCCATGCTTAAAATAGGTTATAAATAACATACGTTACTATTCTATTTACTTGGGCACTGTGTCCCCACCATTTTTGTGGGAGGTTTTATGGCTGAAAATGTCGTTAATGATATTCTAAAATGGTTAGAAACTCAGTTACAACGTAACGAAGGTATAAAAATCGATACTATTGCAAGTAAAAGTGGTTATTCAAAATGGCACTTACAACGCATATTTAAAGATTTTAAAGGCTGTACATTAGGTGAATATGTCCGCAAACGTCGCTTATTAGAAGCGGCTAAATCATTACAAGAAAAAGATATGTCTATTTTAGACATTGCTTTAATGTATGGTTTTAGCTCTCAAGCAACATTTACTCGTATTTTTAAAAAACATTTTAATACTACACCTGCTAAGTTTAGAGAAAATGGCACATTGCCTGATACCCATTGTTTCATGTCATGCGAAAATCACTAATTGATTTAGCATCATATTGATATTACTTATCATAAAAAAACCAGCTTCAAAAAGCTGGTTTTTTCTTTATTTTCAGAAAACTAAGCTATTGCCGTTATAAGCCATTCTTCAAGCTCATTAAGCTCCCCTTTATTATTAGGATAACGCTGTATAAGTTGCTGAATAATCTCTTTTAAAGACTCAGGTGTATAACGTTTGCCAACTAGCATATCTGATAATGCTTCTAATGGTGCGGGATCTAAACTGTCAGTATAAATTTGACTTCTGACTACATTACCACGTTCAATATCAAAATGTAGTTCAAGCCCCCCCCATTTAAAGCGATTATCTAACAAATGAGAAAATGCAGGGGCTTGTCCAAAATTCCATTCCCAACTACTTTGTTTAGCGAATGTCTCTTCAAAACTAGGTAAATCAGGTAATTTTTGCGGGGAAATAATCTCAGCATCGACCCGTTCACCATAGTATTCAAAAAAGCTTTCGGTGATTGTTTCACACAGTTTTTCGTGAGTGATATCAGATTTGAGTTCGACCAAATTAGCCACTCGAGAGCGTACAGAAGTGATCCCTTTAGCTTGAAGTTTTTTCGGATCTGGATTGAGGTAATTGGCTAATCTAGATAAGTTAGCATTTATTAATAATGTGCCATGATGGAAACCACGATCTTTCGTCTCTTTATAAGCCGAGCCTGAAATTTTCCTTTCCCCCTCTTCTTGTGGTACGACTAAATCATTACGCCCTGATGCTGTTGCTTGTATACCAGCTTTCGATAAGCCATCAAGTATAATTTTAGTTGAGATCGTTTTATTATATTCTGGTTTTCCCGCCATAAAGGTAAAGCAGGTATTACCGAGATCGTGGAAAACAGCACCGCCACCACTTGAACGACGTGCTAATTTCACGCCATCTTCATCCATTTTTCGCGTATTACATTCTTTCCACGGATTTTGTGCTCGACCAATGACTACCGTATTATCGTTACGCCAAAGAAACAGTACGCGTTGATCTGCCGGCATTTGTCTAAAAATACACTCTTCAACAGCAAGGTTAAACCAAGGATCATAAGACTCGGAAATTAACAGACGCAATTTGCCAGACATAAGGAGTACCTATATGAAGAAAATAAGGTATAAGATACCATAACTCTCAATATATTAGGCTGTTAAATGGCACGAAACTACAATCGGCGAGCTTGCCAGAATGTTTTTTTCCAATAGACATTATCAAGAGAAGAACGAGTCACCCCTTTACTAGTTGATGCGTGAATAAATGTGTTGTCAGTATCATAAATACCAACATGAAGTCCATTTTCACCACCACCTGTTTTGAAAAAAACCAAATCACCCGGCATTAAATCGCTTTTACTGATTTGTGTTCCATATTTGGTTTGATCGATAGTCATTCGAGGCAATTTAATGTCAAAACGATCACTATACGTTTTATAGACAAAACCTGAACAATCAATACCTGAAGATGTCATTCCACCATAACTATAAGGTGTGCCATACCACTGCTCAAGTTGTGATTTGAGCTGCACTATCACCATAATAGGATCGGAAAGCTGTGTTTTTAAAGGGGGTGCTGGTGGAATGCGTTTTGATGGACTAGATGAGCACCCAGCCAGCAGGATAATACAGAGTAAGAAAGGATAGAAAACGGACTTTCTCATTGCATCCACCATTATTATTACGAGAGATTTTAAAATTTATCTGCTTTTTTAAGCAAAAACAAGTTATTGAAGGTGAATGAATCAAGATTAATAGAATAAATCGCACAATAACCAACAAGGTACAAGAAATAAAACCCAAACTCTGAATTTAGTGTGGTGTTGACTCTTTGGGTTTCTGGCTAATCAACCAAACACCTATCATAATAAAAGCAACCCCTGCGGTTTTTGTCCATGATGGTGTTTCTTGAAACCAAGGTAATATCACTGCAAGAATATAAACAAACACATAACTTAAGCTAATCAGCGGATAGGCTTTATTTAAAGGAATGGTACGCAAAGTAAATAGCCAGCAAACCATAGAAAGGACATAACCGACAAGACCAGCAAACACAATGGCAAGTAGCATTGCATTGGCCCATAACCATGAGAAATCTAGCCACTGTTTTTCGAGCTGTAAATCTGGTAGTTCGGACATACCAAACTTTAACAACAATTGAGCTACCGTCACTAATAGTGCACTTCCAATTGCCCATAGATAGCCTTTCATGCTTGCATACTCATCAATACAATGCCAACCATAATCGATGCGATACCAATCCAATGTTTCACATTAACAGGCTCTTTATAAACAAACTGGCCAATTAATGTCACCATTATAAAGTTAATACTTAACATAGGGTAAGCAATACTGAGAGGAAGGATTTGTAATAATCGTAACCAAAATAACATCCCAAAGCCAAGCATTGTAATGGCAATAAAAAGCCAGAAAATCGTTTTTCTGGCTTTTGTTAATGAATCACTTTGCCAGCTAACCACCGCTTGTTTTTGACATACTTGTCCTATACAAGTCAAAAAGCTCACGATTAGCAATAAAACAAAGGACATTAATTACGCTTCTCATATGTTAAAATAGCAACTCGATGATTTGTCACCAACTCTTCAGGTCTTGGCAATTGAGCTAACTTTTTCGGATCTTTAAACGTAATAACAACTGATACATTACCTTCTTTTCTTGCTTGCTCTAACCATTGAGCAAAATTGTCAGGTTTAATTAATTTATGCTGAGAATCAGGATACTCTCTAATACCATAAGTTAACTCACCTGTTCTTTCATAAAGATAAATATCACTACGTTGTAATTCCCACGCCAATCCAGCACCAATACCCACACTGTTACTTACAATGTATTTGCTCGCATTGAGTGTATTAATATTTTGACGAATAAATTCTTGAGGTAGCTTTCCATCAACACTACTGTTAGGTATTGCCTGCCCAATGCACAAACTCACGCCTAACGAGCAAGATGCCGCCCATAACCAATGTTTACCATTAAGTGTAGAGCAAAGATAACCAATAATACCCCATAAAGAGAATGCGACGATGGCTAAAACCCATTTAGACCACTCATAAGGCATGTAAATAGGTTTTGAAGAGACAAGTTGGATAACTAAAATAGCGATAACAGCAGCAACACCAATAAAGATATTGATATAGCCGTTAATACGTAACGCTTTCATTCTAAATTTACGAGCACAATCTACGCCATATTTCGCCATTAGCATTGCTAGTGGTGCCATAAATGGCAACATATAAGTCGGTAGCTTACCTTTCGCAATACTAAAAAATAAGAATGGAATGACAAACCAACAGAATAAAAAGAATAATTCAGGACGTTTACGTCTTTTTTTCCAAGCACCTATTAATGCGCCTGGAAGTAATCCAAGCCAAGGGATCACCCCTAATAAGACAACGGGGATATAGTACCAAAATGGAGAACTATGTTGAGCATCTTCACCCGAAAAACGCTGGATATGTTCAACCCAAAAGAAGTAGTGCCAATAATCAGGTTCTGCTTTTGCAATAGCTAATGCCCATGGCAAACTAATTAATGCTGCACTAAATACAGCAAGTAAGCCATAGAGCAACATTTGCGTGAATTGTTTTTGATGCAATGTTATAGGTATCATAACAATGACCGGAATAGCTAATGCTAAAAATCCTTTGGTCATAAATGCCATACCACATGCAAGCCCTAAAGTTATCCACGCTAATATTCGTGTTTTTACTGTGGTGGCTTTAAGCGCCCAAAAACAGCAAACCATGCTCGCGGTAATCCAAAGTGCCAACATAGGATCTAATACACTATAAGTGCCTACGCTAAACACTAAGAACATAGATAAATAGATTAAGCTAGAGACAAAAGCGACTTGGCGGTTACGCCACATCATTCTTGCCAATAAATAGACAAGTAATGTGCTTAAAAGAATAGATATAACAGAACCAAAACGTACAGCAAAATTGGTGTGACCAAAAATTAATTGACTAACATTATTGATCCAATAACCGGCTATGGGCTTCTCAAAATAGCGAATGTCGAGCATATGAGGAACAATCCAGTTCCCACTCACTACCATTTCTCGGCTAATTTCCGCATAACGAGTTTCATCTGGTTGCCATAATAACCGGCTGTTCAATGGAAATAAGTAGGTAAGAACAAAAAAAAGAGCCAAGAGGATGGCCCCGATTTTACTCGCCCGGTTATTCAACATAGTTTCGTTAAACCTCTTGTTGGCATCCTAACCAGCCTTCTCGACCTGGAAAGTCAGATCGAACAACTTTACCCATCGGAAGCGTTTCTTTATCTTGTGGTAATAAATCGCTTAACGGACAGAATTCGATGCCTTCATTTGCAATCATTGCCAATAGCTGCTCAAATTGAGCGGCTTTTGACATTCCTTCAACTTCAGTGTGGATAGTATAAACAGGTATTCCACTATCTTTTTTGATTTCATCAATAATAAATTGATTAAAATCCTCATCCTTTACTTTTGTACCAACAACTTCATCATAAGTTGGTAATGTTACTGGAATTTGCACCGTACCGATAGAACCATTTTCTAAAATAGGCCTAAAAGGATACGTTCCTCGACAATCGCTATTGTAATCGAATTTAAAATTTTCTTTAACTGTTAATACGCGTTCATCTGCTCGCCATCCAGCAACTGCCGAACATTTTACAGGGTTTTCAAGTACTTTTTCCAGTGCTTCAACACCTAAACGAACTTGTTGCATTAATTCTTCTGTTGACCAGCGCCCAACTTTTGCTTGCCAACTTTGATGATCCCATGAGTGCAACCCAACTTCATGCCCCGCATCTTGGGTTTCTTTCATCAAATAACCTAAATTTTTAGCAATTTTTTTCCCCGGCCATGCAGTTCCTGCTAATAAAATATCTAAGCCATACAGTGATGCAGCATTAGATCTCAGCATTTTCCATAAAAATTTGGGTTTTAAAAGGCGCCATAAATGGCGCCCCATATTATCTGGTCCAACACTAAAGAAGAAGCTGGCATAAATGTTATGTCTGGCAAATACATCCAGCAGTTGTGGAATACCTTGTTTCGTTCCTTGATAAGTATCCACATCAACTCTCAAACCAACTTTCTTCATTATTTATTCCTATTTAGTGCCTAATTCTTCAACTGCGCCACGTAAGAAGAAATCTAATGTTTCTTCTACTGTTTGGCGAGTCTCGATACTTGGTTTCCAATCCAATAAACGCTCTGCGTTTTTAATGCTTGGCTTACGGTGTTCAACATCTTGGTAGCCTTTACCATAATAACTGCTACTTTCAATCTTTTTGAAGCCAGCAAATGGAGGGAAATGTCCACGCAACTCATGTTTTTCAAAGCAATCTAACAGCATTTCTGCTAATTCACGAATACTTGCTTCGTTAGTTGGGTTACCAATATTGATAATTTGACCATCACATTTGTTATCACGGTTTTCAATGATACGGAATAAAGCTTCAATACCGTCATTAATATCAGTGAAACAACGTTTTTGCTCACCACCATCAACTAGTTTAATTGGTGAACCTTCAACTAAATTCAGAATCAATTGTGTAATTGCACGAGAGCTACCGATACGCGCTGAATTTAAGTTATCTAAACGAGGTCCCATCCAGTTAAATGGACGGAATAATGTAAATTTCAGACCTTCTTTGGCTCCATAAGCCCATATAACGCGATCTAATAGCTGTTTAGATACAGAATAAATCCAACGTTGTTTATTGATTGGACCAACAATCAGGCGTGAGTTGTCTTCGTCAAATTCTTTATCATCACACATACCATAAACTTCTGATGTGGATGGGAAAATAATACGTTTATTATACTTAACACAATAACGTACAATTTTTAAGTTTTCTTCAAAGTCTAATTCAAAGACACGCAATGGATTACGGGTATATTCGATAGGCGTTGCAATAGCCACTAATGGCAGAATAACATCACATTTTTTAATGTGATATTCAATCCATTCTGTATGAATACTCACGTCACCTTCAATAAAGTGGAAACGTGGGTTACCAATAAAGCGTTCAATTGCAGAAGAACCGATATCCATACCATAGATATCATAGTTATCATCTTTCAATAGACGCTCTGTCAAATGGTTACCAATAAAACCATTCACGCCTAAAATAAGAACACGTTTACGACGTTTAACTTGTGCCGTTGCTTTTGGCCCAACACGAACATCCGTCACAATGCCCATTTCAGCCGCTAAACGACTGCCTTGAACATAAAGACCATTTTCACTTTGACCAGTAACGACTTCGATTGCACCTTTCGCACACGCAATGACTAAAGGTTCTGTTGAGATAACAGTACCAGGACGTTTACCTTGATTATCAGCAACAGCGCGTGAACGCCAGATAATCATTTTACGTTCACCTAAGAAAGTGAATGCGCCAGGGTATGGCTCTGTAACAGCACGCACTAAGTTGTGAACTGTTTTTGCATCTGCATTCCAGTCGATTAAACCATCATCAGCGCAACGGCGACCAAAATAAGTTGCTTGGCTTTCATCTTGTGCAGTTGTTGAATAATCACCTGATACAATATGTGGTAATGAACTCGAAAGTAACTTATTCGCTGCTTCTCTTACTTTTTCATGTAAAATTAGAGAAGTATCATTGTCTTCGATGGTAACTTTTTCTTGGGCAACAATATCACCCGCATCAGCTTTCGCTGTCATTTTATGCAGAGTAACACCTGTTTCTGTTTCACCGTTCACAATCGCCCAGTTAATTGGTGCACGACCACGATATTTTGGTAATAAAGAACCGTGTAAATTAAACGCGCCTTTAGGTGCCAAATTCAGGATCTCATCACTTAACATGTGACGATAATAGAAAGAAAAAATGACATCAGGTTTCATTTCACGAATACGTTCAATCCATAATGGATGATTGACATTTTCAGGCGCGAATACTGTCAATCCCATTTCTGCACTCACACGAGCCACAGATGAGAAGAAATGATTTTCGTTTGGATCGTCAGTGTGGGTAAATACAGCTTGAATATCATAACCCGCTTTTTCAAGAGCTTTTAAACCAACACAGCCGATATCGTGATAGGCAAATACTATTGCTTTCATTAGTCTTTTTCCTGATCTTCGTTGGGTTTGTTAACACCAACCACTTTTTGGATAAAATACCGAGGACGCGCTCTTACATCATTATAAATCCGGCCTATATATTCACCTAATAAGCCCATTGCAACGAACTGCGCACCGATAAACATAAATAAAATTGCGAAAAGTGTGAATACACCTTCAGCGGCCCACATTGCACCGAAAATAATACGTAAAATAATCAACAATAAGGCTAAGACAAAGCCAGATACAGCGATCACACTGCCGACAATGCTTAATAAACGTAATGGTGCCGTGGTTAGACAAGTTAATAAGTCATACATTAAATTGATAAGCTTTAAAAAGCTGTATTTTGAATCGCCATATTCACGCTCTGCGTGTGCGACATCAATTTCAATGGTACGACGAGCGAATGTGTTCGCAAGAATAGGGATAAATGTACTTCTTTCGTGACACTGTAACATTGCGTCAACAATGTGGCGACGATAAGCACGCAACATACAGCCGTAGTCTCCCATAGAGCGACCTGTTGCTTTAGTGATCATTGAGTTGATCATTTTTGAAGCGGTTTTGCGAAACCACGAATCCTGGCGGTTACGACGACGCGTTCCGACAACGTCATAACCTTCTTCAGCCGTAGCGACAAGTCTTGGGATCTCTTCAGGTGGATTTTGTAAATCAGCATCCAATGTGATCACTAAATCACCATCAGCCTGATTAAAACCAGCCATAATTGCGGAATGTTGACCGTAATTACGGTTTAAAATAATTGCAATAACGTGATTTTCTTCAATTGCAGCCGCTTCTTCTAACATCT
This sequence comes from Proteus sp. G2673, assembly GCF_009915125.1. Lineage (NCBI taxonomy): Bacteria > Pseudomonadati > Pseudomonadota > Gammaproteobacteria > Enterobacterales > Morganellaceae > Proteus > Proteus sp. G2673. The sequence goes on from NZ_JAABLT010000004.1 coordinate 254,729, forward strand.
TAGCTGAATTGTCACTACTACCATCATCAACAAGGATCAGTTCATATTCTTGTTCTAATTGTTTACAGCTTTTAATTGTACGTTCTAAAAGCTGAGGAAGGCTCTCTTCCTCGTTATAAACGGGAATTACAACCGATACTTTCTTGATTTCATCAAATGTTGACACTTAAATATGCTCCGAAAGAATTTCATTGATCGCATCTACAACACGAATAACATCTTCATTATTCATATCAGGAAACAGCGGCAACGAGCATAACGTTGCAGAGTTCCATTCTGATTGAGGAAGGGATAAAGAAGGATAACGCTCACGATAATATTTTTGTGTGTGCGCTGCACGGAAATGTAACCCTGTACCAATATCTTTCTGCTTTAATTTTTCCATAAAAGCATCACGATCGATACCACAGGTATTTTTATCAACTCTCACCATAAATAGGTGATTTGCATGTAAATGTGGATATTCAGGGACACTCAACATTTTTAATGGAGAGTCTTTGAGTTTTTCACGATACAGCGCAACTAATTCGGCTCGTTTAGCATTCATTTCATCTAAACGTCTTAATTGCACCACAGCAATCGCTGCATGAATATCAGATAAATTATATTTGTAGCCAGGTTCAACAACTTCGGCTTGAGGTTTACGACCTTGAATCTGTCTATCAAAGGCGTCTACTCCTAAACCGTGGAATTTTAAACAACGTACTCTATTAGCCAACTCGTCATTATCAGTAACAACCAATCCACCTTCTGCACAAGTTACATTCTTAATTGCATGAAAAGAAAAAATGGCAGTTCCTTTTTCACCAATCCATTCATTTTTATAGCGAGTCCCTATAGCATGCGCGGCATCTTCGATAAGAGGAATTCCTGCATCTTGTGCAACTTTTCTTAATGCATCAAGATCGCAAGGTGCACCAGCATAATGAACCGGAATAATTGCTTTCGTTCTAGGTGTAATCGCTTTTTTGACATCTTCTGCACTTACCATCAAGGTATCACGGTCAACATCAATCATCACTGGCTCCGCACCAAGTAACGTAATGATATTCATCGTTGAAACCCAAGTTTGTGATGGTGTGATAACTTCATCACCAGCACCAATTCCCATCGCCATTAAAACAACATGCATACCTGCAGTGGCAGAGCAAATTGCGATAGCATGTTTGCTACCAAATTTTTCACAAAAATCTTGCTCTAATTGGTGATTTTGAGGGCCTGTTGTAATCCAACCTGAACGCAGTACATCCTCAACGGCTTTGATTTCTTCATCGCCAATCGCAGGGCGAGAGAAAGGAAGGAAGTGACTCATAAAAAATGTAGCCTAATTAATGAATGAATAAAAAACAATTATATACAAACTATTGTTCACCAGCATCAGTCTTATTAAGAAAACATTAAAAAAACCTTAATAATTACTCAGGGATAAACTTAACAATAGCCATATTATTGTAAAACTAACCAATCAATATGATCAACATCATTGATGCATTTGATATTTGTATTAAATGTAGTTGATAATAAATTTTCGTCCAATAAAAGTGCAGATGCGCCAGAATTGACCAAGTATCCATTTTTTATAAGTAAAACTCTGTCTGCTTTTTGGTAGGAATGATTCAAATTATGTGTACTCATAATAACGGCACCACCTTGTTGGCAAAACTTATCAACCCACTTGTCCAAAATAGCCAACTGTACGACATCTAAATTATTCGTTGGTTCATCAAGTAACATTAATTTTCCTTTTAAATCATCACTTGACCATAATTGGATAAATGCGCCAACAATTCTAACCCTCTGCCATTCACCTCCGGATAAATGATGAATGTTTTTTGACAATAATTCATCTATTTTAAAATCATTTAACAGCATATTTAATTGCTGAACATCCATTTTCGACAATTGATGATATAATGAGAGATAATGAAAAACTGGCATAAATGACAAAGTTTCCAATTGTTGTATAACAATGCTCTGCATTCTAGAAAGATCACTATATTTATAATGTCTTATTGAGGTTTCGTTTAGAATAATCTCCCCACTAAATGGAAGCTCTCCCGCGATCGCCATTAAAAGTGTACTTTTCCCCGCACCATTAGCACCAATTAAGTGGACACGTTCGCCATAGTTTACTCGTTCTGTAAATGTGTTAAGTCGGTCTTTAACACTTAAATTATCAAATTTAAGTAACGTCATATTACAAACGTCCCATCTCTTTTGTTGCCAATAACCAAATAAATAAAGGTGCACCAAGCGTTGCTGTAATCACCCCTATAGGAACTTCTGCACCATTTAAAATCAACCGAGATAGCAGATCAGCAAGTAATAGCAATCCACCTCCAGCAAGTGCACACGCTGGTAGTAAGGTTTTATAATGCGTTAATCCACATAGTCTCAATAAATGTGGTACAACAAGCCCTACAAAGCTTATAGCACCCGCTAAAGCCACACTTAGCCCTATCAATAACCCAACCGCTAAAATAAACCAATTTCTCCATTGATTAACGGATATACCTAATTGCTTTGCTCTAAATGAACCTAGAGATAAATAATTAAGAACATCGGCTTGTAGAATAAGAATTAAAACAATGGGTATAAGAGTCCAAAATAAGATTTGATGACGCCAATCAATGCCACTAAAACTCCCCATCAACCAATACATTAATTGTCTTAAATCTAAAGCTGAACTGAAATAAACCAGCCAGGTCATTATCGCGCTTGCCATAACGCCTAATGCCACCCCAATTAATAGTAACTGAGCGTTAGACAGCTTTTTTATTCGAGCAAAAAACATTAATAAGAGAGTAATACCTAATGCACCGAATATCGCGGCACTACTTATTAACCAAAAGCTTAAATTAAATTGCAAAACAATGAGCAATACAACACACACACCCGCACCACTGCTTACGCCTAATAACCCTGGTTCTGCGAGTGGATTTTGGAATAAAGCCTGCATAATAGCACCTGCAATTGCTAAGCTGGCGCCAACTGTCATTACTGCAAGTATTCTGGGTAAACGGATCTGCCAAACAAATAAATGGGCTTCATCTGTTAACCATTGATGTGGAAATAACGAAATCTCACCAACAGAGAGGGAAAAAATAAACAAGAAACATAATACTAGCACCATTAGAAACAGCTTTTTTTTGTCGTCAATGCGCTGTTTTTTAGTAAATTTAATCAAAGGATTAATTTCTTTATTCATTTCATTCCCTATCCATGCAATAACAGCTCTTACTATTTTTTGTTTATAAAATACTTTTTAGCAACATAACATGTTCACATTCAATGATGAAAAACTAAATTTAGAACATGTAAGTTTGTCTCTAATAATGAAGAAAAAATTGAGATTAACTATCACAGTGTTGATGCAGGTAAGAGATTAAGAAGAAAAAGTCAAAATAAGAATAAAAAGTAAGATAATGAAAAATAAAAACATTTCATCCAAATAGAAATATCCATTCAGACTATATTGATAAATATAAACATCTCAATACGTTTATTATCAAAATTAGATATAGATAATCATGATAAAAAAACGGCTTTCAAAGAAAGCCGTTTTGGATGTTTTTTAAATCTTATTCTTTTGGTGTTGCGCTCTCAACCCGGCTTTTTAACTTTTGTCCTGGTCGGAAAGTAACAACACGGCGAGCTGTAATAGGAATGTCTTCCCCTGTTTTTGGATTACGACCAGGGCGCTGATTTTTATCACGCAGGTCAAAGTTTCCAAATCCAGACAGCTTCACCTGTTCTCCATTTTCAAGAGAACGACGCACTTCCTCAAAAAAGGATTCTACAAGGTCTTTTGCATCGCGTTTGCTAACACCAAGTTTTTCAAACAGATTTTCTGCCATTTCAGCTTTTGTAAGCGCCATAGGTCTAGTCCCTCAAGGATGCTTGGAATCGCTGTTTCAATGCTGCTACACAGTTACTCACTGTTGCAGCAATCTCATCTTCTTCCAGTGTATGCTCGATATCCTGCAAGATTATGCTAATAGCGAGGCTTTTATAGCCTTCTGCTACTCCCTTACCACAATACACATCAAATAAGTTTATGCCAACTATTTGATTTCCGCCAACTTTCTTACATTCAGCTAAAATATCCTCTGCAGCAACATTATTCGGAACAACTACAGCGATATCTCTACGATTCGAAGGGTAACGAGAAATTGCTTTTGCTTGTGGTAAACTGCGATTTGCAATTGCATTCCAACGTATTTCGAATACTACCGTACGGCCGTTTAAGTCAAGTTTACGTTCAAGCTCTGGATGAACAACGCCAATACAGCCAATATATTCATTTCTCAGATAAATCCCAGCACTCTGTCCCGGATGAAGTGCTGAATGATTAGCTGGTTTAAATGTAATTTCATCTAGCTGGCCTGTCAATTCCAGAATTGATTCAATATTACCTTTCAAATCAAAGAAATCAACAGTTTGCTTCTCTAAACTCCAATGTTCTTCATAACGGTTGCCCGCGATCACACCAGCTAACATAAGTTCCTGACGTATTCCATATTCTGCTTGATTATCAGGAACAAAACGCAGACCTGCTTCAAATAACCTAACTCTAGACTGTTGACGGTTCTGATTATAGACAGTCGTAGTCAATAACCCGGTTAATAGAGACAGCCTCATTGCTGACATATCTGCTGAAATCGGATTAGGCAGAATCAATGCTTCTTCATTTGGATGTAATAAAGATTGGATCTTCGGATCAACAAAACTATAAGTAATGGCTTCTTGGAAGCCGTTATCTACTAGCATTGTTTTAACGCGTTTTAATGATAAGTTCGCTTCACGATGATTGGTCATCACCAAATCAGCGCGCAATGGTACATCTGGAATATTGTTGTAACCATAAATGCGAGCAACCTCTTCAATCAGGTCTTCTTCGATTTGAACATCGAAACGCCATGAAGGAACGATTGCTAACCAGCCATCACTTTCAACAGAAACTTTGAACCCTAAACGAGTTAATGAATCTAGAACTTGTGCATCATCGATCACATGACCTAATAAACGGTCTAATTTTTTACGTGTTAATTTGACCGGTGCAATATTTGGCAAATGTGCTTTATTGGTGACATCAATTACTTCACCAACTTCACCACCGCAAATTTCTAATAGTAACTTAGTTGCACGCTCAATTGCTTTGTATTGTAGTTCAGAATCAACACCACGCTCAAAACGATGAGAAGCATCAGTATGCAAGCCATAACGACGTGCACGGCCTGTAATGGATAATGGAGAGAAGAATGCACACTCTAAGAAGACATTTTTCGTTTCCTCATTAACGCCTGATGATTCGCCACCGAAAATACCAGCCATACCTAATGCCTGTTTTTCGTCTGCAATAACTAATACATCTTCTTTTAATGTAATTTCATTGCCATCAAGTAAAGTCAGTTTTTCATCTTCTTTACCCATACGAACAACAACAGCACCTTCAACACGATCAAGATCGAAGGCATGTAGTGGTTGACCCATTTCAAGTAAAATTAAGTTGGTAATATCAACAATTGGGTCAATAGAACGAATGCCACCACGGCGTAACTTTTCTTGTATCCATAAAGGTGTTTTTGCTTTCACATTTATATTAGTGAAAACACGACCTAAATAACGGGGACACGCTTCTGGCGCTTCAACACGTACTGGGAATGTTGCTGAAGATGTTGCCACAACAGGCGACATATCAGGTACTTGGCATTCCATTTTATTGATAACAGCGATATCACGAGCAACACCTAAAATACCTAAACAATCAGCACGATTTGGTGTAACACTAATCTCAATCGCATTATCATTTAATTTTAAGTATTCACGAATATCCATACCAATAGGCGCATCGGCAGGTAATTCAATAATACCTTCATGGTTTTCTGAAATGGCTAATTCAGAAAATGAGCACAGCATACCCTCTGATGGTTCACCACGTAGTTTTGCTGCTTTAATTTTGAAATCGCCTGGTAATACTGCCCCGACAGTTGCAACCGCAACTTTTAGGCCTTGGCGGCAGTTAGGTGCACCGCAAACGATATCGAGTAATCTGTCACCACCGACGTTAACTTTTGTTACACGTAATTTATCGGCATTAGGGTGTTGTCCACATTCAACAACTTCACCTACAAACACACCGTGAAAATCACCTGCAACAGCTTCAACGCCATCAACTTCAAGACCAGCCATTGTTAATTGTTCAGAAAGTGCTTCGCTACTAATCGCTGGGTTTACCCACTCACGTAACCAAAGTTCACTGAATTTCATGAGATAATCCCACCTTATTTAAACTGTTTGAGGAAACGAAGATCGTTTTCGAAGAATGAGCGCAAGTCGGTGACACCGTAACGTAACATAGTCAAGCGTTCCATGCCCATACCGAATGCAAAACCAGAATACACTTCAGGATCGATACCTACATTACGCAATACATTTGGGTGAACCATACCGCAACCCAATACTTCTAACCATTTACCATTCTTACCCATGACATCGACTTCTGCAGAAGGCTCTGTGAATGGGAAATAAGAAGGACGGAAACGAATTTCCATATCTTCTTCAAAAAAGTTTTTCAGGAAATCGTGTAGTGTTCCTTTTAAATTGGTAAAGCTAATGTTTTTATCAACAATTAAGCCTTCAATTTGGTGAAACATTGGTGTGTGAGTCTGATCGTAGTCATTACGATATACGCGACCTGGTGCGATGATACGAATAGGTGGCTGTTTATCTTGCATAGTACGAATTTGTACACCCGACGTTTGTGTACGTAATAAACGTTTAGCATCAAACCAGAAAGTATCGTGGTCGGCTCTTGCTGGGTGATGTGCAGGAATATTCAACGCATCAAAGTTATGATAATCATCTTCGATTTCAGGGCCAGATTCTACAGAAAACCCTAATTCGCCAAAGAAAGTTTCAATACGTTCAATTGTACGAGTTACTGGGTGTAGACCACCGTTTTCAATGCGGCGACCGGGCAAAGATACATCGATTTTCTCAGCAGACAAACGTTCGTTTAATAATGCTGATTCAAGATGGTCTTTACGAATATTCAGCGCTTGCTGAACCTCTTGTTTAGCCTGATTAATGACAGCCCCTGCAGCTGGACGATCTTCCGCGGGTAAGTCGCGCAGCGTGGACATCTGAAGCGTTAAATGACCTTTTTTCCCCAAGTATTCAACACGAACCGAATCCAGCGCAGCAACATCCTGTGCCTCTTCGATAGCTGCTTTAGCTTGAGCAACGAGTTCAGCGAGATGTGGCATCGTTTCCTCTTCCTTTGACCTGTGAGGTCTATTAGTTGTTATCAATGATGACGAATAAAATTGCCTTTTTGGTTTCTAACCCAGTATTGAGATCTGAAAACAAAAAAGCCTCCATATTGGAGGCTCAGGCGCTACTTTTCGTTTCTTTTCTTACGCGCAAAAGCCCCCTTGAATTAGGCGCTAAAGTAAAAAAAGAAACGGAAAAAAGCGATATTTAACATTGATAATGTCTCTTAAATATTAACTTATTGAATTTATATCATTAAGCCACAAATTTAGACAAAATAAAAGAGGGAGAAAACTCCCTCTTCCATTGCTTAATAATAATTAAGCCAGAGCACCTTTCGCTTTTTCAACTAAAGCAGCGAATGCTACTTTGTCGAATACAGCGATGTCAGCCAGAATCTTACGGTCGATTTCAATGGATGCTTTTTTCAGACCATTGATGAAACGGCTATAAGACATACCGTTCTGACGAGCTGCTGCGTTGATACGCGCGATCCACAGCTGACGGAACTGACGTTTTTTCTGACGACGGTCACGGTACGCATATTGACCAGCTTTGATTACAGCCTGGAAAGCTACACGATATACACGTGAACGTGCACCGTAATAACCTTTAGCTTGCTTTAAAATTTTCTTGTGACGAGCACGGGCGATAACACCACGTTTAGCACGAGCCATATTAAACTCCTAAATGTCTATATTCTGTTAAAAAAATGATACTTATGCGTATGGTAAGCAAGCTACGACCAGACCTAAATCTCCTTTAGAGACCATGCCTTTTGGACGTAAATGACGTTTACGCTTAGTTGATTTTTTAGTCAGAATGTGACGGAGGTTAGCATGTTTACGCTTAAAGCCACCACCAGCAGTTTTTTTAAAGCGCTTAGCTGCGCCGCGTACTGTTTTAATCTTTGGCATTTCTATAATCCACTTCGCATTGTTAATAACATAAAATAATGAGGCGAATAGCAATCAGCCATTCAGACTGACGCTATTACTTGAATTGCCCGACTATTTCTTCTTCGGCGCTAACACCATGATCATCTGACGCCCTTCAATCTTATTAGGGAAAGATTCAACTGCAGCCAGTTCATCCAAATCTTCACGGATACGGTTAAGCATCTCCATACCGATTTGTTGGTGTGCCATTTCACGACCGCGGAAACGCAGTGTGACTTTGGCTTTATCGCCATCTTCAAGAAAACGAATCAGGTTGCGTAGTTTGACCTGATAGTCGCCTTCATCTGTACCAGGACGGAATTTAACTTCCTTAACCTGAATAACTTTTTGTTTCTTTTTCTGTTCTTTGAGAGTCTTACTTTTCTCATAGAGGAATTTGCCGTAGTCCATAATACGACAAACTGGCGGCTCGGCATTAGGACTAATTTCAACTAAATCAGCACCTGCTTCCTCGGCTTTCTCAAGAGCCTCTTTCAGACTAACAACTCCAATCTGTTCGCCATCTAAACCTGTTAAACGAACTTCATGAGCGCGAATCTCACCATTGATGCGATTCTGACGCGTTGATTGAATTCTTTTTCCGCCTTTAATACCTTATTCCTCCAACTGATGAAGACTTCTGCTTCTAATTTCTTGCAGAAGCTTTTCTTTAAATTCGTTAACGTCGATACTGCCAAGGTCTTTTCCTCGACGAGTACGAACCGCCACTTTGCCTGATTCAACTTCTTTATCTCCACAGACAAGCATGTACGGAACACGACGTAAAGTATGTTCACGAATTTTAAAGCCAATCTTCTCATTTCTCAAGTCTGCTTTTGCACGAATTCCGGCATCTTGCAATTCTTTGACGAGTTTTTGTACATAATCAGCCTGTCCATCCGTGATATTCATCACGACAACCTGCTGTGGTGCTAACCAAGTTGGGAAGAATCCTGCGTATTCTTCGGTCAGAATACCAATAAAACGTTCTAAGGATCCTAACACTGCTCGGTGTAACATAACAGGTACTTTACGCTCGTTGTTTTCGGCAACATAAGACGCGCCTAAACGACCTGGTAGTGAGAAGTCTAATTGTACTGTACCACACTGCCATGCACGATCTAAACAATCGTAAAGTGTAAATTCAATTTTAGGGCCATAAAACGCCCCTTCGCCTGGCTGATATTCAAATTCAATATTGTTATCAGTTAAGGCTTTTGCTAAGTCTGCTTCAGCAATATCCCATAATGCATCTTCACCGATACGTTTTTCTGGGCGAGTAGACAGCTTAACAACAATTTTTTCAAATCCAAAAGTAGAATATACATCATAAATCAATTTGATGCAGTCATTTACTTCACTTAAAATTTGTTCTTCTGTACAGAAGATATGCGCATCGTCTTGTGTAAAGCCACGAACACGCATTAAACCATGTAATGCACCTGATGGTTCATTACGATGGCAACTACCAAATTCAGCCATACGTAATGGCAAATCGCGGTAAGAACGTAAACCTTGTTTGAAGATTTGTACATGACCTGGGCAGTTCATTGGTTTGATACAATATTCACGATTCTCTGACGATGTTGTGAACATATTTTCTTTGTAGTTTTCCCAGTGACCTGTTTTTTCCCAAAGAACACGATCCATCATAAATGGACCTTTTACTTCTTGGTAATCATATTCTTTTAATTTACAACGTACAAATGTTTCTAACTCACGGAAAATAGTCCAACCATCATTATGCCAGAAAGCCATACCTGGTGCTTCTTCTTGCATATGATATAAGTCAAGCTGTTTACCAATTTTACGGTGGTCACGTTTTGCAGCTTCTTCTAAGCGATCTAAGTAAGCTTTTAACTGTTTTTTATCAGCCCAAGCTGTACCATAAATGCGTTGTAACATTTTATTATCGCTGTTACCACGCCAATATGCACCTGCGATTTTCTGTAACTTAAAGTTATGGCAGAAACGCATATTTGGAACATGTGGTCCACGGCACATATCAACATATTCTTGGTGATGATAAAGACCAGGTTGAGAATCTTGGCTAATATTTTCGTCAAGAATAGCAACTTTATAGTCTTCACCACGAGAAACAAAAGTTTCACGAGCTTCAGCCCAGCTTACGCGTTTTTTAATAACGTCATAATCTGTTTTCGCCAACTCTAGCATGCGTTTTTCTAGAGTTTCTAAATCTTCCTGTGTGAGAGAATGGTCTAAATCCACATCGTAGTAGAAACCATTTTCGATAACAGGACCAATCGCCATTTTGGTTTGTGGCCATAATTGTTTAATTGCATGTCCCAATAAGTGGGCACAAGAGTGACGAATAATTTCAAGACCTTCATCATCTTTTGCGGTGATAATCGCCAGATTTGCATCATGTTCGATTAATTCACAAGCATCCACTAGCTCACCATTAACACGGCCAGCAATACATGCTTTCGCAAGTCCTGGGCCGATATCTGCAGCGACATCCATGACAGAAACTGCATTTTCAAATTGACGTTGGCTTCCGTCAGGAAGAGTAATAATTGGCATTTAAAATCCTTATTTACAGTGGTGACCCATACGCAAGATCACTTGTAAGCTTTTTATTTCGTATGTATTCAGTACGTTACGACAATTTTCTCACTTTACCTCGCGAGGTTTGCACATAGAGATGAACACTTACTTATCAAGTAAATATCTATAATATCGCTGAGCCTTATCGTAACTCGGGGGGAATTTTATCACAGACAGCAAAGATTTATAGCTTTATCTCATAGGTAATTTTAACGTTTATTTTTAATACACAGAGAGATAGAAATTTTTATTTAATTTGTCTACCATAATAAATAAGCGGAAACCGCGGCTTTAAAAAAACTTATTCTGGGGCGGTCCAGATTTTTATTATAAAAGGTATATGCATGTTTTATCTAAAACCCCGCCCTCGTAAATTAGTTTATGCTATTACTTTTGAAACTCTCGCGATTTTATTAAGCACTGTTTTACTGACCATATTAAGCCAAAGTCAATCACATAATTCACTCCCTGTTGCAATTGCGGTTTCTGTTATTGCTTTGATTTGGAATTATATTTTTAATTCTTTCTTTGAATTAATTGAGTTAAAATTAACAATAAAAAAACGGACTGTCATAGTACGACTAATCCATGCAATAAGTTTTGAATTAGGTTTATTTTTCTTTACCATTCCACTTTATATGTGGTGGTATAATGTAGGTTTTATCAAAGCAATAAGTATGGAAATAACTATATTAATCTTCTTCTTTATCTATACTTATTTATTCACGCTTGCCTTCGATAAATTATGTCCACGAATTTATTCAGTAGGAAATAAAGTGGGATAATCGCTTAATCCTGTCTATACTCAGTAGGACTTTTATTAAAGTATTGGCGAAATGCCTGACTAAATGCAGAATGCGAGTCATATCCTACTGCTAAAGCAATATTTTCAATATTTAGTGGTGTGTATTTTAATAATTCAGCGGCTTTGCTAAGCCGCTGTTGAGTAACATATTGCATCACAGACACCCCAACCTCTGCTTTCATTTTTCGTTGTAGTGTACTCGCTGATGTATTAAAAGCGAAAGCGATATCATGTGTTGTTAATGGTATATGTAATTTATTCGCTAACCAAGCATCCAAACTATCGCGCCAACCTTTTTGTATTTTCATTTGGGCAAGTAAAAGCCGTGTTATGGTTGAATATTGATCTGGAAGTTGAGGATATTGATGTATCCACTCTAATAAACTAATGGCAGCCGGTGATAACGCAAATTGTCCACCTTTCTCACTTAATTGCCATTGCGAAGTTGCAGGAAGTTCTAGGATAAGATTTTTATTATCTATATTGCCTGAAAAGGCATGATGAATCGTTGGGGGGATAACCAAACAGTTTTGATTAGAAATCAGAAAATTTTCTCGATTAAAATTAACTTCCATTGAACCTGAAAGCCCGAAAATAATCTGCCATAAATTATCATGATGATGAGATACCGTCTCTTGTGTATAACAGCGCAAATGCAATTGAGGTAATAACAAAAGACACTCCTTTATATCCATCCTACTATTGAATAATTACTATATCAAAACTCAGCAGAACATCACTATTTAAGAGTGCCAGATAAAGATACTTATTTATGCTAGACGTGAACCATTTGGTAAAGGCAAGTTAAACTCAGCCAATACAATTGCTCCCGTTTCATCTGGTGCCCCTGTAATTAAGACTTCAGATTTTATACCTGCAATGCGTTTAACAGGGAAATTACATACACACAAAACACGACGTCCCACAAGCTCTTCAGGAGTGTAATTTACCGTAATTTGAGCACTTGAGCGCTTTATGCCTAATTCGCCCAAATCGACTTCCATAATATAAGCAGGTTTATTAGCTTTCTCATTTATTTTTGCGCTGATAATTGTTCCCACTCTCATTTCTACACGTAGAAAATCATCCCATTCAATTAAATCTGTCATTTTTTTACCAATCTATTTTAATTTACAGTGATACCTTGATTACTGAGTTATAGATTAGCACGCATTATGCTAGCTCACCTGTAGTGAGGCAGTCATTCTCTGTTGAGAAAGAATCACTCACACTCTTTTTTCTCTGATTCTCATTATTCTGAATTTTGCCTATTTTTAATAACATTTAAAATAATCATATCAATTCATAATTTTGTTATATATTAAAAACACTCCTATTGATAACCCCAGAGAATATTTATGATGAAAAAGATAACAGAGTGGACAACACTGGAAGGAAAACTTGTGCGTTTAGTCCCCCTAAGTATGGAACATTACTCAGAACTCTATGAACTAATTAAAAAAGATAGGCCAGATGAACTTTGGTATACCACTGTTCCTTCAGTAATAGAGTTACAACGAGATATTGAGCATAAACTTCAATTACAACAAAAAGGGTTAATGTTGCCTTTTACCATTATTTCTAAAACTAATAACCGTGTGGTTGGCATAACAACCTTTATGAATATCGATAACCAAACACCAAGGTTAGAAATAGGCTCAACGTGGTATGCAAAAGAAGTACAAAGAACAGGAATTAACACTGAAGCTAAATACCTATTACTTAAATATGCGCTAGAAGAGTTACAGTGTATTGCTGTTGAATTTCGTACTCACATATTAAACCAAACAAGTCGCAGAGCGATTGAACGCTTAGGTGCAAAACTCGATGGCATTTTACGTAACCACCGACTAACAATAGGCGGTCAAAAAAGAGATACCTGTGTTTATAGTATTACTGATTATGACTGGCTCTCAGTAAAAATACATTTAGAGTGGTTAATGAAGAAATACCAATAAACATTAAGATTATTATGCTTAAAAATAACTTTTTGCTGTTTAATTTGTTATCATAAATACTCCTTAATTACCTGTTATTATAGGAGCTTTTATATTCCATGCACTCTGCTTACCAGTTTTTTCAGGCTATTGGCCTTGGTCTTATTTTACTTTTACCTTTAACTAATCCATTAACGACTGTTGCTCTCTGGCTTGGTCTTTCAGGAAATATGACCAAAGAACAACGTAATCAACAATCTTTAATGGCATGTGTCTATATTTTTCTCATTATGACCATCGCGTTTTATGCGGGTCGCGTCATAATGACAACGTTTGGCATTTCGATACCCGGTCTTCGTATTGCTGGAGGGATGATAGTGGCCTTTATTGGCTTTAGTATGCTATTTCCTAATACACCTAATGTTGATGATCCTATTTCTGACGATAATAATCCTCACCACAATCCCAAAGAACCCAATATTGCCTTTGTTCCTTTAGCAATGCCAAGTACCGCAGGACCAGGAACCATTGCAATGATCATCAGTACCGCAGCATCAATACCTTCGCGTACTGATATTGCTCAATGGGTATTATATGTGGCTCCAGTAACGACCTTCTTTTTAATTAGCGTGATTGTTTGGCTGTCACTTCGTGGCTCCACCGGCATTATGAAATATTTAGGTCACAGTGGTATTGATGCTATTTCTCGTGTAATGGGATTTTTATTAATCTGTATGGGTGTTCAATTTATGATTAACGGTGTTCTTGAAATCATTGCAGATTTGCCTGCTTTATTAAAACAGGCTCAAGCCGCAGCTAATTTGCCAGATTAATTATCCCCTGCATGGTAAGCGGCTCTTACTTTAGCTAAATAACGTGGTGCTTGAGTTGCCGGATGGTTTTTTTCAACGTAACGATAAAAATCGTCCGCACTCATTGAATTAATTTTAGCTATCGCATTGTCTCTATTTTTATCAAATGTTCTCAATAAAGCGCCTGCGCCATTCACATAAGCAAGAATGGTGGCGTAATAAAGTGTTTCAGGATCAGCAATACCAACAAGGTGGCGCTCTCTTAATAATTGAATATAAGCCGTACCTAAATCAATATTAATAGCAGGATCTTTCAATTGAGCTGTTGTTGGTTGCCCCGCTTTTCCTCTATTTTGATAAACATCTCTTCCTGCTGTTGATGCTTTAATTTGCATTAATCCAACTGCATTTGATTTACTAATTACCTCTGGTCTAAAGTTAGACTCAACCTGGATGATCGCTTTAATTAATGTTTCATCAACATTATAACGGCTAGAGGCTTGCTGTATGTGATTATCAAAAGGGGTTGCTTTCCATTGTGCCGTGGAGATCGAAGCATTACTAATACGGCTATTTATCGGCTTTTGACTTAAAAATCGAGATGTGTCTTTTTGAATTGGTTGATGAGCATTATCAGCACAACCAGCAAGAAGCAAAATTGCCAAAGAAAAGATGATTTTTACTTTCACGTTTTATCCTTTTGCATAAAGGGTTGTACAACGATATGTTTATATATCAACAAGTTGGAGATATATTATTCTATTTCCACACAAAAATTCACGCTAAAATATGGCAAAGTACGAGAAATAAATCAATCTATTACTATTTCTAGCGTGTGTTTTATCTCAAATCTATCCCATTCACTATGATTGCCTCCCAAATGTATTAATCAGAATAGAATCTGCCATAACAAGTTTATATCGTGTTATTACTTATTTTTGAATAAATGGTATGCATTAGTGCAATGTAAAAAAGAGATTGAGAGATCGCGATAAAATCGTAGCGACATAACCCACATTGAATTAATAAGGAGAAAGTGCATTTTTATGCGTAATAAAAATCATCTCTTACACAAATAGTTAAGAACGATTGTTAATTTTTGTGACAAAACCCGACAATCTACTTAACATTTATTGGAATACATGTTGTTATCTTATTTCTAGTCGTTATCAAATGAAGCTTTTTACACAGAGATAACTTGACTTTTTTTGAAATGATATTGATAATCATTATCAATTAAGAAAATACCTCTGCAACTATAAGGCAATAATAATATGGATATATTTCGCTCTGTAAACAAATTTTCACTTACGGCTTTATGCCTTATGGCAACAGTCTTTTTAACCACACCTGCACAAGCAAAAGATAAACTTAAAGTCGTCACTACCTTTACTATTATTCAAGATATCGCACAGAATGTTGCTGGAGATGCAGCGATTGTTGAATCAATTACAAAACCTGGTGCCGAAATTCATGATTATCAGCCTACCCCAAAAGATATTGTAAAAGCCCAAAAAGCTGATTTGATCTTATGGAATGGTTTAAACCTTGAACGCTGGTTCGAACGTTTTTTTAATGAGTTACGTAATGTTCCTGCGGTTGTAGTAACTGAAGGCATCACTCCAATGGCAATTAGTGAAGGTGCTTACAAAAATAATCCGAATCCACACGCATGGATGTCACCAAATAACGCATTAATTTATATTGAAAATATTCGTAAAGCATTTGTTGAACACGATCCTGATAATGCAGCAATTTATAATCAAAATGCAGCAAATTACGCAGAAAAAATTAAACAGCTTGATGCACCATTAAGAGAACGGTTGTCTCGTATCCCACAAGAAGATCGTTGGTTAGTGACCAGTGAAGGCGCTTTCAGTTATTTAACTAATGATTATGGCTTTAAAGAAGTTTATTTATGGCCAATTAATGCAGAAGAACAAGGCACACCACAACAGGTTAAATATGTGATTGATACCGTTAGAGAACACAAGATCCCTGTTGTCTTTAGTGAAAGTACAATTTCAGATAAACCGGCTAAACAAGTCAGCAAAGAAACTGGCGCAAAATACGGTGGCGTTCTTTATGTTGACTCACTTTCCGCTGAAGGTGGTGAAGTTCCTACTTATATTGATTTAATTACTATTACAGTAGATACAATTGCGAAAGGATTTGGGCAATGAGCAATATAAAAGCTAATCCTACGTTGACTGTTGATAATGCCACAGTAACTTACAACAACGGTCATACAGCTATTTTTGATGCAAGCTTCTCTATCACTGGTGGCACTATTTGTGCCCTAGTGGGCATCAATGGCAGTGGTAAATCCACACTATTTAAAACCATTATGGGGCTAGTAAAGCCCTCTAAAGGTAAAGTGACATTAAACGGCAGCCCGATTCAGCAGGCGTTAAAACAAAATATGATCGCCTATGTACCACAAACAGAAGAAGTTGACTGGAATTTTCCTGTGCTTGTTTCTGATGTTGTAATGATGGGACGTTATGGAAAAATGGGTTTTTTTCGTATTCCTTCAAAACGCGATCATGAAGTTGTTGAAGCATCATTAGAACGTGTTGGTTTGTCAGGCTTAGGACATCGCCAAATTGGTGAACTTTCTGGTGGTCAGAAAAAACGTGTTTTCTTAGCACGAGCAATGGCTCAAGAAGGTACTGTTTTATTACTTGATGAACCTTTTACGGGTGTCGATGTTAAAACAGAAAATGCCATCATCGAGCTTTTACGCAATTTGCGCGAAGAAGGCCACTTAGTTTTAGTTTCAACGCATAACTTAGGAAGTGTACCTGAATTTTGTGACCACGTTATTTTAATCAATAGAACGGTGTTAGATAGTGGTCCAACTGAAACGACATTTACACAGAAAAACTTAGAACACGCATTTGGTGGTGTGTTACGTCACATTAGCCTCTCAGGTTCTGATCTTCATGATGATGACGATCCACGTTCACTTACTGTTATTACCGATGATGAACGTGCTGCTGTTTTCTATGGTCATCAAGAAGAACACACTCCAGCGCACCAAAGCCAGCGCAAACAAGGAGATTAGCCATGCTAGATTTACTCCTACAACCTTTTGAATATAACTATATGGTGAAAGCAATTTGGGTCAGTGCCTTAGTCGGTGCTGTCTGTGCGTTTCTTTCATCCTATCTTATTTTGAAAGGTTGGTCGTTAATGGGAGATGCCCTTTCCCACTCAGTTGTTCCCGGTGTTGCTGGAGCTTATATATTAGGTTTGCCCTATGCAGTTGGTGCTTTTTTTACGGGTTTGCTCGCGGCATTATCAATGACACTTATTCGTCATATCACACGCCTTCGTGAAGATGCCGTTATTGGCTTTATTTTCTCCACTTTTTTTGCCTTTGGTCTGTTACTAGTTTCGCTTAAACCAACAGCCGTCAACGTTCAGACCATCATTCTCGGGAATATCTTAGGTATTGCTGATGAAGATGTATGGCAAGTTGTGATTATTACGGGTGTTTCTTTTTTCGTCTTATTTTGTATTTGGAAAGACTTGCTGGTGGTTTTTTTTGATGAAGTTCATGCAAAATCAATCGGCTTATCACCATTAAAATTAAAAATTATCTTTTTCACTCTTTTGAGCGCTTGTACTGTTGCGGCTCTTCAAACTGTTGGCGCCATCCTTGTCATTGCTATGGTAGTTACCCCTGGCGCAACTGCTTATTTACTCACAGATCAATTTAAACGGCTGGCTATTATTGCTATCTGTATTGGCACAGTCACAAGTGCAGTAGGCGCTTATCTTAGCTACTTCTTTAATGGTGCAACAGGTGGCGTGATTGTCACAATGCAAACATCACTCTTTCTGTTGGCTTTCTTATTCGCCCCGAAACACGGTATGTTAGCCGCTCGCCGTCGTGCTCGTCAGAGTTCACAACAGTTGATCACACAATCTCATCAGCATAAAGGATCAACAAAACCAGAAGAGGTGAAACTATGAATGAGTTGATGGAATTTTTCATTGAGCCTTTTCAATATCCCTTTATGCAACGCGCTATTGTTGCGGCCATTATCATAGGTATCGCCTGCGCTATTTTATCTTGTTATATGGTATTAAAAGGCTGGTCTTTAATGGGAGATGCAATCTCTCACGCTGTTTTACCTGGCGTTGTTCTTGCTTATGTCACTGCTATCCCGTTAACAGTAGGTGCCTTCCTTTCTGGGCTATTTTGCTCTTTTGCCACCGGTTATTTAAAAGATCACAGTCGCATTAAAGAAGATACAGTGATGGGGATTGTATTCTCAGGCATGTTTGCGGTGGGTTTGGTTATTTTTGCCAGTGTCGATACAGACCAACATTTAATGCATATTTTATTTGGTAATATTTTAGGCATTACACCTGATGTATTAACTCAAATTAGTATTATCTGTGTAATCACCATCACTATTATGCTTATTAAGCAAAAAGATTTTATGCTTTATTGCTTCGACCCTAACCAAGCCAGAATTGTTGGCTTACCTGTCACATTATTGCACTATGGCTTACTATCCATTTTGGCATTAACCATTGTTGCTTCAATGCAGGCCGTTGGGATTATTTTAGTTGTCGCAATGCTTATTTCACCGGGGATCACTGCCTATTTATTAACACGCAGTTTTTCACGCATGATTATGTTAGCAATTATATTTTCTGTCGCATCTAGTGTTATAGGAACATTTATTAGTTTCCATATTGATGGAGCAACAGGTCCTTGTATTGTGCTAACGCAAGCTGTGTTCTTTATTATTGCGCTACTCTCTAATCAGATAAGTTTGGCAAAAATAAAGCGACAAACAAAACCCGCTAGCGCCTGAGCATCTTCTTTATCTTCGCAAAAACGGGATAATCATCCCGTTTTTTAGCTTTATACTTTATTGATTTAATTAAAGTGTTATTGTCATAGTATAAACATCGCTCGTTACTATTTTATTTGGGTCTACTAAGTAAACAACTTTGCGAGGTGTAAGTATGTGGCAGAATATAGGTCGTTTACTGGAATCAAACTTAGGATTTTCAGCAAAGATAAACGAAAAAATTCACCTTTCTAGTGGTGATATTCATCATACATGGAAAATTTATTATGGTGATACGCCTGTTTTTGTGAAATCTAATTTGCGTGAATTTCTGCCTAACTTTAAAAATGAGGCAGAACAACTCGAAATGCTGGCAAAAAGCCAAACAATTCGAACTCCCCGAGTTCTTGGTATCGGTAATAGTAAAGATGCCAGCTTTCTACTCCTTGAATTTTTGCCTATTCAACCATTTACACCTCATAGCGCCTACTGTTTTGGACAACAACTAGCAAGACTACATCAGTGGGAAGAACAACCTAGTTATGGCTTTGATTTCGATACCCAAATCGATACAACCCCTCAACTCAATAGCTGGGAAAAACGCTGGAATCACTTTTATTCTGAAAAACGTATTGGTTTTCAGCTACAACTAGCTTCTGAGAAAGGTATGGTTTTTGGAGATATCGATGAGGTCACTCAAATTATCACTCATCGCCTTGCTGATCATAATCCACAACCCTCTTTGCTTCACGGCAATCTATGGCCTAAAAACTGTGCTGCAATTGGTCAATCAGAAGGTACCGTGTTCGATCCAGCTTGTTATTGGGGTGATCGAGAGTGTGATATCGCAATGTTACCGCTTTGTACTGCAGTACCTGCAAATATTTTCGACGGTTATCAAAGTGTTTGGCCACTATCCGATAAGTTTTTATCTCGTCAGCCTATTTACCAACTCTATTTCTTCCTCAACCGTTGTAATTTATTTGGGGGCGAAGAAAATTATTTAGAAGTCAGAAAAATCATTGATGATCTATTAGCAACACCTTAATAGGAATAAAGTGAAATAGTATTGAGATAATAAAAAACTAAAAAATATAACCTCGCCAGATTCAGTGATGCGAGGTTTATTTTTCCTTTCAATTAATATAAGTGAACAGTCCTCGCTCACTTTAAAATAGTGTTACCATCCTAAAAATTTCATTAAGAAATAGCCAATTGCAATGACAATCAGAGGTGATAAATAAAGCACCATAATTTGAGTAAATATAGTATGTCGCGGTAATTTGATATTTTGTTGCAATTCTTCAGCCGTTACACCACTTTTCATTGCGCGTTCAATAATAAGCTGATCTTGTATATTTTCTTTCAAATATTTCACTTGACGATAAATTCGTAATCCTGATGCGCTGAATGCTAATCCTATGAACATAAAAAGAAAAATAACAAAAAAAGTGATATTTTCTTGGCTAAATCCCATTTGTGTATTGGGGATAGGTGAATTTCGCCAGAAAAAACCTAAAAAAGGTGTGTTAAATTGCACCATTTCCGCTAATACACGAAAAAAATCATTAATTACGGCATTTACACCATCACCACTTGGGCGTTGAATTGCAGCTAATCCTATCAATGATACAGCTGTCGAAATAAAGGCAGGAATAAAAATAAGCCAGCCAAGTACACGCTTTAAAATGGCATATAATCCCGCATATTGATAACTCATCACATCCTCACTAGTCGAATTCGTCAATATTTATCTGTTTATCGTAGTCTAATTAACGGCTAACACGACAATAAATTAATAGTAGCTATTCTCTCTATTTATTTTACAAAATAAATAAGAAACTGATTAAAAAGATTTTCCCTGTAACTCTTGCTACAATCGCCACTCGACAACATAGACCTTATTTATGGAGAGTAACATGTCTTTTAAATTCCCTATTGAAGCTGCAATATTTGATATGGATGGTTTATTAATCGACTCTGAACCATTTTGGCAGCAAGCAGAACATGAGGTCTTTGCTGAATTAGGCGTCGATCTATCCCTTGCATCGGCAATGCCCGATATGGTTGGGTTAAGAATAAACGAAGTCATTGATTTATGGTATAGAGCATCACCTTGGCAAGGCGTTTCAAAACAAGAAGCAAAACAAAAAATGGTTTCTCGTGTTGTCAAATTAGTTGAAGAAACAAAACCACTATTACCAGGTGTTGAGCATGCCTTAGAACTTTGCAAATCATCAGGGTTAAAAATTGCACTAGCATCAGCATCTCCTGATTTTATGCTTGAGCGTGTCCTGGAGTTGTTTAATATTCGTCATTACTTCTCAGCTGTCGTGTCTGCTGATGAGCTACCACACAGCAAACCACACCCTGAAGTTTATCTAAATGCAGCTAAAGCGCTTAATCTTGACCCTATTCACTGTGTTTCATTAGAAGATTCTCGCAATGGTATGATTGCTTGTAAAGGCGCCAGAATGCGCTCTATCGTTGTCCCTGCAATAGAACAATTTAATGATAAACAATGGGGCTTAGCTGATGTAAAAATTGCGTCACTCAATGAACTAACGCAACTACATTTATTAGGCTAATTTCCATAAATAAAAAGGATATTCTACTTTATAAGATATCCTTTTTATTCTGCTTTTAATAAACATAAGCTCATTAACCTCTTCTCTATTTTTAAGTATTCCTCTTGTATATTTCTTTTGCTTCCTCTCGCCGTGATCTTACTTTTTGGTTCCTTATCCTAAATTCGATCATTTTTAAATCAATCAAATAAAATATTCCTGTTATTGCTTAATATTTAAGACAATTTTTATCTTTTTTGTCTGTTAGTTATCGTCAAAACCTTTTATACTTTAATTACTGTATAAATGAACAGCAAATAAACAGACATGGAATGACAGCAGAAGGACATCTACTTTTTTCTGTGGCGACACTTGTGTTAGCGCAGAAACTTGAAATAACGCCAGCTCTTGCTCATGGTGATTGGTTTCACATGATCCCTGCTGTCTTATTAGGCTCACTTCTACCTGACTTAGACCACCCTGGCTCTATTCTCGGGCGATTATTCCGTATTATCTCACTGCCTCTATCAAAACTCTGTGGTCATCGAGGTTTTACGCATAGTTTACTTGCGTTTTGTGGTTTAGCTATTTTATGGGAAACACAAGTTTCACCACAGTGGGATATTTCCGCCGATATCTTTCATGCCCTTTTATTCGGTTATCTTAGCCACCTTATTGCAGATATGTTAACTCCCGCTGGCGTTCCTTTCCTGTGGCCTTTAAAAATACGCTTTGCATTACCCATTTTAGGCAAAAAGAACAATAAAAAAGGCGAGAGATTTATCTCTGTTTTGATCCTTGTTGGCGCACTTTTTTTACCTCCTCACCTTACTGTTACCCTGCCTTCACAAATCAATAACTGGTTACAGATGTACCACGATAAGCGTACTAATTTTTAACACAGCCTGACAAAAACCTACGTTTCTCTATTTATTTATAAATTCTTACTTCTTTTTATACCAACTTTCCTTGTTTTTATAACCAAATGATTATATAAAATAATAATTAATTATAAAAAGTTATTAACAGTTCTGTTACCCTATATCGCATTGGTGCTGTTATATCCTTTCTTATTGCCTAAGAACTCATATCGCATACAATCGTCGAAATTATATAAATAAAGATCTCGTTGGAGAGTTAAGATGAATTTTCCGTTAATCATTAACGTACTCGTCTTTGTTGTGCTATTACTCATCTTGGCTAAATTAAGTCAACGTCAGTGGAGCCTTTCAAAGAAAGTTCTTGTTGGTTTAGTTTTTGGTGTTGCTTTTGGGCTAGCACTACACGCATTCTATGACTCACACGATCCTATTATTAAAGAATCTATTCTTTGGTTTAATATCGTGGGTAATGGCTATGTACAGCTGTTACAAATGATCATTATGCCATTAGTATTTGCCTCTATTCTTAGTGCCGTAGCTCGATTACACCAAGCATCATCACTAGGAAAAATTAGTGGACTCACTATTGGCACACTATTATTCACCACAGCTATTTCTGCATTAATAGGTATTGTTATTGCTAATTTATTTGGCTTAACAGCAGAAGGCCTAGTACAAGGTGAACAAGAAGCACAGCGCTTAATTGCACTTGAGCAAAATTACATGGGCAAAGTTTCTGACTTAACGATGCCACAGCTTATTTTGTCATTTATTCCTAAAAATCCATTTGCTGATTTAACAGGTGCAAGCTCAACATCAATTATTAGCGTCGTTATCTTTGCTACTTTCTTAGGTATGGCTGCACTGAAACTGCTCAAAGAAGACCAACCTCGTGGTGAGAAAGTTTTAGTTGCAATTGATTGCTTACAATCATGGATCATGAAACTGGTTCGTATTGTTATGATGTTAACACCTTATGGTGTAATGGCGCTGATGACTAAGGTTGTTGCAAGCTCAAATATGCACGACATCATTCAATTAGGAAGCTTTGTTGTTGCCTCCTATGTTGCTATTGGCTTAATGTTTGTGGTTCATGGATTACTAGTCAGCTTTACGGGTTTGAATCCTATTAAATTCTTCAAAAAAGCGGGGCCTTTATTAGCATTCGCATTTACAAGTCGTTCAAGTGCTGCAAGTATTCCATTAAATATTGAAACTCAAATTAAGCGTGTGGGTGTGCCAGAATCTATCGCAAGCTTCTCATCATCTTTTGGTACAACAATTGGTCAAAATGGTTGTGCGGGTATTTACCCTGCGATGTTGGCCGTTATGGTTGCGCCTACAGTGGGAATTAACCCATTAGATCCAATGTGGATTGCCACTTTAGTTGCTATCGTAACCGTCAGCTCTGCAGGTGTTGCGGGCGTTGGTGGTGGTGCTACATTTGCAGCTCTTATCGTTCTGCCTGCAATGGGTTTACCTGTGACATTAGTTGCCCTATTAATCTCTGTAGAGCCATTAATTGATATGGGACGTACCGCATTAAACGTCAGTGGCTCAATGACAGCGGGTACAATCACGAGTCAAATTATGGGACAAACGGATAAAACTGTCTTTAACCAAGATGAAGAAACTGAACTTACAGTAAAATAAACTTTATCTGCCTCTATTAATAAAGTCAGTTCATCATTTGAACTGGCTTTTTTTTGTATCTGTATTAAGTTACATATCTTCTATTTATGTTACCCACCAATATCAATTAAAAACCTATAAACATAACAAGGTAAAATCGTGCAAAAAATTATGCGAATTTTGCGAAAACTCTATAAGTATGAAAACAGTCAGTATGATCCTGAACGCCAAGTTTCATTGTATCAGCTTGATACTCTTTCAGAAAAAGAACGAGTCTTGTTATCAGAAGTCAATTGGCGACCTAATGTTATAGAAAGATTTGCTGATCATTCTGATGTTATTTCAAAATTAAATAGCTTAAAAAATAATCCATCACTCACCCAAAAGCGTTGCTTAGATGGATTTGTGGCTGGTGTGGGTGGCAGCTATCTTAGAGGTCGTTCTGTTTTAGGTGCTTTTCATAAACTACAAAATTTGCCACTACATAATTATGAAGAAAAACCTCAATATGCCTGTTGTTGGATTTGTAGTGATAGAAATCAACAAAAATATATTAATGACAGCTATTTTCAATATTGCCTCTATTACGGTAATTCTTATACGAGCAATCCCACTTATGCTTATTTGAATTTAAAGCACTTACTAACAGCCCCTCCCGTTAGTCCAACGCAGGGAGATAAAGAGATCTTTAAGCAATTACTTCATTTATTACGTAGCGCTCCTGAAGGTGAAACTCCGGGTAAATTTGAAAAACGGTTAAATGAGGCTAAATTAATTTCGGGTGATAGATATACCAAACGAGGTATTTTGCACTCACTTGCCTTAGTGGGGGTTATTCCTAATGCCTATATTCCATTATCTTTAAATAGCTGGGCTAATTTTGGCGATATTACCATTGCAGAAAATCAACTTAATAACACCAAAGGTCGCTCTGATATGGAAATGCCATGGGCAGGCTGGAAAGGCAACCTAAAAATTGATGAAGAAAAAATGGCAACATACTTTGATGAATATTTAAATTAATCCCCCTATTCTTCATACATAGAAAGCGCCCAATACTTTCATATTGAGCGCTTTTATTTGAGTGTTCGCGATTAAACTCTCAACCTTATTTCAGGTACTCACCATTGCGCAGTGCTTCAATACGCTTATCTAATGGTGGGTGAGATAAAAATAACTCACTAAATGACTTATTACGGCCATTAATACAAAAAGCCATCATGCTACTTTCTTCTTGTGGCTCATAGCTCGTTTTCAAACGTTGTAATGCAGCTATCATTTTCTCACGACCAACAAGCTTTGCAGAACCTGCATCCGCATGGAATTCACGATAACGTGAAAACCACATTGTTATAATGCTGGCAAGAATACCGAATACAATTTCCAGAACCATTGAAACCCCCATATAGACCCATGGGTTTCCATTGCTATTTTCACTCTCTTCATCATTAGAGACAAAATTAGCAACAAATTGAGCGATAATACGAGAAATAAAGATAACGAAGGTATTCACAACACCTTGCAGTAAAGTCATGGTTACCATGTCACCATTAGCAACATGGCTAATCTCATGGGCAATAACGGCTTCTGCTTCATCACGACTCATACTGGCTAACAAACCAGTACTGACAGCCACCAGCGAAGCATCACGACGAGCACCTGTTGCAAACGCATTAATATCAGGCGCATCATAAATTGCCACTTGTGGCATTTTGATACCAACTTGTTCAGACTGGCGTCTTACCGTATCTAATAACCAACGTTCTACTTCTGAAGTTGGGTTTTCAATAACTTGGCCACCCACTGAACGTAATGCCATCCATTTGGACATTAATAGTGAGATAAATGCACCACCAAAGCCAAATAAGCCCGCCATGATCATCAAGCCTTGAACACTACGACCTTGTATGCCTGTTAAAGATAAGATGATCCCAAAAACAAACATAACAGCTAAGTTTGTTAACAGGAATAAAGCAATTCTCATCATATTGATATTGTTCCTATTTTATCTAATTATCACATTGCTAAAACTGTCTTATAAATAAGGCTTTTTTAGATTTTATCAAGCCTTTTAACTTATTTAATATTAAAAACGATATAACTTTACATTTTGATAAAAAAATAGTCAGTGAACGCCTAATATTAAGCATCATTTAGAACTTAAGTATAAAGTAAGATTGATAATAGATGATATGAATTTTCTATTTTTTCAAACGGAAGGGATTTATTTAGGAAAGACTGGTATCGTTTAATATTGTGACAACAAGTTTATCATAAAAAGCACCGTAATATGTAGATGCTACCATTTACCGTGCTCGATAGAGCAACTATCTCTGCTTTTTATGCACGACTCACAACATATGCAAGCCGTGCATTTTATACCAGTAATAATGGACTCAATTACCGCTATAAATTACATTTTGAAGCGATATGTGGTTGTCATCGAGCCAGATAATGAATGAGCTCGTTGTGAGTGACCATCATAAAGTTTTGGTGTGGTATAGTCGTTTTCTTGCTGGTGGTGCCAACCGATCCCACCGCTTAAAGAAACAGAAAGATTTGCGGTTGGTTTCCAGTAGCTAAATAAACCAAACTGTCCTTGTTTTAATCTTTCACCAGAATAGCTGAATTCACTATAGTTGGTACGCGCACCAACAGACAGCTCTTTACTAACTCTGTATTCAGCTTCTAATGCGCCCATAACCTCACCATCACGGACATAGTCGATATCTGCGTAAGCTGGTGAGTTAAAACGCCCACGGGTATTACCAATTGGATTACGAGCAAATTGACCAACACCATTAGCTTTTTCTGCATCGGTATATGTCACACCTGTACGCAGTGTCCATGGTGACTCTGGAATGCGCCACTCCAAGGTACCTGCAACGTGCCATGCGTCATGATCAAAGTTACGCTTACCCTTATTAGCATCACTTAATGTACGTTTACCATCACTACCATAATCATGATAATAAAAGACGCCACCCATGGTCACATCTGAAGTTAATTTATATTTTGCTTCTAAACCATGTTGACGAAATACATCATCCGCTTGACCATAGAAATAAAATACTTTTAACGGTTTAGTGTTGTAGTTAATGCCACCGGTAAGAACATGATCGATATTATGTCTAACACCATTACCATCACTGAAATACATTCTGTCGATATTTGGGCTATCACGACGCATTACTTTACCGTCAAGGAACAATAAATCTAAGCTCCAATCACCCATTGCTGTATTAGTCGCATAACCATTATAACTGTTTAATGATAAGCGCTGTGAGTTCGTAAAAATACCGGTATTTTTTAATGTAAACCAACCTGCTTTACCGTTAATTAACACAGGATCTAAATCAAATTTAACTTTTGCGAAACGTTGACCAATTTTGTTATAGCCTTTTGCTTCACCATCATCATTGTATAAAATTGCACGAGAGGCGAAGTCTTTACTTGCGCCTAATTTGATACCACCATAATAAGAAACATCAAATCCTAGAATGCCACCTAAATAACCTGATTTGAAATCAGCTTGGAAGTTTTGCCCCCAAGCATTAGCAACTTGCTTTCTATAACGTTGCTCTTGTTTATCAAAACGGTTTTCAGTTTTCAAATACTTCCACATATTAATTGTAGAAAGCTCAAGTTCTGAATCTGAAATAAATGCACTTTCTTTAATTGAATTTTCCCAATTCGCAGCATTAGCAACGCTTACTGCTAAGAAACAAGGAGACAGCATAAACAATACTAATTTTGTTACTTTCATCTTAATGCAACCTGGTTAATAAATATTTAAATTATGCTGATTTATACTCAGCAAGTTTAATAAAGCACCATTCTTTATTTAGCTAAAAAATAACCTTTGATTAATTTAAAGTTGCACTAACTTCAAGCAATAGAGTCATTTTTTGGCGCAGGAAACGAATATGGATATCTCACCATATTTATATTTACGTATTTTTCTTAATAAAATTCGATAAGAAAATTATAAATCAATTTCCTTTAATCATCATTCCTTACGTAGAGATCCTTAATCTGAAAATATAATATTTTAGTTATGATTATTTCTCTAAAAATACATTTTTGACTCATA
Source organism: Proteus sp. G2673 (assembly GCF_009915125.1). NCBI lineage: Bacteria > Pseudomonadati > Pseudomonadota > Gammaproteobacteria > Enterobacterales > Morganellaceae > Proteus > Proteus sp. G2673. The sequence goes on from NZ_JAABLT010000004.1 coordinate 283,051, forward strand.
GAATAAAAATGAGTCATTATTTAGGTAGTGATTTTAGCTAATGCGTCAATATTCCAAAGTGACGCGAGATCTTCATAATCTGTATGTTATAGTAATTTTTTGTCAATTTAAGAGATCGTTGTCACAATATGTTACATTTATTACAATTCAAGCACCATTAAATGAGATATTAATCACAATTAAAAGTCGCTTTATCTCTTTATTCAACTTATCAAATAAGAAACTCACTTCTTATCTAAAAATTAGCCTAACATTCTCTTTTATAGCTTACAAAATTTACTCAAAATGTATTTCGAATTAAAAATAAAGTGACATAAAGCTAAATTTAACTATCCTTTTATTAAAAAAATTTATATTACTGGTAACTTAATATAGTGAATAACTAAAAATATGAATGCTCCCATCCAAAAACATACTATTGGTTTTCTTAAACAATTTTTAATAGAAAACTTGATAAATATTGATTAGCAATAACAAATTTATATCTTGATTAAAATAAATATAAAAAACCCCAACAATTGGTTATCCAACTATTGGGGCTGATTTTAAGTATCAGTTGTTATAAAAGATAACTTAATTTAATAATTTCTTAGGTTTAAGCACTTTTGAGAGATCAACCGCAATTTTAGCCGTCTCATCTAAATAAGGATCTGGACCTTCATAATCCTTAGGTAAATCATCGAGTGACTTCAATGCTGGTTTACCTTCTAATTTAAAACGCTCATTAATACGATTTAATTTTATGGTTTCTAACTCTTTGTTTTCTTTCTCTCTTTCAGAGAAGTTTAAAACAACAAATTTGTCTTCACCTTTTGCTTTAGCATCGTTATAACGCTGAATATCTGCAAAGATGTATGAAAATTCTCTATCATTTGCAATACGCTTAGTATGTTGTTCAGTTAACGGTACTAACGCCGCCTTTAATTTGTCTGAATATTCAGATAGCTGATAGCTTGCTGGAGAGATACTATCCCAAGGCAACGCGTTATCTTCAAAACTCTCCCCCATTTCAGCACTATCAAAGCTTGGTAACAGCAAATCTGGTGTTACTCCTTTAAGCTGAGTACTACCACCGTTAATTCGATAGAATTTTTGAATAGTATATTGCACTGAACCTAAACCCGGCCAATCAGGACTTAGCATTTGATCGTAGACTCGAGTTAATGGGCGATATTGCTGAACCGTTCCTTTACCGAACGTTTGCTCACCGACAATTAATGCACGTCCGTAGTCTTGCATTGCTGCTGCAAAAATTTCAGAAGCAGAAGCACTAAAGCGATTTACGATAACAACCAGTGGCCCTTTATAATACACGACATCATCTTTATCAAAATCTTGTCGAACACGACCATTGTTATCTCTGACTTGCACAACAGGACCACTTGGAATAAATAATCCTGAAAGTGAAATCGCCTCTGTTAAAGCACCACCACCGTTACCACGCAAATCAATGACTAAAGATGAAACATTATCTTTCGCCACTCTTTGTAACTGCGTTTTTACGTCATTAGTTAAACCAACATAAAAACTTGGAATATCCAAAATTGCGACTTTATCACCGTTAATTACTTTTTCAGTTAGCTTAACAGCTCTGTCTTCTAAACGGATTTGCTCTCTGACTAAAGTAATTGTTCTTGGTTTAGCGCCTTTCTCATCAGAAATAACTTCTAATTTTACTTGGCTACCTTTCGGCCCTTTAATCAAAGCAACGATATCATCAAGTCGCCAACCGACAACATCAACCATCGGTTTATTTTGTTGCCCTACTGCAATAATTTTATCACCCACTTTCAACTCTTTACTTTTTGCAGCCGGCCCCCCGGTTACCATAGAGTTGATCATAGGATAATCATCATCCATCTGTAATACAGCGCCAATTCCTTCTAAGGATAGACTCATTTCAGAATCAAAGGCTTCAGTATTTCTTGGTGATAGATAACTTGTATGAGGGTCGATTTCGCGGGCGAATGCCGACATAATGATTTGGAAAACATCTTCACTTTGGCTTTGCGTTTGACGACGTAGCGCAGCTTTATAACGCTTAGTTAATGTCTCTTTAATTTCGCTATCTGTTTTGTCAGATAATTTCAGCGTTAACCAATCATATTTTACTTTTTCATCCCAAAGTTTATCTAGCTCAGCTTGAGTCTGTGGCCATGGTGCTTTTGTTCTATCTAACTCAAATTTATCTTGACCAGTTAAATCCATGGGTTTATCTAGGCGGTTTAAGGCGTATTGAAAACGTTCAAAACGTCTTTTTTGCGCTAAATTAAAGAGATCATAAAGGGGCTGAAGCTCACCTTTTTTCAGATATTCACCTACTTTGGTTTTTTCTTTATCAAATTGGGCAATATCTGATGCTAACAATACATTGTGGCTATAATCTAATAAATTAAGATAGCGATTAAAAATTTTTTCAGAAAAGTTCGCATCTAGCGAAAATTGACGGTAATGAGAACGTTCAAAACGAGAGGTTACTCGCTCGCTCACGGTAGAATGCTGCGGCTCTTGCTTTAATTCGGGTAACTGATCAATGGTTACCATTGCTGGAGTGGCTGGTTTCTCAGCCATTACAACAGAAGTGCCTATTAACGTTAATCCGATAGCAAAAGCCACATTTAGAAGTTTGTTCATGCTCTGGTTGGCCTCCGTATCAGAACTTTAAATGTTCCGTGCGTACATTCATTGCCAAACCGTTAGGCAATTGTACACGTACACCCTCTTTTGCTATCTCTAGCACTGTCGCGTCCATTACGCTACTACCAACGTTAACTTTCAACGATTGACCAACAGTAAGAACTGATGTGTCTTTCACTGGAATTAACTTTTCAGTATTTTTGCGTGGTGGTGCTTTGCGAGGTGCTTGAGTCGCTTTTTGAGGACGAGGCTGTCGTTTTTCACCATCTTTAGGTGGCTGACGACGCGTATTATTTGGCTTTTTCGCTGCCGGACGTTTACTGGTCTCTTTATCACCCTCAGCTTCACGCTTCTTAGCACGTTGCTCTGCTCTCTGAGCTTGAACACGCGCCTTAGCTTCTGCTAATTGTGTACGAGCATGTTCAATATGCTCAGCTTCCAGTTCGCCGCAGTCATTACCATTCAAATCGACACGTTTTGCTCCTTCTTTAACTCCATAAAGGTAGCGCCAACTTGAGGTATACAAGCGTAATGCCGAACGTAACTGTGTTTTGCTCAGTTGAGTTTCATCTTTTAGATCTTCAACAAGATCTTGAAAAATGCCAACTTTCAAAGGGCGAGCTTCACCCTCAGCAATAAAACACTTAGGGAAACGTTCAGCTAAAAAAGCGATGATTTCTTTACTACTATTCAACTTAGGTTGATTTTCCATGAAATTTCCTGATTACAACGGTTTTGCCAACCAGCGCAGGCATGAACAAGCGACATTATAATAGTGTTGCCAACAATTTCTATGGCAAACGCCTGTTAACTTACATAAAATTCACAATATTTTGCTGTATGACAAGTTTTTAAATGCTCGCAGAGCACGTCACACAACGCTTTAAGCCCAATTTCATCTTTTTTATCAAAACGATCAAAAATAGGACTATCAATATCGAGAACGCCGATAATTTGTCCATTTACTTTTAAAGGTAAAACAATTTCAGACTGACTTGCACTGTCACAAGCAATATGTCCACTAAATTGATGAACGTCATCCACTCTTAAAATTCTGTTTTCGGAGTATGCAGTTCCACAAACTCCTTTCCCAAAACCTATTCTGACACAAGCAATTTTGCCTTGAAATGGGCCAAGAACTAATGAATCACCATCATTAAGATAAAATCCAACCCAATTTATCGTATCTAACTTCTCGTAAAGAAGTGCGCTGGTATTAGCAAGTGATGCGATAAGATCATTTTCACCAGACAACAAGGCTGACAAATTATCAGTGAGCTCCTGATAAAAAAGCGATTTTGGCATCATTAAACCTTATTTACGTAACTAAAATAGATAACAAACTCGTAATTTAGCCTATTTTATCTTGGGGTTGAATACTCTATCTTCAAGAATTGGGCAAAAAAACGATAATATCTCCTTAACACCCACAAAAAAAATCAGACACTTTGTATTGTAAAATGAAAGGCATAAATATAATAAAAATGATAACTTGTGAACCATTGAGTATAGGTACTTTTTTTTAACTTAATCAAACGATAACTCTTGAAAAAACCAACTTAGGCGAATTAACGAGCAACATAGTGAACAATATTGCAACAAAGGAAAAGAAATCAATACGCTGTCAAGAGTGTGATCACCTCGTGACACTACCTCTTGCATTAAAGCGTGGGGAGGATGCTTATTGCCCTCGTTGCCAAGCCAAACTCGCATCTTATCGATATTGGTCATTAACTCGTCTACTTATTCTCTCTATTACAATGCTCATTTTGGCATCAATAGCATTTACTCAGCCATTAATTAAAATTCACCTATTAGGTACAATGATAACGGCGAATGTGGTTGATGGCATTCGCATAATGTCAGAGCAAGGTTCTCCTCTTACTGCAACAATGGTCGCCTTTTGTGCTATCGTAGCCCCTCTTAGCCTCCCTATCGCTATTTTATATCTCCATTTAGGAACACGCTTACGCCTTAATCTTCGCCCAGTCTTATTAATGTTAGGAAAATTAAAAGAATGGGTAATGCTAGATGTCTATTTAATTGGGCTTGCTGTTGCAACAATAAAATTAGGCGATTATGCAACCGTCTATATTGGCAATGGTCTAATTGCTTTTGTTTCTTTAATGATACTTAGCTTATTAATGCTAATTAACATTAATATGGACCAGCTTTGGCAACGCTTTTATCCGCAAAAAGAAATAGAAAAAAGTCCTGCAACTTGCCATTCTTGCCATTATCATTTTAAAAGAACACCATCAACACAGTGCCCACGTTGTAAAACTTGCTATACCCCAAGGCAGCCAATGAGTTTACAAAAAACATGGGCAGCATTAATTTCAGCAATAATTCTGCTAATACCTGCAAATTTATTGCCTATTTCTATTTTCTATTTAAATGGTCAACGTAGTGAAGATACTATTTTTTCAGGTGTACTTTCGTTAGTGAATTCAGGCAATACCCCAATTGCGATTATTGTTTTTATTGCCAGTATTTTTGTACCTTTTTTTAAGATTATAATTATGCTGGGCTTATTATTAAGCATTCATTTTAATTCTAGTATTGATCCCCTACTTCGAATGAAATTATACCGTTTCGTCTCTTGGATAGGGCGATGGTCAATGCTTGATCTCTTTGTGATTGGGCTGATGATGTCATTGATTAATCGAGATCAATTGATGACTTTTACAATGGGGCCAGCGGCTTTTTATTTTGGTACTGCGGTTATTCTTACTATCCTTGCCGTTGAATGGTTGGATAGTCGTTTATTATGGGATACTTATGCAACAAGAAGAAAACGACATTCAGGACACACAAGCCCAAATACGCCGCAAGCGTAAAATTTCGACATTTTGGCTGCTCCCTGTTATCGCCATGTTTATTGCTAGTTGGTTGCTTTTCCAACATTGGCAAGATAAAGGTATACAAATCACGATTGATTTTCAATCTGCTTCAGGGATTGTCTCTGGTAGAACACCAATCCGCTATCAAGGCGTTGATGTAGGAATAGTTAAAGATGTCACTCTAAGCGATGACTTACGCAGAGTTATTGTTACAGCTGATGTACGAAAAAACCTTGCCACCGCATTACGGAAAAATACACAATTTTGGCTTGTTACACCTAAAGCGAGCCTATCAGGTGTATCAGGGCTAGATGCTTTAGTAGGTGGTAACTACATCAATATGCTACCCGGTGATGGTGAAAAGCAGTTTAAATTTATTGCTCAAGAAGTTCGCCCTCAAGCAAATATTGATAAAAACCAGCAATTAATTACCTTAACAGCAGATAAACTAGGATCACTCAATGTTGACTCTCAAGTTTATTACCGCCAAGTTCCCGTAGGGAAAGTTTATAGCTACGCAATTCGTCCTGACAACCAAGGCGTTTTTATTGAATTAAGTATTGATAAACAATATGCGCACTTAATTCGTCAAGACAGCCATTTTTGGAATGTATCTGGATTCCAAGGTAATTTTAATTTAAAAAGTGGTGTATCCATTAAAATGGAAAGTGTTTCTGCTTTAATTAACGGTGCGATAGCCTTTGACTCCCCAGAAAACAGTCAACCCGCACAAGAAAACCAGCAGTTTGTTTTACAATCGGCTACCTCTGTTGAGGCGGGTAAAGCAATATATGGTGAAGATGGGTTAATTATTTCTTTAACCAGTGAAGAAAGTTGGGGCGTCGATGCAGGACAACCTATTCTCTTTAGAGGCATAACTATTGGCCAAGTCATACAACGTAATATAAGTGATGATGGTGTTATCTTCGATGCTATTATCGCCCCTGAATATAAACATTATATTTATGAAAACAGCAAGTTTGTTGCCAATAGCCGAATAAACGTCAATATGGGTTTAAATGGTATTGATATTCAAGGTGCTTCTCCTCAAGAATGGCTTGAAGGCGGTATTCATCTTATTCAAGGTAACAAAGGTACCCCTAAAGAGCAGTACCGTCTGTATCGCAATGATTTTTTTGCTAAAGCAAGCATCAATGGTAATGAATTACCAGTGACATTAACGTTAAAAGCCTCCAGCCTTCCAGGTATTCAAAAAGGCTCTGTTGTGCTTTACCATCAATTTCAAGTTGGTGAAATCACTGATGTCAGGCCATTAATTGATGAGTTTGATATTGATATTTATATTTCCAAACAATATCGCCACCTTCTTACTGAAAAAAGTGTTTTCTGGACTGAAGGTGCGGCAAAAGTTTCCGTCAATGGTTCAGGATTAACCGTTGAAGCGACACCATTAAATCGAGCCTTAAAAGGAGCAATTAGCTTCGATAACTTTGAAAATATCAATAATAACGCCTCACGTTACAAACTCTATTCATCAGAAACCAGTGCTAGGGCTATTGGTGCTCAAATCACTTTAAAAACTTACGATGCGAGTAAGCTTTCTGAAGGAATGCCTATTCGTTATTTAGGCATTGATATTGGACAAGTCGAATCATTAACCCTTTCACCTGATAGAAAAGCCGTGACTGTTTCAGCAGTACTCTACCCTGATTATGTCAAAACCTTTGCGAGATCAGGCAGTCGCTTCGCTGTTGTTACTCCTGAGTTAACAGCATCGGGATTAGATAACTTAGATTCACTTATTCAACCTTATATTAAAGCAGAGCCCGGCAATGGGGGCGTATATCGTAAATTTGAATTACAAACATCCAATATTACAGACTCTCGCTATCTTGATGGATTAAATCTTGTTTTAAATGCTACAGAAGCCGGCTCAGTACAAATTGGTACGCCTATTTATTATCGAGGTCTTGAAGTTGGTGCTGTGACAGGCCTTGAATTAGGAAACATGTCTGATAGAGTCTTAATTCACATTCGAATCAGTAAAAAATATCAATATCTTGTTAGAAATAATACCGAATTCTGGCTTTCCTCTGGATATAACTTTTCCTTTGGTTTAACGGGTGGTGTTATACGAAGTGGAACATTTAAACAATTTATACGTGGAGGCATTACATTTGCAACACCACCTTCCACGCCATTACAATCAAAAGCGAAACAGGAACAGAATTTCATTTTAAATGCAAAAGAGCCTAAAGATTGGAATGAATGGGGAACGGCAATACCTAAACCTTAAAAATTAGATAATTCTACCCTATTTCAGAAGATTTATTTAAAGCGGATCACAAAAAATGATCCGCTTTTTTTATTTTCAAAAAACATTTTGGAAATCAATTCCATTTATACTATGCTTAATTCTGTTTGGTCAAAAAGCATTCTTTGAAATAAATGCCTCTAACAAAACATAACAGAACACAACATCGCTTAAACCGGAGTTTTATTATGAAAAAGATAACGTTGAAAATTGCTTGCTATGAAATTGAAGATATTACTTTAAAACACTCTGTCGATAATCAATTAGCTTATATTCATATACCATGTGATTATGACAAAGAATTTTGCATGCAATTAGATGGATGGGATGAAAACACCAGCATTCCAGCCCAATTGAAAGATCAAAATATTCTGCTTTATCGTCATGCTTATGACAAAGAAAACCACCATTGGATCTTAAAAGTGGCATAAGAGATGCTAAAGCGAAATAAAAAAAGCCAGATAAATCATTTATCTGGCTTAGGGAAATGGCTCATTTTGAGCCGTGCGCTAAAAAGTAAAATGTTGCTTACGGCATAAACAAAAATCGAGAACTCACTCAGACTTTCTCAGACTTTTCTATCTCACAACCTACTGTTAAATATTAGCTAACAATATGTAAAAATCCAGTAAACAACTTAGTAGCACACTATTTTCTACTCAAAAAATCGTTGTTATTTATTTTTATTATTTAAATCAACATGATAAAATAAAAAATTCTTATCTATATTATCAATCAATTGATTAATTGTTCTCACAAAGCGACTTAATCGCGTTCTGTATCACTTCTACTGATTTTTTCTTTTCAGGTGAATGAGGATCTGGTAGCAAAATAACATCAATTAGCTGCGCTTTTACTTTGCCACTTTCCATTTGTTTCATTGCAATTTCATTAAGAGGATACTGCATCAGTGTTGCTGGATTAATCACAAACCAAGCTCCATCAGCACGACAATTAAGCATCACTTCTTCACGTGTAAATGGCCAATCGTCACCAAATTGAAGCTTACTGACCGTTGAAATAGGTGCCGCCGAGAATGCTTGAAAAGTAAAGAGCATTAACATTCCTGCGAATAAGAAACGTTTCATGTAGATATCTCACTTAAGAAATTAGGTTTTTTAAATTATATCGCAATCTATACAGGTGAGTTAATCGCAAAGATGGCTACGGTAAAAATAACCATTGTTCCAAATAATAGTTCAAGCCAACTATTTACTAGCAGCCATTGAAAGTTATTTTTCTTACGAATATGAGGAACTAAGACATAACGATTGATTACAGCTAAACCAAGCATTAACAACACTAAACTAATTTTAAGCCATAACATGCTTTGGTATTCAGATGATAATTGTACTGCCGGCCATCCAGGAATTAACATAATAGCACTGATAATACCGGTAATTGTCACCAATAAAACAGCAAGATGACCAAAAAGTGAAAACTTCTTCATTGTACCAATGATAGGCTTGATCATCCCATCTGCAAGCTCATCTTTATTCCGTAAAAACTGCAAACAAGCGACAAATGGCCATAGACCACCAAACCAATACGCAGCACTAATAAGATGAACACTTTGATTAACTTTATAGAATACGGCTTCTGATCCTGTAAACATGGCACCATGACCAATTGATGCATGTAAGATCAACATAACTGAAGAAATAATTAATAAAGAAAAGTTGCGAATATAGCGTTGGTGTATAAATAAAATAGCCAATGCAACGGTTGCTAATACCAATTGCCATTGCCAAACTTGACCAAATGAAGTATCTAAGATCGCTCGCCATATTATAATTGACCAGGCGTCTTCCCAACCCTCTCCCATAATACCAGATTGCACAATCATCCATAAATAAGTCGTAATAAAGACGATAACTGTGCTAATAGCTAATGCGGGGCGCAAACGAACCTGAATAAGAGGAATGAACTTATCTTTAGCAAGAATGGCAGCCGAGAAGCTCAGTCCGAACATAAACATGACTGCCACGAAATGGGAAAAACGACATAAAATATAAACGTCTTCAGGTGTCATTATTTTACACTAAATTGATAAGAACCTTTTGTCTTGTGCCCATCAACAGAAACAACGTTCCAATTAACTAAATAATCACCTTCTGATAAATCACTTTCTAAAGGCAATAATAATTTCGTATTGTTAACAGGATCTAAACTCAGCTTTCCTACGGTGATTTCTTTACCATCACTATTAGTGACTTTGATTTTACTAAAGGCTAATTCAATACCTTCAGAGAAGTCTAGCGTGATAACTTTAGGCGCTTGCGCTTGTTCAATCGCAGCACCTTCAGCAGGTAACTGTGATTTTAAGTGTGCATGTGCTAATGCTTGTTGGTATGACATACCAAGGAATAAAACAGCAATAGCCGATAATTTACCCCAAGATGTCTTAAGTGTATTTAATGACATAATAACCTCTTAAATTACAGGTGATTTTTTTATTTATGAAAATATTTTATAGCAATTTTACGTCAAGATCTTTGCTTCTTGATATTAGAAATAAAAGGTTGTGAACTAGCACTCAAAATATATGTTATTTAGAGCAGTTTCTGTTTCAAATATCACCCATTTTTACACTTTGAAAAAATATAATACCCATATTGACAGTCTAAACAGTTCAATACATAACCAAATAAAACTAAAAGTAAAATAATCCCCCTGTATAAATAGCATTCAATAAGTATTTTTTTAGGGGCAAGAACAAACAATATAAGTAAGGAAAAAAATAAAAGATAAGAATCGTAAAGAAGGCAATACAAAAGAATAAAAAACGCCCTGCTATTCATTCACAGCAGAGCGTAATAAGTTATTTAGTAATTTAAGCTATCTAAAAGCTTTACTAATAATTAAACATGTGCAGATGCTGATAATGTGTTCAGATCTTTATCTAATAAGAATAAAGCTTTGCCACTATCACCGACCATTGCTAATTTATCTAGGATTGATTTGAATAATTTTTCTTCTTCATGCTGCTCTGCAACATACCATTGTAAGAAGTTAAATGTTGAATAATCCTGAGTTGTCATTGCAACATGTGCTAATTTATTAATCTCAGATGTAATATGTTTTTCATGTTTGTAAGTTTTATCGAACAACTCAGCTAATGATGAAAACTCAGCAGGTGGAGCTTCAATCGCTCCAAGTAAAGGCATTGCACCTGTATCACTTAAGTAATCAAATAAACGGTGCATATGTTCCATTTCTTCACGAGAGTGAGCTTTTAAAAATTTAGCAGCGCCATCAAATCCTTTATCGTCGCACCAAGCACTCATTTGCAAATACAGATTTGCCGAGTAAAACTCTAAATTTAGCTGTTCATTCAATTTATTGATCATATCTTGATGTAACATATTTTACGTCCTTTGCGATGAAAATTAACATTATGGGTATTATGCACGGTTAAAAATAAAAATATAGCGATTTAGGTGTGATTTATTTGTTTTTTTCAATTAATTACCTGTAATAAAAATAAAAACCAATCTCATTTGTAATATGTTTTAAATACTCTTATAAAGCTAAATAACACTTATTATCATTAAGAGTAAACTTGTATTTAACTGTCAAGGTAAATATAGCAACCAATTGAAATATATAAGTATTATTTTTTGGCTTTGATTTTTTATATTTATTGAATTTTTTATAACCCAAGAAATTCAAATTAATATTAAATAAAAATTATATTTTACCCATGAAAAATATAAAAATAAGCTTTGTCATATATCAACAAGTATATATAAAACAATATCTACAACAATCGTTATTAAAAAAATAAAACATTCACCCATTAGCTATTATTATTCTCTATTTTTTATAATTTCTATTTGATATTGCGACACATTTATTTTTTCAGACAGCAATTCTTTTTCATTTTTTTTCATATGAAAAAATACATATCTCTCAAAAAATAAAAATAATTTCAATTTTTGTGCAGTTTTTCGTTTTGACTGATAAGATTAGTAGGTAACTCATATTTGTATGTACAAAAAATTAATATTAAAGCCCTAATCATAATAAAAGGTTAATTAGGAGCCACTATGACAAAAACAGTGTTAGTACCCGTTGATTTTACAGAGCTTGGTTTATTAGACAAGGTTGTGTCTCATCTAAAAGCATTGTCTGTCGCTGACAAATTGAATATTCATTTTTTATCAGTCATCCCAAGTTATGAGTCTTTTGTCGGATTTGCATTCGCAGGACAAGACAGACTAGCAAGTGATAAACAACGGATTGAAATTGCATTATCCACACTAAAAGAAAATTTATCGCACATTGATATTCCAAATAGTACAACTCAATTTTATGTGTCTATAGGTAATCCTCGCGATAAAATTTTAGAAACCGCAAAAAAAATTCAAGCAGAGCTGATTGTCATTGGTTCTCGTAACCCTGGTATGAAAACTTATCTTCTAGGTTCTACCGCATCTTCTGTGGTCAGTTACGCAGAATCATCTGTATTAGTCGTGCGCTAATCGCCCACTTCCATCTTCCATAAGAAATCTGGTATTTCTCATAAGCCAGATTTCTTATTCTTTTCACCATAAAATCAATTCAAAATGGTATTTTATTTTATCGTTATTATCTTTAAGAGTAATGATTAAAAATATATTCTGAAGCAATAAGATAATTATTAAAAAAAACCAAAACACATTCACTTTAATGCTTTTTATATAAACCAATAAATTCATCATCTCATAATAAATTTATATTGTTCATAATGTTAAATTATGTAAAGATACTTTTTCTATTAAAGCTAATTTTAATCAACAGGGTAAAAGGAATTAAAATGAATAAAGAACTTTCTGAAAAATGGCAAGAACGTTTTTCATTTTTTGATAAATATGGTTCACCTAAAACACCAGAATTTAAAGCTGCGTATAAAGAGCTTACCTTTGGTAAACGTATTCTTATTGGAATGAATATCTGGGCATTTTTCTTTGGTTTTATTTATTTTCTTATTTTAGGTTTATGGCGCAAAGCATTAACATTATTTGCTATTAATATTGCTATTTTCACAATTATTGGCTTTTTACCTGTAAATAATGGTGTTATCAATGCGGTGGGTATTGCAGTTAACATTTTATGGGCCATAACAGCCAACTATGCCTATTATTTAAAAGAAACTAAAAATGATCAAAGTTGGAACCCATTTGAAGGTGTTCTGTAATAATAAAGGGGGCAATGCCCCTTTTATTTTCTCTTACTCTTTTTTTATTAAAAACACTATATCCCCTACCTCTTATTTGATAGTAATGTTATCTATTGTTCTATTTAAATATTTTTATCTAATTTACAAAAAATATAAATACAATAATGAAATAACATTAAAAGTTCTTTTTTATCCCAAAAGGATACATTGTTAATGCTATAATTCATTAACGCTAATTTGGGGAAAACGTATGTCTGAACATTTTCAAGGAAAATTTGAAGCTGAACTAAAATATCACCTTCAAAATCCACAAAAATTTATTAATGAGTTAAAAAAAGCAGGTGCCACATTATTTACGCCTGAGAATAAAGAAACAGATTGGTATATGGAACATAAAAATACTGAATTTTCAGCTCCAACTATCAGTTTATGTGTAAGAAAAATGCTTCCCGCAGGAATAAATCTTCTTATCGTTAAAGGCCCTGATTTATCGCAATGTGAAGCTGTTCGTATCGAAGATGCAGGAAAAACAGTCTCCATGTTTACGACTCTTGGCTACCATTGTATTCTCAATTATACAAAATCAAGAGAAATTTATTTTCTAGATAAGTTTCATATTACTATTGATAAGTTAGATAAATTAGGCTCATTTGCTGAATTTGCTATCATGACGGACGACCAAAGTAAACTCCCACTCTATATTGACCAACTAAGGCATTTAGCCGCAAATTTTGGCTTTACAGATAAAGATCTTGAGGAAAATAACTATAAAACACTAATGTTAAATACTCTAAAATTATAAATAAATTTATCCTTTCACATTATCATCCTTTAGGGATCACAATAAGATTAATGTAACTTGGTTTTATGTCATTCTCTAGCATCGCTTTAATATCTTGTTTTTATTTTATGTGAAATTTTCGTACATTATTAGGATCATTATTAATGTGATCCTTATTCACAAATGGAAGGGTTATATACCTTTCGTTTATAGCGATTTAATCTACTTTCTTACTTTTCTACTGCTATCTTTTTGTTTTTATCTCATTTATAACGTTAGCCACTCTTATTTGTTCTATTAAATAAACAAAAAATAATTTAATTTATTGCTGTTTAAATCATTATTACTTTTTTATTTTATAAATAGAAACACTGACACTATTTAAATCTAATTGTTTAAAAATAAATGAGTTAATCACATAAAATTAATAATAGATCAACAAGTTAACCACTATCTCCTAAGGAAATATCTTTTATATCATTTTTATTTTTATCTTTAATTTTTAATATTTAAGAAAAATTAATTAAAAATCAAAGCATTACAAAGAGAGAAAATACATTTGATAAATTTATCAATTAGAACAATAAATAATCATAAAGAATATTTATAAAATGCCGATACTATTTTTTAGTATTTGAAAAAATCAAAAGGATATATGGCATTAAATCAAAGAGTGACCTAAAAACATATTTTTATGTATTTTTTAACTCTTTGTTTATGTCAGTTACAGGAAGTAAAAATAAAACTTAAAAAATCAATAGATTACACGGTTATATTTTTATGAAAAAGGAAATAACATTACATGTTTAAGAACTTAAAACAACGTTATTTGCCAAACGTCTCTTTTAATATGTCACGTTTAAAAACAACCACATTAGTTTGGCTTATTACAGGCTCTTTAATCTTACTTCTTGCTCTAGCTTGTGTTTTATTCCTCTCTTCAGTTAATGATTATAAGAGAAATTTAAACACACTAAATAATATCTATCATGAACAATCACTATTAAATAATACTTGGGAAAATTTACTACAAACACGTAATACTTTAAATAGAGCCAGCTCTCGCCACTTATTAATTATAAATAAAATGGCTACAGCCAATACTGACATCTCTTCATTATTACAACAAACTAAAGAAAAACTTCAGCACGTTGAGAATGGATGGAAAAGTTTCAAGAATTTGCCTCATAACGTTAAAGATCAAAGTTATGTGCAACAATTAGAGCAAAAATATACTGAACTTAATGCAGCACTCATTGAATTTTTAGCCTTCCTAGAACAAGGCAAAACATACGAGTATTTAAATCAACCAACACAAACCTATCAAGACAATTTTGAGCAAGCCTATACTACCTATCATCAACAATTAGAAAACTACTACACAGCTTCATTGGATGAAGGTGAGTTTTTGTACCAGAAAATTATTTATAGCTTAATCGTTATTTCAGTTTTAATAGTTATTTTTTCTTTCTTAGTCCAAGTTGTACTACGAAAAAACTTTATTTCACCTTTAAACGTAATAATGAAAAATATCGAAGATATTAGTAATGGAGAATTAACAACCGACGTCACCACAAAAGGTCTATATGAAATAAATATTCTCACTACCAATATTCAAAAAATGCGAGATCAGATAAAACGGATCGTCAATAATATCAATCACAGCTCAGGCCTTATTAATTCAGAATTAAGTGATATTGCTGTTATGAATAATAATCTTGCTATTCGTGTTGAACAACAATCAGCAGCCGTGCTCGAAACTTCTGCAGGAATACGACAATTAAGTGTTACATCAAAACAGCATGCAGAAAATACACAAACATCATGTGAACTAGTCACAAAAACAGATACGATGATCCACCAAAGCAATGAAATGCTCGCTAACGTTGTTGAAAATATGCATGAGGTTGTCACGTTTTCCGAGCAAATTAATGATATTACTTCTACGATCGACAATATCGCCTTTCAAACAAACCTATTGGCTTTAAATGCTGCCGTAGAAGCGGCAAGAGTGGGTGAACACGGAAAAGGTTTTGCTGTTGTTGCTAAAGAAGTAAGAGAATTATCCATTAGCTGTAATTTAGCATCAAAAGAGATAAAGATACTTGTCGCTAATTCAAGTAAAAAAATAAATCAGTGCTTTCAACTAGCTGCTGACGCTAACGACAATATGGTAGATATTTCTAAGCACACTGAAAATATTAATGAAATGATCCACGATATTTCTATTTCTACAAATGAACAAAGTAATGGTATTGCTCAAATTGAAGATGCAATTAATCAATTAGATCAAACCACACAAGCTAACGCAACAATGACCCGAGAATTAGTCAGTTCATTAGATTCATTGCAAACACAGTCAGATAGACTGAAGCAAGAACTGACTGTTTTTCATCAGTAAGTGCTAAGTCAACCCACATCATAAAAGCTATCTTAATCTTAGGATAGCTTTCTTATTACTTATTTAACCCAACATTAAAAATGGCTAAATTCAGGGATCTCTTTTTTACCGTGTGATTTTAGAAAATCTAACACTCTTCTTGGGGTTACATTTAATATGCGCTCTTGTGGAAAGTCTATTTGAGCTAATACTTTTAATACTCGATCAAATTTTCCCAACGAAGAAGCTATGTGTGAGTCAGAGCCTAATGCAATTAATCCTCCCGCATCACGTACTGCTTTCGCAATTTCTATACAGTTTTTCTCACTTCCTACTCTAGAATGAATAAATGATGAATTATTCATTTCTAAAGCAACGTTGTAAGTGGCAGCGGCTTTTGCAACTTCAGCAATTTCTATTGGATATTTTGGATTTCCAGGATGCGTAATCATTTGAACACAACCACTTGCTATTGTTGCAATTAATGCATTTGTATTATCAACTAGCCCTAATGAACCCATGACAGGATCGTGAAAACCAGCAAGCACAATATCTAATTTCTTGCTCATTTTCTCACTACAATCTGTTTCACCTTTAATATTTTTAATATTCGCTTCTATACCGTAAAGAATACCCACACCATCAATAATACGAGGGATCACCGGTAAGTTAGAAAAATGCCATTCATGAGGAGCATCATCCATATCTGGGCCATGATCAGTAATTGCAAATAATTGAATTCCCTGTTTTTTAGCTTGTTGGAAATATTCACTAACTGTACTGTAAGCATGTGTACTAGCAATAGTATGAGCATGTAAATCAACGGGATACATAAACAACTCCTTCCTAAAAACACCTTATGAATATCAATAAGATAGTTTTTCTTAACTATAAGATCTACCTAAAATTAATTATCAATTCCAGTAAAGTATGTAATAACCAACAAACAAGATACTATCTACTTCATTCTTTCTCACATTAGAAAGAAATGAAGATAAATTTTGATAAATATGCTTTAATCTTTAACATACTATTTAATATCAAATAGATAAATTTCACTTTAGTACTATACACAAGAATTTTGAAAGCACATTATATTATGTAATTTCGTTTTAAATCCGACTTTCAACTATATAAAAGGTTATTTATGTTCAACTATCCAGCAATCGCTCATTTTGATGAAGAAAGTGAAACTTACGAAATTACCTACCGTGATTTTGATAATATACACGCTGTTGCTTATACAGAAGATGATATTGAACTAGAAGCCTCTGATATTTTACATGTAGGTCTTGAAGAATTTATTGCGAGTAAATTGCCTATTCCTGCTCCATCTAAAGCGCAATCTGGTGATTTTATTGTCTACTTACCTCTTATCAGCTGTTTAAAAATTGCATTACATAATGCGATGTTAGAAACAAAAACAAAAAAATCCGATCTTGCAAGAAAAATGAATTTAACGAGCGCACAAATAGAACGTTTACTTGAAATTAATCAAACCTCAAAAGTAGATAGCTTGGAGCAAGCACTTTATTTATTAGGTTATGCTATTTCAATCAGCGTTAACAAAGATATTAAACAATAGTAATTAAAAATAAAAATGGCTCTAAATCGATTAGAGCCATTCGTGCTAGATTATTTCACAACAAGTATGCAGGATATTAAAGCCTTTTACTTGCCAAAAACTCTGCATGGTTTGTATAAATAGCAACAATATCTTCACCACGCCCCACTAACCCAGCAACCTGATTTACCATATCTAGATGATCTTCGGCGTAATCATCTTTAACCAATTTACCTAACCGCATACTTGTACGACCTACCAAACCATCATTTTCACGCTCAGTAAAGAATGCATTTAATATTCGCATTGCTGCATGAGTAGGATCCAGTAAATTGCCTTTTTCACCAACAATCGAACCTTGGATATAACTACCAAATGAATAATAGTAGACGCCATTTACAACTTCTTTCCCTTCACCACCACGAACGGCAGGTAATCCTTGTGGGTACTTTTTATTAAACTCAGTTACATTTTCAGTTGTTAATGCTTCCAATGCGGCAACGGCATCTTGTGGGTTACTGCGATTACCTGAAAAGGTAGAGATTATAGTACCAATGGCTTTCATTACTGCATCAGCAATATATTCTGGCACGCTATCCTTACGCACAATACGTCGTACCAAATCTGCAATCTCTGACCCATGGTTTACACCATTAATAGAAGTAACAGAAGCAATACTCTTTGCATGTTTTGCAGCAACATAACGGCAAGCTAATGGACCTTGGCTATGGCCAATTAAATTTACTTTTTTTGCTTTCGTTTCTTTGAGAACTTTTTGCACAAATTCCCAAAGTTGTTCACCACGAACTTCATTTGCGTTAAATGCCGAAAGAGATGCAGTGAAAACTTTATGGCCATTCTTTTCTAAGGCATCCGCAATACCATAAAAATAAGGATAACCGACGACATCATCAAAACCAGATAAACCATGAACTAAAACAATTGGATATGTAGTTGACATATTTTCCATTCCTTGGGCTTAAATTAATTTATTTAATTTGCTAAACATCCTATTAGCAATTTCTAGAACAATATTCAGAGTACAAAATTTAAAACATAATATTTGAAGTGCAAGATTATAGTAAATATCGATTTTTAATGCCTTAATTGTTTTAAGTATTATTAGTATAATCTCTATTTTACGGTTGTAACGCACTATTTTAATTTATTATTTATTATTTATTATTTATTAGTAGCCACTTTAATTAAAAACTAAATCATTTTGAAACTATAAAGAATATTTTCTCTTAAAATGGCTATAAATATAAAAGAGTAACAATTATGGTAATACTTCTTCAGGACGCAAAGTGAGTACTTCATACCCTGTTGCTGTTACTAAAATAGTATGTTCTGATTGAGCAGATAATTTTTTATCTCTTGTCACAACTGTCCAACCATCTTTTTTGGTTTTTATTTTAGCACCGCCTTGATTTATCATTGGCTCAATAGTAAAAGTCATACCTTCTTTTAATTCAACACCTTGTCCTTTAATACCATAATGTAGTACTTGTGGTGCTTCATGCATCTCTCTTCCTATTCCATGCCCACAGTATTCTCTCACTACACTATATCCATGACTCTGCGCAAAACTTTGAATAGCATGACCAATATCGCCTAATGTCGCACCTGGTTTTACTTCCTTAATACCTTCCCACATTGCTTGATACGTTATTTTTGCTAATTTGCGCGCAATAGGGGATGCATCTGGCATAATATACATTTTACTAGAGTCAGCAATAAATCCATTTTTTTCTAGTGTAATATCAACATTAACAATATCTTTGCTTTTAAGGCGTTCATCTGCTTTTGGCACACCATGGCAAACAACTTCATTGATAGATGTATTTAGCACATACTCATAACCATATTGACCTTTACTTGCTGGTCTCGATTGGAGTTCATTGACAATAAAATCATCAACTTTATCGTTAATCTCTAGTGTAGAAACACCAGGTACAATAAAATCATCAAGCATTGTAAAAACTTTTGCCAATAAACGTCCTGACTCACGCATTAATTCAATTTCGTCAGCTGTTTTAATCGTTATTTTTTCCACTCTTCTTCCCTCTTTATTCTACTTCTTGCTTGATGGCTTCTTTTTCTAGCATTTCATTGATAATCATTGGAAACGTTTTATCTGGATTTAATTCTGCTTGAATGCCAATTTTTATCCAAAACTCGGCTTGAGCATTAACAGAGCGTGACATCACATTACTTGCTTTTCGCAAGTACTCATGTAACTCATCAGAAATTTTTACAATACCCACACCAATCCTTATATACAGATCATAATAAAACATATGCGTTCTATAATAAAATCAAATTCTTCTTCTTTCAATTGCTATTCGATACCATCATAGGCATAAAATGCCTAAATTAAGAAAAAAGGAGAAACAGGAAAAAATAGAACCCAAAATGATAATATTGTCTTTTTTATTTCCATATAATTAATTATCTATGCTCATAAGTTCATAATATTTGACTTCAAACTATCGGTTCTTATCAAAATAAAAGTTACTTAAAATTTATATTAGCATTTAATGCTAGCACACTTTTTCTAATTCCCTTTTTAAGTATACTTAATCTCTAACAACTCCATCTTAACGCCTTCTATACATCATCACCATTCTCTTAATTAATTATATAAACTTATAGGAGTTATCATGCCTGTAAAATCACATCGTATTATATTAACTGGAGGCCCCGGCTCTGGAAAAACCACACTAATAAATGAACTTGAAAATAGAGGTTATCTTTGTTCTTTAGAAGCAGGAAGAGCCATCATTCAAGACCAAATTGTAATTGAAGGAAATGCATTACCATGGGAAGATCCGAACGCTTTTGCACAAGCAATGTTAATTTGGGAGTTACGGTCATGGCATGAAGCAAACAACAATAAAAGGCTTTATTTCTATGATAGAGGCCTCCCAGATATTGCAGGGTATTTACTACTATGTGGTTTAGCTATCCCAAAACACCTTAATAAGGCAATTAACTTATTTCGTTATTCCACAAATGTGTTTATAGCACCACCATGGGCCGAAATTTATACTCAAGATCAAGAAAGAAAACAAACAAAAAAAGAAGCAGAAGAAACCTATTTAGCTATGATAGCTGTTTATAAAAGATATAATTATAATTTAATAGAGCTACCTAAAATAGGTATAACTGATAGAGCTAATTTTATTATTAATAAAATATAATTTATCTCGATGTACTTTGGAAAGGTGAATTTTGACATAGTACATAACTAATTAATCATTTTTAGATCCTAGGTAGTAAAAAGGCTACATCAGTAGCCTTTTCTTTATAAATAAATTGTGTAATTTATATGATTTCTTAATCAAGAATAAATTATTTTTACTACTTACTCTTCTTTTGGTGGATTTTTGAGGATCTGATGAATTTTTTCTTTCAGTTTCAATTTTTGTTTTTTTAGCTCAACAACTTCTTCACCATAACCTCTTCTATCTTTATGCTCTAATCTAACAATTCTATGGTCAAGTTCGTTATGTTGTTCAAATAGAGCACGAAAATCAGGATCAGTCTGACGAAGTTTTGAAATTAAATCACGATATTCTGGAAACATAAAAAGTTACCTTCCTTATTAATTGTGAATTAAATACTCTTATAATATTTACTCAAACTGATTAGGCTGTCATTGGCTTTATGTTAAAAATAAGACCAACATCAATTAATATTTTTATTTTTTGAAATAACTCATTATTCTTATATTTTACATTTTTAAACATAGTTATAAAATTCAACGCATAAAAGCACATAAAAAATATAAATATAACTAAGCTAAAAATTATAACATAATGAAAAACACGTGTTTATTTATCTCTTCAAGCCAAACATCATCATATCCGTCTCTATTAATAATAAAATGATATCCCTCTGTTAAATAAAGATAATTTATTACTTCAAGTAGCCATTTTTCCAGATATTCCTCACAATAGGAAAATCAACTTATCGTTATCTACTAAGTATTGCCAAAAGAGAACATAGAGCCATCTATTCACATAGCAAAAAAATAAAAATAAGTAAATCCACGTAACATCATATGCCCACAGGGAATGAAAAAACATCAATTTGCCTTAAAACTAGACAAGATAAAGCATAAAAACACTTTTTTACTAAAAAAAGCATTTATTGTTAATTTATAAAATGAAAATTCACTACATTTATATTGATCTCTAATAGTTTTTTATACCCATCTATTCGAGTCACTAAGCCCAATGCCGCCACATTGGGCTTTTTTATTAGCAATGTTTATTAATATCATGCCTCATTATAACTAGCTTATATCTCTTTCACTTTACTCTAATACTTTTTTAAACAATTAAATCATTTGATTTTATGTAGCTTAATCAATATCAACTACTGCATTAAGCAATTTTTTGATTTCATTTATATATCTTACTCTCTCTTTTTTAAGATATAAGAATATAATAAATAACTGACAGTAACAGTACAACTTTCGTCATCTAAATAACAATATTTAGATAGTAATCCTACAAAAATAAAAACAGATAAAACGATAAACTCCAGCAACAAAAACCATAAAATAGCAATGCCGACTCAATTCCCTCTTGTCGGCATTAGTAATTATTTATTAGATAAAATATCTTGCTCTTGTAATTTAGAAAGAGCTAATTCTTTCATCCAATCTGCAAGTAATGGTACTGTTTTTATTGAATCCAATAAAGCACGTTCTTTTTTTGTTAAACGAATAACAATAACTTCTGTTTTCATTGTAGACATAATATTTCCCCATTTGTAAAAAAGAAAATATTGACACAAAATAGTAACAGAACGGTCTGACTTACACGGTTTTACAAAATGATCATTTAACGATGACTAGCAATACATTATGTGTGGTATTTATTTAACTTGGCTTAATCATTCTATTTTTTATGTAAACGCTTTATTTAAGATTGCTCATCTTCATAATGAGATCCATACAAATATAAATAAAGGTAAAAAAGTTAAAAGAAATTGCTAATATGCTGAAAAATATTACGTTAAGTCGTTGCGTGACCAGCAAATATGATCTATGACGATAGAATGGAAACACCAACGAAACCAGCACCAACATCAAATCACACTAGATATTTAATCAATGTCCGCAACCAATCTGCTCCGGAAGCAGAAAGTCCTTTCTCGTAAGAAAAAAGGAAGTCTCAACAGGCCTAAAGCTCTGAAGGTTGCTAAACTCACAAGACTATGTGTTATAGATTATAAATCTCAGCCACTGTATCAAATATATTTAATTCGTTATATTTTAATCAAAAACATTATTAATGATTGAAGTCACTATTGCTGTGCTTAATGCAATTAACACCAAATCATTTCCGACAATACGCCATTCATAGCCAGGATAGTAAGGCAATTGGTTAAGCATTTTTTCAGGAACCATTTTCTTCGCAATACCAGGCGGCAATGGTTTTCCTCTTACTAAATTTTTAGCAATACCAGGTGGTAACGATGAGTATCCAGTAAATCCACCATTTAGCGCAATTGCTCTAGCCTCATTATAAGATAACGAAATTGAGAAAGATGTTTCATTATCAAAGTGGTTATTTTGTGATTTATTATGCCATTTATTTGGTTTTTCTCCTTGATATCCTTTATTTTGACCTCTTCCGTGCCCATTATTTGGATCAGCATAAGAAGAGACTGATATCACCGACAATCCTATAATTATCAATAACAAGTTACTTATTCTAGAAAGAATTCTCATATCTATGACCTCAAAAATTAATTTTTACAGAGTATCCTTCAAGCTACACAACTACCATAAGTAATACTCCTAGAAAAAAAATAATTGACAATATAATGGGTGTTGATTCCGTAGTCAGCGCAGACAAAAAAGTCTCACTAAATAACTTATTATAATAAGTAATTGATTTAATTAAACTTGATTGCTCTACACTACCAGAACTTTTAAGCGATATATTCTGCTGTTAGATTATTCCAAGCATGTTGAATGAGTAATAAACTGATTCACAACACTTAAGATAAAATATATTGATATTTTTATATTACAAAAAATCTTTATTACGATATAGCTATTGAGTTTTTATTTTATTTTGTTTATTAATAATGTCATTAACGCCGTAGAGTTATAGGTTCTAAGTTATTTATTTAGTTAACAGTTTTGCCAAGCTCAAATTGCAACGTAAATTTCTCTTGAGAATACAATAAAGGCCACCAAAGTGACCTTTATAAAAATGCCAAATAATTTTCACCAAAACTCGTGATTATTAGCTAGCTTTGCAACCACTTAATACTGGTTTATCTTTTCCTTCAACTAAATCGGCATTATCACCTTTAGTATAAAGCTTATAGGTGTAATTTTTATTTATTGCCTCATAGTTTGCTCCTGAAGCCATTTTCATAATCTTCATTGGTATCATTTCGTTCATTTGATTAATAATTGCATAGCTATCCTTTTCCGTATTTATATAAATAACTTCCATTGTTTGATTGTTTTCACATGTATAAGATACTTTCGTTATATCATCTGCATTATCTGCCATAGCAAAACCTGCAGATAAAAAGCTAACCGTAAAAGCAATACTTTTTAATAATAGTTTCATATAATCTCCTAATACTATTTGACACACACTTCTAATACATCACTAACTAATTCCTTATAGTTAATCGAATCCTATATTATTTTCTATGAGATTTATCTAATTATAAAAAGGTAACATTGACTTATTGAATAATAAGGAGCTTATTTTAATCTTTTCTTAATTTATTATTAGAGATATAAACATGATTAGGTAAGCATTCAAAACATTAGCTTTCGAAATGAAAGTTAGCTCTGAATTAAGGCATATTGTACAAAATCACAAAAAACTAGGAGTTCCTCAAAAATATTATGACAAATATAATTTTTTAAGAAAAAGCGAAGTTCGCCTAATAAATAGAGTAAAAAGCCATTCTCACTTAAAGATTTGTAACATTTTATCTATACCCAATATAATGAGCTTTGAACACATAAAAAACTTCCGTTAAGAGGCCTTTATTAATTTAACAAGGACAGTAGTTAGCTTTTCAAATTCAGCTTTTTCATTGTGAATATCGATGTTACGTTTCGGGGTAGCGACTCAAATATTATCTATATCATAAACCGCTCTACCTTGACTAATAAATTTATTTCAAATAAGTGTATCAATACAGTACAATAAAGTAATTTCTATATAGGGCGCTCATATGAAACAACAAATTAAGCCTGAGTCAAATAATATGGCCCAACCATATTGGCCTACCTTGAAACTCATATTGAGTTCTTTTATTGTTTTTAATTTCTACTTAAATTTAGCTGATAAAAACAAGATCTTACTTCTTATTGATATTTTTAACTTAACACTAATTCCTATGTTTGTATTTATAGTTGCATTTGTAACGAAAAATATCACGTGGAAGTCTTTAAAGCTTAGTTTACTTTCATCTATTATCATTTACTTAACATTTCAAACAGTTGATGCAATCCCACTATACTTCTCAGGCGAATTAAGTTTAAATACTTATATCTTTGAACCTCAAAATGGAGTATGGTTTTTTTTAGCTACACCTGTTTGGCAAACTTTTTTTTTATTATTACCAAAAAAATTAAAATCTAATAAATTAATATTATTTTCTATTTTGATAGCATCATTGGTGCTTTCTTATTTAGCCAAAAATTATTTAATTAATTCATCCCAATTCTTCTCTATTATTATATATTTCCCATTCTTTATAATGGCTTATTTTATTAATAATGAAAATATATCCTCATTAAGAAAAAAACCTTTTTTGATAATTGTAATCACTACAACTTTAGCTATAGCTACACTCTATCATGAGGACAGTATCAATAGCGTAATTATAAACTTTACTAAAACTGATTTTTTATCATCTTTTTTTGTTATGTATATTTTAAAGTTCTTGATAAGTGTTGTTTTAGGTTCCAGTATAATTTATTTCGCTTTATCAACTGATAAATATGCTAGAGTATCAAACAATGCTTTAGGTGTTTATTTAATCCATCCTATTATTTGTTTTATTTTCTTACAAATATTAACTTATTTCCATGTGGAATATACTTTTTTAGTCATAATATTACTAACACTATCAACGATTAGCCTCTCTCTTTTATTAGCTTTTAACTCAACTATTCACTGGTTTATTGAGCCTAAATTAAACTTTAACAAGTCGCCACATTAAAACTGCTTAAAAATCATAAGTAACGGTCTTAGCAGCAATTGCCTCTCCATATCTTTAATGATTAAATCGGTAACTTCTGTGCAAACCATAAAAGACTTGGTGTTTTTCAAAAGCATTATGACAGATATGATTTTTTAAGAAAAAATGGGGATCACTTAATGTGTGGAGTGAAACACTTTTGTTACTAGAAGATGAGCAACACTTTATCTACATTCTTGAACTCTAAAATATGCTTAACATCTTCTTTTGTAGTGTTTTCTACATTAAAAATTTGTTTAACAAATGATAAAAATTCAGCTTCCGTATAATCACTAATATTTTGCTTTTGACTCATTATTATTTCTCTCTATGAATATCAATGAGCCGCTTAGGATTGCTCAGAACCTGCATAAAGTCACCGTTTACGGACACTGCAATAGCTTTTTAAGCCCGAGCATGTTAACGCCATCCCGATAACAAATCCCCATTCATATTACGAATAGACACCTTCAAGTCATAATTAAATACTACCAAATTAGATAGTATTTAAATTCAGCTATATACCTTTTGTTAAAATATTATGATCCTGCTACTATCAAATCCATATGATGTTGCAAAATTAATATATTCATTCAACAAATTTGATGGCATGGTCGGTGTACGTGATAAAATCCATAAATAATCTTTATCTGGCCCTACAACCAAAGAATATTGATAATACTTATCCAATTTGATGATATTATATCCACCATAGAATGGACCAAAAAATGATACTTTTAATGCACCTTTATTAGATGAATCAACAAAATAAGCCTTACCGATACTTTCTTTCCAGCGATGTTTATTTTGACTCCAACCTCGATTAATAACCTTAACACCACCATCATTTCGTAATGAATAATTTGCGGTAACTTTCGTTAAGCCTTTTTCAAAACGATTATCTATTCTAGCGACCTCATACCACAGCCCAAGATAACGTGATAGATCAAAATTATTAACAGGCTCAATGTCACTCGGAGGAATAACATTACATCCAGTAAGAATCAATGAGCTTAAAAAAGTGACAAAAGAACGTATCATATTTTCCTCCTATCAATAAGTTTATTATAATCCATAACGTAATCTTAAGGATTGGGGATAAGGATGAAAATATCTCTGTTTACTCAAATAATTATCAGGATACTCTGATAGATAATAATTAATTAATGTTAAAGGTGCTAATAAAGGCTGTATTCCTTGACGATATTCTAAAATTAATTGACTTAATGTTTGTCGCTGATTTGGTGTTAAATAACGCTTAAAATACCCCTGTACATGCATAAGAACATTAGTATGATTACGTCGTGTTGCTTGGTGCTGTAATAATGTCATAAATCTATTTCGATATTCATCAAAAAAAGCTTCCAATGAATGCCATTCTTTATTATTAGCAACAAAGCGACCTAACTCTCTATAAAGAGGTTGTGAATGAGCCAATAAGAGCAATTTATATCTTGTATGGAAATCGATTAAAGACTGACGAGTAAATGCGTTCATTCTCAATTCATTCAACTCATCCAGTGCAAATACACGTATAACAAAATTTTCTCTTATATGAGGATCATTCAATCGTCCATCTTCTTCTACTGGTAACCAAGGCATCTTTTTTTTCAGATTTTCTGTAAAAATACCCGTCCCTGCCTTCCGATTACCATTACCAATAGGATCGTATACACGAACACGCTCTAATCCACAACTTGGTGATTTTGCACAAACAATATACCCACTAAACTGATTAAATTTCTCTAAATACTCAACAGAATACCGATTCATCTTTTCAGTTAAATCACCTTCACTCCCGTTACTAAATTTTAATGCAATTTCTCCTGAATTTGATTTAACTAATCTTAGTGCGGGTCTTGGTGTAGGTAAACCAATAGCCATCTCAGGACAAGCCGATTGATATTCAAAATAATTAGATAATTCATCTACGGCAAGATGAAAGCACTTATGACCACCATCAAATCTAACATTATTGCCTAATAAACAAGTGCTAATCCCTACAATAATTTTTTTACTAACAAATTTATTTTTGTGAATATCTGTAACAGAGTTAAGCATTCTTACTACCTCATATGAAACATTCATATAATCTGATTATAGTAGATCATAACTGTATTCATATTAGTAAGATTAGATATCAGTGAATTAAAAATTAATTCTTATCGAAAAAAAATGAAACCTATTAATTTATTCCGTCAGTATTGTGGTACGAAAATATAAAAAGAGATAACCGCATTAGATATCGCTGAAATAATCGATTCTGTCAAAGTATTAGGATATTCAAAAATGGCGCACTATTTATCAGCAAGCTAAAAATCCCCCTCCTTACCTGCAATGTGGCATGTTATTGGCCTTAACCACAGGTCAACGGATCGGTGATGATGGATTATTAGAAAAGGTATCTAGCTATGAGAGACGATAAAACAAACCCGAAGGCTTAAGTAGTTCTCCTGATGTTCGCTGTGTCGTTAGTCGGTATGGTCTGCCTGGGAGGTGCCATATTGTAAAATGCGAAAATGACGGAGAGGACTTTATTGAAGGTGAGTGTGTTAAGATTGATTAACTTACTGATTTTTTCTAGATCGTCATTTGGAACAAAAAAGCCTTCGTTAAGAGGCTTTTAAAACGATACGAATAAATATTATATACGTTTGTTCATTACCACTTATCACGATAATCAAAAGCTACCTGATAATCGTATTTATTTAGTTCAATTTTATGTTTGATATATTTCTGTAGGTAAGGAACCCATGCGGAAATAACATCGAAGCTACCTGCATTTATGATATTTTCTGTCGGATTAACAGTCTGTTCAATAACCGTGTCGTCATCTCCCAGATCGACCGAATATTTTAGTTATAGGAGCAGACACACAGCTCTTGTGTAAAGTGATTAGGGTATGATGAGTACTGTGGTCTGCGTATTAGGAAAGGATAATGCAAGTTATAAAATATACTATTATTCAATTAGTTATCTTTTGTTGGTCCCATGCAACGACTATTATGACAACTAGCGAACCCTGCTATCGCTTTATTTGAATATACTCGAGTAAATTTGGGATGAGTCCAAACATTAGGTTGAACATATAACCTAAAGCTTTTACCTGTTGTGTAGTAATAATGTGCTTGCTGAAAAAAGTGCTCATAAGAAGAAGCCCAATCTGACTTATTAGATACAGCACAGGCGATAAATTGACCACCATGATTCATGGCCTTAACACAAAAATACCGACCATCTTCAATTTTGCCCGAATTAAAATCCGTTAACGTAACATTAGAATAATATTCAATATTATGACTTAATGTATCTGTGGCAAATGCCGCTGGTGTTAAGAATAAAAAGGCAAAAAACAGGCTACGCATTAACATATCATTCCTTAAGAAAATAAAGATAAAAGACCTCTAATCCAGAATAATATTTCTTATTATTTTTTATTCTTCGCTATGAACAAAGCTACAGTACCTTGTACATGTATAGAGATGTCATGAAATAAAGAGGAAAGCATTTCTTCCAAAGAGCCTACCGAATCAGAATAATTACAAAAAATACCTTTTTTGTTATAAATAGACATTAATTTTTTACCAAAGAAATTATGTTTAACTCCCTGCCCTAAAATCGTTGCGCCATATAAAACCCCTTTTTCTGTCAGTAAATAGCTTATATTTTCTATTGCTTTTTTCTTATCATCCATTGTTCCTGGTAAGCAATGTAGTAAATAAAACAAGGAGATAGAATTATAAGATCCATTTAATTTATTAGAAAAAGGCTGAAAAACATCATGCTGGAGGCAATTTATTAATTTATCATCAGATAAATACTTTTTAGTATGTTCCAGACTGTGCAAATTAAGATCAGTTAATGAGATTTCTTTTATATAACTTATTGATTTTTTCAAATAAAATCCCGTTCCAACACCAATATCCATATGGCGATCACCGAGATGATTTTTAAAATGTGGAATTAAATATTTATTCGTATCACACTGCCATGCATAGCTATTAGAAATATTAAGCACCCACCAATCATATAGCTTCAATGACACTGGTGTATATACTTTAACTCCATCATGTGTACTTAATGTCATACAATACCTATCATAAAATGACTATTTTATTTTTTATTTATTGTATGAATAGTTGAAAATACCGAATAATAAATCAGGAAATATCTTTAAAATATTATCTACTAACTAAATCACTTTCTTTATTTCCCTTCATTATAAAAATCTTTCATTACTAGAGACTATCAATAATAACAATGACATATGATTTATTATTCTATTTTTCAAGTAAATCTCAGTAACAATCAGTAACCATCACTTACCCTTATGGTCTAAATATGATTAAGTAATAATACTATTAACTAACTTATTCTGGTGATAGTTATGTCTTGCAAACACAAAATTCCTCTTGGAATAAATGTGCTAGATGCTACTCGAACACGAATTGAATGGTTGTTTGATACTTTTGAACAAATCTCTCTCTCCTTTTCTGGAGGTAAAGATTCTACTGTTCTGTTTCATCTTGTTGCTGCAGAAGCAAAAAAGCGGCATCGAAAACTCAATGTCATGTTTCTTGACTGGGAAGTGCAATATTCCGCTACCATTAACCATGTTGCAAAAATGAAATTTTTGTATGAAGACTGTACGGAGCGATTTTACTGGATAGCATTACCTATAACGACGGAAAGCGGTATCTCACAATATGAACCGACTTGGACAGCTTGGGAACCAGGAAAAAAATGGGTAAGGCAACCGCCAGAAGACGCAATAATTGATCCAGACTTTTTCCCTTTTTATCATCCAAATATGATTTTTGAAGACTTCACACCTGCATTTAATCAGTGGATCACGGGAAATCATCGTAGTTCAGTTATTTTATTAGGGATCAGAGCCGATGAATCATTAAATCGCTTTATTGCTATCAATAACAACCAAAAACTACGTTATGCCGATGATATCCCATGGACAACGGCATCACCCGAAGGTTTTTATTATATGGCCTATCCTATTTATGACTGGCATGTAAAAGATATTTGGACATACATTTCACGTTTTAACCTACCCTATAATTCTATTTATGATCTAATGCACCAAGCTGGGGTTAGTTTAAGTCAAATGCGTATTTGTGAGCCATTTGGCCCTGAACAACGTAAAGGGCTATGGTTATACCATGTTTTAGAACCTGAGACGTGGAGTCTCGCCTGTGAACGAGTGAGTGGTGCTGATGCAGGTATGTTATACACTCACCCTCATAATAAATCAGGTTTTTTTGGGCAACGTAAAATTAGTAAACCAGCCCATCATACATGGAAATCTTACGCCCACTTTTTACTAGCGAGCTTACCGGAACAAACAGCCGAACATTACCGAAATAAAATCGCAGTTTACCTTCATTGGTATGTTGAGCGAGATTACCCAAATGGTATACCCGATGAACAAGATGGTGATACTAGCAGTAAACAAATCCCGTCTTGGCGACGGATCTGTAAAACTATTTTACGTAATGATTTTTGGTGTAGAACATTAGCATTTAGTCCTACTAAATCACACTGTTATGACCGATATTGCAAACGGATACAGGAAAAACGTAAAAATTGGCAGTTGATTTAACAAGAGGTAAATATGACTATTGAAACAGTGTTTTCTTCGCTAAAAGATTATCTACTAAAACTAAATGATGAGCAAAAAATCGAAGCTATCAATAAAATCAAACTATTTGTTCATCAAATTAGTCCATTCAAAAATGAACCTATAGACTGTGTTCTTTGGATAAAGCAAAATCAAGTCATAGCAAATGACTACAATCCTAATGTCATGTCTCCTACAGAAAAGAGATTACTCAAAACCTCATTGATAAAAGACGGTTATACTCAACCCGTTGTTGTAGTATCTGCACCACAAAATAAAACTAAACAATTGCAATGGCAAATCGTTGATGGCTATCATCGTTATTTATTAAGTAAAGAAAACGCCTTAAAAAAACGAATTAATAATTATTTACCAGTCACCATCCTTGATGTTAAAAACAACACAATGTCAGATCAAATAGCAACAACTATTCGTCATAATCGAGCAAGAGGACAACATCAAGTCGCAGCTATGTCAGATATAGTTAGAGATCTATCCCGATTAGGATGGAGCGATAAACGGATTGGTGATGAACTAGGTATGTCACAAGATGAAGTATTACGCTTAAAACAAATCTGTGGGTTAGCTGAATTATTTTCAAAGCGCCTTTTCTCAGAGGCTTGGACAGTAAAATAAGAAATAATTATTTTCTATCTATAAAACTAATCAACTCAAGTTTGAATTAATCCAATTTAAAGCCCTGACAAAAACAATTAAGGCTACACATTATGTGTAGCCTTAATCTTATTCACATTATCTAACTCAATTAGCTTTTATCTTTATTTTCTATCGCTATTGTTTGCCGTTTTTCTTCTTCAGGTAACTCATACTCAATAGCGATGGTCAGAAGCCCACTTGATAAATCGGCTTTTTCTATTTTAACATTTTTACCGAGGTCAAACTGCAACGTAAATTGTCCTTGAGATATGCCCCGGTGGATCCATTTATCATTGTCTTCTTCTGATTTTTCTTCTTTTTTCCCTTCAATCAATAAACGGCTTCCTTTCAATGAAACTGATAAGTCATCTTCTTGATATCCAGGCACACTCACTGTCAGTTCATAATGGTTATCATCAATCTGTTTCAGGTTATAAGTCTGAATTGGTGATGCAATGGGCTTACTGCCTGTTAACTGACTAAACAGGCGATCTATCTGATCAAAACGGTTTGAAAGTAAGTTGTCAGATAATGTTGGGAATAATGAAAAAGGTTTAATGTTAGGCATATAACTCCTCCTTCAGTATTTCGTGAATTATGGGCGGTATCTTATTTACCCAAAATATAAATATGAACTAATAAACATTTTTCAAGCCCTAAAACCTAAATTTTTTATCTTTAATTAATATGGGATTGCAGATAGCAAAAACCCCGCCGAAGCGAGGTTTTATATATTCAACTATTTAATGCTTAACTCATTTGAGCTGTCATCACACTTTTGCAAAAGATACATTTTGCGCCGTGTGGATTGTTCACTGTGACATCAAATTGTGATGTTCTATATTGTGAACCGCAACAACTTGGGCATTTAAAATAGAGGCGAATAGTAATAGCGCCTTTAGAGAGCCACCACGTTGCCTGCTGCGGGGCCTTTCATACCATTTTCCATGGTGAATGAAACTTGTTGGCCTTCAGCTAATGTTTTGAAGCTATCACTTTGGATTGCAGAGAAATGTACGAAGACATCTTTGCTACCATCAGCTGGAGTAATAAAACCAAAACCTTTACCTTCATCGAACCATTTTACTGTACCAGTCATTGTATTAGACATAGAATTTCCTTTAATTTATTTAATTTGCCATAAGGCATATGTGGTTTGTTTTGTATTTTTACTTATGGGAATTAATTAGAAGGAATTCACAATGAAGAGGTATCGAGGATAACGCTAAACGGGAACAACTTTAAACTTACTAACATAAATAGGTCTGTACTTCCAAACCAGTGACGCTATTAAGCCATAGAAAAATTCAGATAGCAAACTTTATTTTTAGCGGTAAATCACCTGTGTGTACTATCAAAAATAAAAGCTTAATAAAAAAGACCGCCTAGGCGATCTTTAAGAGATTTATAACAGATTAAGGCTGAACTTTCTTATCTACTCAGCATCTTTTTCTTTAGTTAAACAATAACGCAAATTTTGTCTAATCGCTTCAATTGACCAGATCCAAAAAGCGGTTCCGACAAACTCAGAAACTAATGCTTGATAACCTGCTGTCCAAAGCCAGCTAGATAGCCCTAATAATGGTACAACTAAACCATGAGCAAAAACAGAAACACCAATACCAAAACAAATACCGTGTAATAATTTAACCTTTGGTAAGTATTCAGCAATAACACAATATATCACAGCGATAACTATTGAGAATAATATATGAACACCATTACCGCCCCAATTAATACTATATCCCATCCAATGATAAGTCATAGTATCTATATTTAATCCTAGCTTTTCTAATAAGACAACTGGAGGAGGTGTCGTTTCAAGTGTTCTCGGTGGAATTAGGTCTTCAAAACCAGACTTTACTAAAGCTGAAAAGATACCCGCTATAATACCTACGTATATTGCTATACCAATATGCCTAGAACTTTTTTTCGTTAATTTAAACAAATCAATCATTATATATACTCGCTCTATAAATTGAATATTATGAGTATAGTAGAGATAAGAATACCTGTTTATTATTTTAATTATTAGTTAAACACTACAGATTTATTCTTATAGCATAACAATAAATTTCATCTTAAATATAAACAAATAATCAATGAAAACAAAAAACTCTCAACAAATTTTTTGATTAATAATCATATATCTAAAAATAAAACCCTGCAAAAAGCCAAGCTAATAAGCTAATTGACCTTGATGCCACTCTTATCTCAACCTCATTATTTTTACGTACGTAAAGTTTTTATATGATTTTTTCCACATATCAAACCATCTCTAATGGAACATTTGGCATCTTTAACATATCTTCTATTATTCCTTCTGCCTTTTGTAATTTTTTACCTATATGCCCATCAGAGCAATTGTGCTTGTTAGTAAGTTGCATAAATGTCATTCCGAATAAATAGTAATCAAGCAATAGGTCATGCATATCACTATTCTTTTTATTTAATGCGACAGGTTTAGCTAATGAATGCCGATTTAATGGGCAGATTGATAATTTCTATTCTGTTGCTCAACACTCGGTATATGTCAGCTATTTAGTTGTTCCTGAATATGCTTTAGAAGCCTTACTTCATGATGCCAGTGAAGCTTATGTAAAAGATCTGCCATCATCACTTAAAAAGCTATTACCTGAATATAAGGAAATAGAAAAAAGAATTGATGCTGTTATTCGTCAAAAATATAACTTGCCACCCGTTATATCGGCCGCCGTTCATTTAGCCGACTTAATGATGTTAGCAACCGAAAAACGAGATTTAGAAATTGATAAGAGAAGACAGGCAGTAAGTTAGCCATCCCTCTCTCGCTAAAATGTGAAGCTATCAATCTCTCCTTAAGGGATGTCGTTGCTCAATGTCGTGACGCGGTTGTGAGTAAATACCTCGTGCATTATCGACATACCACCGCACAAGCGAAACGCGGTGAGCAAGTCACGCCAAATACGTTAACCACAACATTTAAAAAAGCGCGAGATAAATGTGGGTTAACTTGGGAAAAAGGTACGGCACCTACTTTCCATGAACAGCGATCTTTATCTGAGCGACTTTATCGAGAACAAGGAATTAATACACAAAAATTATTGGGTCATAAAACACAAAATATGACTGATAAATACCACGATGATAGAGGCAAAGAATGGCAAATTATTGCTGTTTAATTGAACAGTTTTGGGGAAGAGTTTTGGGGATATTTTGGGGAAGAATTTTATAGTACAAAAAATAAACGGGAACTAATAAGCTCCCGTTAACTATTTATCAAATCAACAATTACATATGTTTGATAATCGCGTCACCAAACTCGCTACATTTCAGCAGTTTAGCACCTTCTAACTGACGTTCGAAATCATAAGTGACAGTCTTAGCGGCAATCGCACCTTCCATACCTTTAATGATTAAGTCAGCGGCCTCTGTCCAACCCATGTGGCGTAGCATCATCTCTGCGGAAAGAATAATAGAACCAGGGTTAACTTTATCTTGGCCTGCATATTTTGGTGCAGTACCGTGTGTTGCTTCAAATAAAGCACATTCATCACCAATATTTGCGCCAGGTGCGATGCCAATACCACCTACTTGAGCCGCTAATGCATCAGAAATGTAGTCACCATTTAGGTTCATACATGCGATAACATCGTACTCTGCTGGACGTAACAGAATCTGTTGCAAGAATGCGTCAGCGATGACGTCTTTAACGATGATCTCTTTACCCGATTTTGGATTTTTGATTTTAACCCAAGGACCACCATCTAATAATTCACCACCAAACTCTTCGCGAGCTAATTCATAACCCCAGTCTTTAAAGGCACCTTCGGTAAATTTCATAATATTACCTTTATGTACCAATGTAACTGAATCACGGTCGTTATCGATAGCGTATTCAATTGCCGCACGAACTAAGCGCTTAGTTCCTTCTTCTGAACAAGGTTTGATGCCAATACCGCAATCTTGTGGGAAGCGGATTTTGGTAACACCCATTTCATTTTGCAGGAATTTAATGACTTTATCGGCTTCTGCTGAGCCCGCTTTCCATTCAATACCTGCATAGATATCTTCTGAATTTTCACGGAAGATAACCATATCAGTTAGTTCAGGTTGTTTAACTGGGCTTGGTGTGCCTTTGTAGTAACGTACTGGACGTAGGCAAATATAGAGGTCAAGTTGTTGGCGTAGTGCAACGTTTAATGAACGGATACCACCGCCAACTGGGGTAGTAAGAGGTCCTTTGATAGAAACACGATATTCACGGATAAGATCTAATGTTTCTTCTGGTAACCAAACATCTTTGCCATATACCTGCGTTGATTTCTCACCAGTATAGACTTCCATCCACTCAATTTTACGTTCTTTGCCGTAAGCTTTCTCAACTGCAGCATCAACAACTTTTAACATTGCTGGCGTAACATCGATACCGATACCGTCCCCTTCGATATAAGGGATAACCGGATTATTTGGAACAACAAGCTTACCTTTAGCATCTAGTGTAATTTTAGCGCCATTAGCCGGAACAACTACTTTGCTTTCCATTTACCTCTCCTTTCATGTAAGCGCACGCTTTGTTAATTTTTTGTAAGAGACCTGTCAATACTACTTGATTATTCAGCTAACGCCAATCGCTTCTCTTTTAAGGTATAATCAATCTCCCATTTTTTACAAAAATTAACTATGGCAAATCAACTTAAAAATAGCGCTAAACCGAGAAAACACCACACTTCATTAGCACAAAGAAAACCAGTGCGCCCAAGAGGTGAGCGTAAAGTCGTTATCTTCAACAAGCCCTTCGATGTTCTTGTACAATTTACAGACGAGAATGGCAGAAAAACACTAAAAGATTTTATTCCTATTCGTGATATTTATGCAGCAGGACGTTTAGATAGAGACAGTGAAGGACTTTTAGTCTTAACAAATGATGGGAAGCTACAAGCAAAATTAACACAACCGAGTAAAAACACAGGAAAAATCTACTATGCTCAAGTAGAGGGTGTTCCTTGTACAGCCGCATTACAACAATTTCGAGATGGATTAGCGCTTAAAGATGGCAAAACATTGCCAGCACAAGTCGAAATAGTTGAGCAACCCGAATGGTTATGGGAGAGAAACCCGCCGATTAGAGAACGCCAAACTATCCCGACCACTTGGTTAAGAATCACCTTATTTGAAGGCAAAAACCGTCAAGTGAGACGAATGACGGCTCATATTGGTTATCCTACATTGCGTTTGATCCGCTTTAGTATGGGAAATATTACATTGGATAATTTATTACCCGGTGAATGGAAGGAGATTAATTTTGTTTAAACCTCATGTGACTGTCGCGTGTATCGTTCATGCGCAAAATAAGTTTCTCGTTGTTGAAGAAACTGTCAATGGAAAAGCAACGTGGAATCAACCTGCAGGGCACCTTGAAGCCAATGAAACTCTTATTCAGGCTGTTCAACGTGAATTATGGGAAGAAACGGGCTTAACACTTCCCGTTCAACATTTTCTTAAGTTACATCAATGGATTGCCCCAGATAAAACGCCTTTTCTACGTTTTCTTTTTCTTATTGAAGCACAAGAACAATTTAAAACTCAGCCCCAAGATAGTGATATTGATTGTTGTCACTGGGTTAGCGCTGATGAAATTATTCATAGCCAGCAATTGCGCTCACCGTTGGTAAGAGAAAGCCTATTATGTTATCAACAAGGTGAACGCTACCCTCTTTCTATTTTAACTAGCTTTGGTGCGCCCTTTAACTAAATGGTAGAGAATAGAAAAACAAAGCATCAAAAACAGAGCAACACTTGATGCACCTGTGTCAGTGATATGGTAAAGTATGGCGCTTATTTTTCCGCAGTGAGATCCAGTCATGTCAGATAACAGCCAAAAAAAAGTCATCGTAGGAATGTCCGGTGGCGTAGATTCATCCGTCTCAGCCTATCTTCTTAAGGAACAGGGATATCAGGTCGTTGGTCTGTTTATGAAGAACTGGGAAGAAGACGACGATACAGAATATTGCTCAGCTTCAACGGATCTTGCCGATGCGCAAGCCGTGTGCGATAAACTTGGCATTGAGCTTTATACTATCAATTTTGCCGCTGAATATTGGGATAATGTTTTTGAACATTTTTTATCTGAATATAAAGCAGGCCGCACCCCAAACCCCGATATTCTGTGCAATAAAGAAATAAAATTTAAAGCATTTTTAGAATATGCGGCAGAAGACTTAGGTGCTGATTACATCGCAACAGGTCACTATGTTCGCCGTCGTGATATCAATGGCAAAAGCCAATTACTTCGTGGCGTCGATAATAACAAAGACCAGAGCTATTTCTTATACACGTTAAGTCACGAGCAAATCGCACAAAGCCTTTTTCCTGTTGGTGAAATGGAAAAGCCTGAAGTTAGAAAAATCGCTGAAAAACTTGATTTAGCAACAGCAAAGAAAAAAGACTCAACAGGTATTTGTTTTATTGGTGAGCGTAAATTTACCGATTTCTTATCACGTTACCTCCCTGCTAAACCTGGCCCTATCATCACAGTTGATGGTGAAACTATTGGTGAACACCAAGGATTGATGTATCACACATTAGGTCAACGTAAAGGTTTAGGTATCGGTGGAACAAAAGACGGTGGAGACTCCCCTTGGTATGTCGTTGATAAAGATGTTGAAAACAACATTCTTATTGTGGCACAAGGTCATGAACATCCAAGATTAATGTCTGTCGGCTTAATTGCTCAACAATTGCATTGGGTATCGAGAGAGCCAATTACTGAAGCTTTCCGCTGTACTGTTAAAACACGATACCGCCAACCTGATATTGCGTGTACAGTAACGCCATTAAGTGAAGATAAAATTGAAGTCCGCTTTGATTATCCTGTTGCTGCTGTAACGCCAGGACAATCAGCCGTCTTTTATCAAGACGAAGTCTGTTTAGGTGGCGGTATCATTGAAACCCGTATTCAGGAGTAGACGTGGCTAAAGATTTTCGTGATATTACACTTGCATTGGCAGGCATCTGCCAAGCAAGTCGTCTTGTTCAGCAAATTGCTTACCAAGGTAGTGCGAACGAGAATGATGTTGAAGTGATGGTTAACAGTATTTTTAATCTCAATCCAACCTCAACACTTGATGTTTATGGCAATCAAATCAGTCATTTAAAATTAGGCTTTCAAACACTGAAAGCTATTCATCAGGCGGTAAGAAGAGAAAAATTAACGCTTGAATTGATGACTTACCAACAGGGCTTAATCAATCTAGAACGTCTTATCAATAGAAATGATGATTACAGTTCTCGTTTATCGCAAAAAATTTCTCAATTAGATCGCCAAAAAAGTTACTTTGAACCCATGTCTGAAGGTGTATTTAATGCACTTGCCGGCGTTTATGTTGATGCCGTTAGCCCTGTTGGCCCACGCATTCAGGTTCATGGCGCAATTGATCTGTTAAAGAACCCTATTATTCAAGCTAAAGTTAGAGCGTTGTTATTAACTGGCATTCGTAGTGCTGTGCTCTGGCGTCAAGTAGGTGGCCGTCGTTTTGATTTTTTACTTCATCAAAAGACTATCCTGCGACAAGCTGATGATTTTCTCGCTCAATGTTAATACTTTAAATTCAACCTGGGAGTTGCCAACAATGGAATTATCTTCGCTGACAGCGATTTCACCGATTGACGGTCGTTACGGTAGTAAAACCTCGTCGTTACGTTCTATTTTTAGTGAATTCGGTCTTCTGAAATTCCGTGTACAGGTAGAAGTTCGCTGGCTACAAAAGCTGGCATCTTGCGCCGACATTAAAGAAGTTCCCGCCTTTGAAAAAAACGCAAACGATTACCTTGATGCAATTGTTGCTAACTTCAATGAAGAAGATGCAGCTCGCATTAAAACGATCGAACGCACCACTAATCATGATGTAAAAGCCGTAGAATATTTCTTAAAAGAAAAAGTGGCGAACATCCCTGCTTTACATCAGATTTCTGAATTTATTCACTTTGCTTGTACTTCTGAAGATATTAATAACCTGTCTCATGCCATTATGCTGGAAACGGCACGCCAAGAGATCTTATTACCTGCATGGCGTGAACTTATTGATACCATTAGCAAAATGGCTCAAGAATACCGTGATTTACCATTACTTTCTCGCACTCATGGTCAACCTGCGACACCCTCTACAATTGGCAAAGAGTTTGCTAACGTTGCTTACCGCATGGAGCGCCAATATCGCCAACTTACACAAGTTGAGATCTTAGGTAAAATCAATGGTGCAGTAGGTAACTACAATGCTCACTTAGCTGCATACCCTGATGTAAACTGGCATCAATTTAGTGAAGAATTTGTCACTTCACTTGGTATTACATGGAACCCATACACAACTCAAATTGAACCACATGATTATATTGCGGAGCTTTTTGATTGTATTAGTCGCTTCAATACTATCTTGATTGATTTCGACCGTGATATTTGGGGTTACATTGCACTGAACCACTTTAAACAAAAAACCATTGCAGGTGAAATTGGTTCATCCACCATGCCTCATAAAGTAAACCCAATTGATTTTGAAAACTCTGAAGGAAACTTAGGGTTAGCAAATGCAGTAATGGGACATCTTGCTAGCAAATTACCTGTTTCTCGCTGGCAACGTGATTTAACTGATTCAACTGTACTGCGTAATTTAGGTGTGGGTATGGGTTATGCATTAATTGCTTACCAATCAACCATGAAAGGTCTTAATAAACTTGAAGTGAATGAAAACCACCTTCGTGAAGAATTAGACTGCAATTGGGAAGTATTAGCCGAGCCAATTCAAACTGTAATGCGTCGTTATGGCATTGAAAAACCTTACGAAAAATTAAAAGAGCTTACTCGTGGTAAACGCATCACAGAACAAGACATGGTCGTTTTCATCGATGGTTTAGAATTACCAGAAAATGAAAAAACACGTTTAAAAGCAATGAAACCTGAAAGTTATATTGGTTTTGCAACTCAACTCGTTGATAAATTAAACTAATTTACCTCTCTAAAAAGGCAGATAATTTCTGCCTTTTTTTATAGCCAAAACACAAAGAAAACTATCTATAACTTAAACACTTTGCTAGATACAGTGTTTTTTAAGCGATAGATTGTCTATGATGAGCCCATATTTTTATCTGATAGATTAACTATCATTCATATATTTATTTTATGACAGTAAATTTTTGCTGATTGTACTCAAGGTGGAATAATGCGGATCTTAATTATTGAAGATAATATCTTACTTCGCCATCACTTATCTGTGCAATTTCGTGATGCTGGCCATCAGGTTGATGCAGCTGAAGATGCCAAAGAAGCAGATAGTTTTATTGCAGAAGGTACACCTGATGTAGCTATTGTGGACTTAGGATTACCAGATGAAGATGGCATTAGCCTTATTCGTAGATGGCGAGAAAATAATATTACTCTACCAATAATGGTCTTAACAGCACGAGAAAGTTGGCAAGAAAAAGTGTCAGCGTTAAATGCAGGCGCTGATGACTATGTGACAAAGCCCTTTCATTTTGAGGAAATTATTGCACGTATTCAGGCATTAATGCGAAGAAACATGGGAATTGCATCACAAACCCTCGCTATCGAACCTTTTGAATTGGATTTGTCACGTAAAGAGTTCATGATTTCGGGTGAACAAATTAAGTTAACTGCATTTGAATATACAATTTTAGAAACTTTGATGCGCAATCAAAACAAAGTTGTTAGCAAAGATGCATTAATGCGCCAGTTGTATCCAGATGCTGAATTAAAAGAAAGTCATACTATTGATGTACTAATGGGGCGATTACGTAAAAAAATCTTAGAAAAATATCCTGATGATGTTGTCGTGACAGTACGTGGACAAGGCTACCGTTTTGATATGAAACCTTAATATGCAAAAAAAACAGCGCTCCCCACTCTCATTACGAACTCGTTTTTTACTTGCAACTAGTGCCATAATTTTAGCTCTTGTGCTTTCTTATGGATTAGTTGCCATTGTCGGTTCGATTGTCAGTGTGGATAAAACCACTTTTATGCTAATGCGTAGTCAAAGCAATCTTTACTACAGCTTAGCGCAGTGGGATAAGGGCAAGCTGAATATTGAGTTTCCTACAAGCCTTAATAATAACACCTCTTTGGTGATCATTTTTGATGATAAAGGCAGTGTATTATGGACAACTCCCGATTTACCTAAAGCCATTCCAGATAGCATTAAGCATAAATGGCGCCATGAAGAAGGGTTATTTGAAATTTCGGTTGATGTCAAAACAACGCGTTTAATGCTACAACAGTTACCTCAATACCGTGTTTATCTCAAGCGACTCGAAGAATATTCAAGTAACGAATTTTTAACTCACTCAGTGGTAATTAATCATTATCCTGCGGCTGATAATATGCCTTATATGGCGATTGCAGTTATCGATCCTATTCCTCAGCGAATGCAAAAAGTCAGTCAGGTTTGGGACTGGTTCTTATATATCATTCTCGCTAATTTGTTCTTAGTTGTGCCTTTAATTTGGTTAGCTGCACACTGGAGTTTACGGCCTATAAAACAAGTGATAGAACAAATCAGTGCATTAGAAAAAGGGACACGCAATGATTTGGATGAAAACCCACCAACCGAGTTAAAAGGCTTAGTCCGAAACTTAAATGTATTATTGCGTAATGAACGAAACCGTTATAGTAAATATCGCACAAGCTTATCAGATCTGACTCATAGCTTAAAAACGCCACTTGCCGTATTACAATCAACATTACGCTCTTTACGATCAGGTAAGCAAATGACGATAGAGCAAGCTGAACCTATCATGCTCGATCAGATAGAACGAATTTCACAACAAGTCGGTTATTATCTGCATCGAGCATCTATTCATGGTGATCACGATATTACCACACGAAAACTCCATTCACTGTCAGGGTTATTAGATAATCTTTGTAGTGCATTAAGTAAAGTTTATCAGTCAAAAGGCGTTGATTTAACACTCAATATTTCACCTGAAATCATGTGGTTAGGTGAGAAAAATGATTTTATGGAAGTGATGGGCAATATCCTGGATAACGCTTGTAAATACTGCTTAGAATTTGTTGAAATCAATGTTAGCAATAATGAAAGTAGTGTCATTATTATTATTGATGATGACGGGCCAGGCGTCAGCCCGGAAAAAAGAGAAGCTATTTTCCAGCGAGGAACAAGAGCAGACACGCTTCGTCCAGGGCAAGGTTTAGGATTATCTATTGCAGTAGATATTATTGAACAATACAGTGGTGAAATTACTATTACCGATAGTCCTTTAGGTGGTGCTCGTATTACTGTAATCTTTGCTGAGCAGCAACTTACGGCTGAGCGTGAATAATCATTGTTGATTAAGGTACTTTTAAATTACCGTTAAGTCTACGACGTTATGTATGATATCTGTTCACTTATTATCGTGTTACTCACATTGCTCAAAGGAATGTTTAGCAGGAAGTTAGAATTCATTATACTATGGCTCTAGGCTTCCCGAACTCAGGATATACACAATGGACTATAAACTTAATTTAGATTGGCAATCATTCCTCGAAAGCCATTGGCAAAAACGCCCTTTATTAATTAAAAACGGCTTCTCTCGTTTTGTTGATCCTTTATCTCCTGATGAACTTGCTGGTCTTGCAATGGAAGATGAAGTAGATAGCCGTCTTGTTAGTTGTCAAGACGGACAGTGGGGAGTCAAACACGGGCCT
Organism: Proteus sp. G2673; assembly: GCF_009915125.1. Lineage (NCBI taxonomy): Bacteria > Pseudomonadati > Pseudomonadota > Gammaproteobacteria > Enterobacterales > Morganellaceae > Proteus > Proteus sp. G2673. The sequence goes on from NZ_JAABLT010000004.1 coordinate 326,917, forward strand.
TTTGAGCACTTTGAAGGACTTGGTGATAAAGATTGGTCTTTACTTGTACAAGCCGTCGATCACTGGCATTTTCCTAGTGCGGCATTAATGAAACCATTTCGTGTGTTACCCGATTGGCGCATTGATGATTTAATGATCTCTTATTCTGTTCCTGGGGGTGGTGTTGGCCCACATCTTGATCAATATGATGTCTTTATCATTCAGGGACAAGGCCGTCGCCGTTGGCGGGTGGGTGAAAAATTCCCAATGAAACAACATTGCCCTCACCCGGATCTACTTCAAGTAGATCCTTTTGAAGCAATTATTGATGAAGAATTAGAGCCGGGAGATATTCTTTATATCCCACCTGGATTCCCGCATGAAGGCTATGCGATTGAAGAGTCACTAAACTACTCTGTTGGTTTCAGATCGCCTAATGCTCGTGAACTTTTCAGTGGGTTCGCTGACTATGTATTAGCAAATGATTTAGGTAGCTATCGTTATAGCGATCCTGATCTAACACAGCGTGAAAACCCAGCATTAGTGCAACACCAAGAGTTAAATAAACTTCATGCCATGATGGAGGATTTACTTGCTCAACCAGAAGTATTCCGGCATTGGTTTGGTGAATTTATTTCTCAATCTCGTCATGAGCTTGATCTCGCGGTTCCAGAACCTTTATATGAAAATGCGGAAATTCATGATCTGCTGCAACAAGGCGAGCAACTTCATCGTTTAAATGGTCTTCGTGCACTACGTGTTGGCGATAATTGTTTCGTAAATGGTGAATTGATGGATACTGATCATATAGAAGCTGTGGATGCGCTTTGCCAATATGATTATATTGATAAACAACACTTAGGTGATGCGTTAGCTGATCCGAAATTTGTGCGTTTATTAACACACTTAGTTAACCAAGGTTATTGGTATTTTGAAGATTAATTATCACTAATTTTCAACTATAAGTTATAAAGCCCTGTCATATTATTGCAGGGCTTTTTATCATTAGCTATTTAATAAATATATTATATTTAAAAATCTAACGAATTAAATAATTTATTGATTCTTTTAAAAGTACTCTCGTATTATGAAAGAAAAAAGGAATAACAACAAAAAAAGTACTTTGTAAGAAAAAAAGCAATAATGTATGTTTGCTATTTGTTGCATACAGAGAAAAGGAGATAAAATAAGTTATCAAAAAATAGCTTAAAATAATAAAAAATGATTGCTGCTCAGATTTTTTAATTATTTTCTCTTTATGAAAGCTTAGTTGCTCTTCTATTACAGGTTTTAATGATCTTCCTGTCATGTTTTCCATTCAATATCCTTATATTGCATTCAGTTTTCTGTAATTATAAGATAAATTTATTGAACCCAATTTAGCAAAGAGTGATGACTATTGTGCCTATATTAAAAGTTTAATAGTAAATAATATGTAAGCCCATTATTATAAAATTATTCTATTTTTAATTAAGTAAACATCCCTATTAATACCCTATCAATACCTTGCTGTTTCTCCTATTTTACCTAGGAGAAAATTAGATTTTACTTCTTTTTTCAACAATAAAATCGTCTATAAAAAATTTATTGTGTTAATCATTACTTTTATTTTACCAACTATAATATTTGCAGAAATAATAAAATAGCAAATATGAAAACTCCACCAGCACAAACGGATATCAGTTTATGTTAAATAAAGCAAGAAAAAGTGAAATCATTAATTACTTAGTAGAATTAAACTGGTTAAAAAAATAATAGCCGAAATATCGGCTATTATTTTTATTTTCAAGGTTCAATTAGTGATTAGCTAATCACGTTAGCTTTCTCTCTTTCAGCCGTAATTTCAGCGATACGCATAATTACACTCACCGCCGCTTCCATACCTTCTAAAGAGATAAATTCGTGCTTACCATGGAAATTATAACCACCAGTAAAAATATTAGGGCAAGGTAATCCACGATAAGAAAGCTGAGCACCATCTGTACCACCACGAATAGGCTTGATATTAGGCTCAATATCACAATCAATCATTGCTTGTTTTGCTATTTCAATAATGTGCGGGAATTGAACAACTTTATCATGCATATTGTAATAACTATCATCAATAGTCAGTTCAATATAACAATCTGGATGTAAGCCTTTACCTACTTTTTCTGCAATCGCAATCATATTCTGTTTGCGTTTTTCAAATAAGTTACGATTAAAATCACGGATAATATAATGCATTTCCGCCCTTTCTACCGTGCCTTTAATACTTTGCAGATGGTAGAAACCTTCATAACCATCGGTATTTTCTGGTGTTTCTTCAATAGGTAACTCTTGATGAATGCGCGTTGCTAATCCTAATGCGTTTACCATCACCCCTTTTGCACTACCAGGGTGAACATTGTTACCAACAATTTTGATATTCACTGATGCTGCGTTGAAGTTTTCATATTCCAATTCGCCAACACCACCACCATCAACGGTATAAGCCCAACTTGCACCGAATGCATTTAAATCGACATAATGCGCACCACGACCAATTTCTTCGTCAGGTGTGAACGCAATACGAATATCACCATGAGGTCGATTGGTTTCTTTTAAACGTACCATGGCGGTAATAATTTCAGCAATGCCTGCTTTATCATCAGCACCTAATAAGGTTTTACCGTCTGTGGTAATTAATGTTTTACCAATCATGGAGTGTAAGATTGGAAACATAACTGGTGATAACACTTCATCACCAATACCCAATGCAATATCACCGCCACGATAATCTTCAAGCACTTGTGGTTTGACATGCTTACCAGAAAAATCCGGCGCTGTATCAAGATGCGAAATAAAACCAATCACAGGCACTGGCCAAGAGACATTGGATGGTAAACTTGCCATCACACATCCCTTGTCACTGAGCGTTACATCGGAAAAACCCAGTTTTTTTAATTCGTGAGTCAATGCCTTGGCAAGTTTTAATTGTCCATCACTGCTTGGTGACATTTTTGAAGATGGTTTTGATTGTGTATCAAAATTAATATATTCAAAAAAACGTTCTAATAATTTATCCATTTTGCCCCCTAAGATCTCTCTAAGAACAATAATAGGGAACTCTATAAAATAATTATTGCGTCAAATCAGCTTTAGGATCATTAATTAATTCAAACAATTTATGAACATATTCATCAACTATCTGACTTGCTTGACCATAATGTTTCTCTTCAAACTGGCTTTCAACCAAACTGGGTTCAAGATTTAACTCAACGGTATGAGCACCTGTTAATCGAGCTTCATGGACAAAACCCGCAGCAGGGTAGACATTTCCAGATGTACCGATAGAGATAAAAATATCAGCCTCAGCCAAGGCGCGATAAATCTCTTCCATACCAATGGGCATTTCACCAAACCAGACAATATGTGGTCGTAGTGGCGATGGGAATTGGCAACAATGACAGCGATCGGTTGTTTCTAAGTCCCCTTTCCATTCAAAAACTTGGCGAGATTGTGGGCAACGTACTTTTAGCAATTCACCATGCATATGCAAAATATGTTTACTACCTGCTTTTTCATGTAAATTATCAATATTTTGCGTTACAAGAAGGAAGTTATCTTTACCTAAGCGTTGCTCAAGTTTCGCTAATGCATAATGCGCTTCATTCGGTTGAATAGAGGGATGTTGCAATTGACGACGGCGTTCATTATAAAACTGCTGAACCAATTGTGGGTTGCGTTGATAACCTTCAGGTGTAGCAACATCTTCAACACGATGTTCTTCCCACAATCCATCTTCTGATCGGAATGTTTTAATTCCTGATTCAGCCGAAATGCCAGCCCCTGTTAATACGACAACTTTGGGTAAATTCATTTCATGTTCCGTTTTATGGGTTAGATGAAAATAACGACAACGTGAATGTTGTCTGCGTAAACTTTTGATCTTACGAAACTTCCTAAGCCGACGATGACGAAGTTTAAGTTTCATCATGACAATCCTTGGTTTTCAAATTTAAATAGCGCGTTTCTTATCTTTACTAGTTTAAGCGTTTTTTCTTCTTTGTCTGTCAATAATAACCTTATTGTCCACTTAAAATTCTAGCAGGATCTAGTTTAGTCGCTCGACGTGCAGGATACCAACTTGCAACTAGGCTTAAAATTACAGTGGTAATAAATACAGAGAAAACGTCAATTAAATGAACTTCTGAAGGTAAAAAATCGACGAAATAAACATCACCAGACAACACACTATGTCCCGTTAATGATTCAATAACAGACACTAATGGTGTTAAATTATAAGCAATCAATACACCCAATATCACACCAGCAACACAGCCAATCATGCCTGATAATAAGCCGTACCATAAAAAGATATTACGAATATGACTATCTCGTGCGCCTAATGTTCGTAAGATAGCAATATCACTACTTTTATCTCTTACTGCCATAATCAGCGTTGAGACAATATTAAAACAAGCGACACCAATCACTAGGATCATCGATAAATACATAATGCTACGGATCATTTGAATATCACTATACATATAGCCATAATCGCTTATCCAACTTTTGGCATAAACATATTCTTTGCTGTTTAAACCGGCATCATGAATAATTTCATTCGCGAAAAAAGGATCTACCGTTTTCACTTCAATCCCAGTTATTCCTTGTCCATAATCCATATATTGTTGAGCATCGGCTAAAGGAATTAACGCTAATTGATGATCAAGCATACCACTAAGTTTAAAAATACCACTTACTTGTAAGCGAATACGCTTAGGCTGTAAAAGCTTAGTTGGATCATCATTATTAGGAATTAATACGGTGAGCCAATCACCTTGTTTAATTTTCAATGCGTCTGCAACACCTTGCCCAATAATAATTTGTTGCTTACCCGCCCGAAAATCTTGCCATGCATTATTTTGTACATAGCGAGGTAATAAGCTGATATCACTCTGTTTTTCAGGTGATACACCCATAACTTGCACTGCTTTTAGTTCAGTTCCTTTCTCTAACAATCCTGTTAATAAGATATATGGCGCAGCAGCGACAACACCTTGGGTATTTTCAATACGAGGTAATGCTGATTGCCATTGTACAAATGGCTGTTCTACTGAATAAATTTGTCCGTGAGGCACCACTGATAAAATGCGATTTTTTAATTCACGTTCAAACCCATTCATGGCACTTAGACCAATAATCAAGACAGCAACACCAAGCATAATGCCCAGTGTTGAAATAACTGAAATTAAAGAAACCATTCCCGCACGTTTTCGCCCTCTTGAAAAACGTAAAGCGGTCACTAATGCAAGTGGCAATTGTGCCATTATTTCACTCCTGAAATTGCGTTTTGTGACTGTAGTTGACCATCTTTCATTTCAAGTTGGCGCTGAAAACGAGCAGCCAATGACAAATCATGCGTCACCACTAGAAAAGCAGTTTGTTTTTCTTTGTTTAACTTAATCAACAATTCGAAAATCCCTTCAGCATTTTTCTGATCAAGATTACCTGTTGGCTCATCAGCAAGGACTAATGAAGGATCGTTCACTAATGCTCTCGCAATCGCAACACGTTGTCTCTCACCACCAGAAAGCTCTGAAGGACGATGATGAGCGCGATCTTTTAACCCCACCGCTTCAAGTAAAGACATCGCTTTTTCTTTCGCCTTTACAACACTAGCCCCACCAATCATCAGCGGCATAGCCACATTTTCAAGTGCTGTAAAATCAGGTAATAGATGGTGAAATTGATAGATAAATCCCAATTGGCTATTACGTAAATCAGCCTTTTCAGACGAAGATAACTTATTAAGTGATTGCCCTTTAAAAAAGACTTCGCCTGATGTTGGAGAATCCAATCCCCCCAGTAAATGTAATAAAGTACTTTTTCCTGAGCCGGAACTGCCTACTATGGCAAGAAAATCCCCCTTATCCATTTTAAAAGAGACGGATTTCAGCACTTGAGTAGAAATCGAACCATCTTGGTATTGTTTACATAGGGCGTGGCAATCCAATAAACCCTCTTTGTTAATTTGCATTTGTTTTTCTGATGCCATTGATTGTTTATTCAAAGAAGAATTACTCATAACGTAGCGCCTCTGCTGGCTGAATAGCCGCGGCCCGCCAAGACGGGTATAAAGTGGATAAAAGTGAAATGACAATAGCGGAGAAACCGATCATAAAGACGCGTCCCCAATCAAGTGTTGCAGGCAATTCCACACCTTGAGGAATAAGTCCTACCGCTGGCATGATGACGTTTAATTGACTTGAGAGTAATGCCCCCAACAGACCACCAGCAACAGCACCTAAAATACCTGCACCAGCACCTTGTAGCATAAAGATGGACATAATCTGAGAGCGTTTTAAACCCATAGTTTGCAAAATAGCAACTTCACCTTGTTTTTCCATCACCAACAAAGAAAGTGAGGTAATGATATTAAAAGCCGCCACAGCTATAATTAAGCTTAATAATAATCCCATCATGTTTTTTTCCATTTTAACAGCCTGGAAAAATTCACCTTTACGTTCGCGCCAATCTCTCCAACTAAGATTTTTATCTAAAGATTGTGCACTGTATTTTTCAATATTGAGAGGATCAGTAAAGAAAAGACGCCATCCTGTAATATTACCCGGCTGATAACGCATTAAACGTGCTGCATCTTGCTGATTAACTAAGATTTGTGAGACATCTGCATCGCCACCACTTTGGAAAATACCTTTAACGGTAAATAAACGTTGGCTAGGTAATCTTCCCATTGGTGTTAATTGGCTTACACTTGGCACAATAAGGCGAATGTTATCCCCCTCTTTTACTTTTAACTGTTTAGCAAGGCCACTTCCTAAGATCACGCCATAGTCACCTGCTTTCAGCATAGAAAAATCGCCATAACGAATATATTTCGTTAAAGGCTCATCTTGCTCTTTTTCTATACCTAGCATGACACCAACGCTGATATTGTCTTTACTCTGTAAAACGACATCGCCTTCTACTAAAGGGGTAACGTTTATGATACCTTCACGCGTCAGTAATCTTTCAGCTATATTTGAATCTCGGGGTAATTGTCCGTTAGGTGATGTCACGATTGCTTGTGGAATATAAGCAAGAATACTTTCTTGCAATGAACGTTCGAAACCATTCATGACAGAAGTTACTGTGATCAGTGCAGCTACACCTAACATAATCCCTAAAGCGGATAGCCATGAGACGAAGCGACCGAATTTATCGACCGCACGACCCCGCATATAACGGAGCCCTATATAAAATGAGACAGAATTGTACATGAAATCTGTGCTGTTCCTGTTGCTAATGCGAAGTGTTCAGGGATAATAAAGGGTAGTCTTACTGAATGGAACCACTCTATTCCCAAACTGTGGTTTTTCTTTTATCTTAACCTGCCCGCCAGTTTAAGCTTTAGCCATTAAGCTAAAGATGTGTTGGGAGTTAACTACAACAAAGAGTTCACATTACACGCTTATGTCCTCAGAATATCGTTATCAACTTCCTATAAAACAAGGGGATACTCGTCAGCTAGGTCAACTGACTGGTGCCGCTTGCGCTCTAGAATGTGCAGAGATCATCAAACGTCACTCTGGATTAGTCGTTCTTGTTACTCGTGATATGCAAAATGCATTGCGTTTACAAGATGAAATCCGTCAGTTTTGTGATTTTCCAGTAGAGACATTATCGGATTGGGAAACGCTGCCATACGACAGTTTTTCACCTCACCAAGAAATTATCTCAAACCGCCTTTCTACGCTATACCGTATTCCATCACTTCTCAAGGGAATTTTAATCTTACCCGTCAATACGTTAATGCAGAAAGTCTGCCCTACAGATTATCTCGCAAGTCATGCGTTGATAATGCAAAAAGGAGAGATACTTTCTCGTGATAATTTACGTAAAACATTAGATGAAGCAGGATATCGCCATGTAGAGCAAGTATTAGAACACGGTGAATATGCAACACGCGGTGCATTATTAGACTTATTTCCTATGGGAAGTGAATTTCCTTATCGTATTGATTTTTTCGATGACGAAATAGATAGCCTGCGCACTTTTGATGTCGATACACAGCGGACATTAGCAGAAGTTGATCAAATTAATTTACTGCCTGCCCATGAATTCCCAACAGATGCAAATGCGATAGAACTTTTCCGTAGCCAATGGCGTGAACGATTTGATGTAAGACGTGATCCTGAACATATTTATCAGCAAGTCAGTAAACACATATTGCCAACGGGAATTGAATATTGGCAATCGCTGTTTTTTGAACAGCCTTTATCTAACTTATTTGCTTATTTCCCTAAAAACACATTGATAGTGACGCAAGATCTACAAGATTTTGCAGAAAAGTTTTGGCAAGACATCAACCAGCGTTTTGAAAGCCGTCGCGTTGATCCTATGCGACCGCTGTTACCGCCTGATGATATTTGGCTCAGTGTTGATAAATTTAATAAAGAACTTAAACAGTGGCCACGAATTCAACTTAAAACAGAAACATTGCCAGAAAAAGCAGGACAAACTAATTTAGGTTATCAACCACTTCCTGATTTATCGATCAACGCGCAAAGCAAATCCCCTTTAGACAATCTACGTCGATTCCAAGAACAATTTTCTGGCAGTATTATTTTCTCTGTTGAAAGTGAAGGACGACGCGAAACCGTACAAGAACTGTTATCACGGATAAAAATTGCCCCTAAACAGATCATTGAGTTATCAGATGCCCAAGAAAAAGGAGCCTATTTTATTATTGGTGCAGCTGAGCACGGTTTTATTGATAGTCATCGTCAATTAGCTATGATCTGTGAAAGCGATATGTTAGGCGAGCGAATTAATCGTCGTCGTCAAGACAATCGCCGAACAATTAATACTGATACCTTAATTCGCAACCTTGCTGAATTAAGCATAGGTCAACCGGTTGTTCATCTTCAGCATGGTGTTGGTCGCTATCAAGGCATGACAACACTAGAAGCCGGTGGCGTTAAAGCTGAATACTTGATGTTAAGTTACGCAGGTAATGACAAGCTTTATGTCCCTGTTTCATCCTTGCATTTAATCAGTCGTTATTCTGGTGGCGCAGATGAAAATGCGCCACTACACAAATTGGGTGGCGATGCATGGGTAAGAGCGCGCCAAAAAGCCGCTGAAAAAGTGCGTGATGTCGCAGCAGAGTTATTAGATGTTTATGCTCAGCGTGAAGTAAAAACAGGCTTTGCCTTTAAAATGGATAAAGAGCAGTACCAAACATTCCGCCAAAGCTTTCCTTTTGAAACAACACCTGATCAAGAAATGGCGATCAATGCTGTCCTTAGCGATATGTGCCAAGCTATTTCAATGGATAGACTCGTCTGTGGCGATGTCGGATTTGGTAAAACAGAAGTGGCAATGCGTGCTGCATTTCTTGCAGTTAACAACAATAAACAAGTCGCCATTTTAGTGCCGACCACCTTATTGGCTCAGCAACATTTTGATAATTTCCGTGATCGTTTTGCTAATTGGCCCGTTAACATTGAGATGATCTCACGCTTTCGTAGTGCAAAAGAGCAACAGCAAATCACAGAAAAACTGGCTGAAGGAACGATTGATATTGTCATTGGTACACATAAACTCCTTCAGCCTAATATTCAATGGAAAGATTTAGGGCTATTAATTGTCGATGAAGAACACCGTTTTGGTGTTCGTCACAAAGAACGAATAAAAGCCATGCGCGCAAATGTCGATATTTTAACGCTAACAGCAACACCTATTCCTCGTACGTTAAATATGGCAATGAGTGGTATGCGTGATCTTTCTATCATTGCAACACCACCAGCACGTCGCTTATCCGTAAAAACCTTTGTACGGGAATATGATGACTTAGTGGTACGTGAAGCTATCTTGCGTGAAACATTGCGTGGCGGACAAGTTTATTACTTGTATAACGATGTTGAGAATATCGAAAAAGCCCGAGAGAGATTGGCTGCGCTCGTTCCTGAAGCGCGTATTGGTATTGGTCACGGACAAATGCGTGAACGAGAACTTGAGCGTGTGATGAATGATTTCCACCATCAACGTTTTAATGTGTTACTTTGCACCACAATTATTGAAACAGGTATCGATATACCCAGCGCAAACACCATTATTATTGAACGTGCAGATCACTTTGGTTTAGCGCAATTACATCAGTTACGTGGTCGTGTAGGCCGTTCTCATCATCAAGCTTATGCTTATTTGTTGACACCACATCCTAAAGCGATGACAAAGGATGCTCATAAGCGTTTAGAAGCGATTGCTTCACTGGAAGATCTAGGTGCAGGTTTTGCATTAGCAACTCATGATCTAGAAATTCGAGGCGCCGGTGAATTATTAGGTGAAGAACAGAGCGGTCAAATGAATACCGTCGGTTTCTCGCTTTATATGGAATTGCTAGAAAGTGCAGTAGAAGCGCTTAAAGAGGGGAGAGAACCATCACTTGAAGATCTCACCAATCAACAAACTGAAATTGAATTAAGAATGCCTGTTTTATTGCCTGATGATTACATCCCTGATGTAAATGTCAGACTTTCATTCTATAAACGAATTGCCAGTGCGATCAACTTAACAGAGCTTAATGATCTAAGAGCAGAGTTAATCGATAGATTTGGTAAACTACCTGATGCAGGGCGTTATCTACTACGTAATGCAGCTATTCGCTTAAGTGCAGTGAACTTGGGGATTACTCGAATTGAAGCCCATGATAAAGGTGGATTTGTTGAGTTTGGTGAAAAGAACAAGGTTGATCCGGGATATTTAATCAGCTTACTTCAAGAGCAACCTGCTATTTTCCGTTTAGATGGCCCATCAAAACTGAAGTTTATTACAGATTTAACTGAGCGTGAAAAACGACTCACTTTTATTGATGATATGTTAAGTGCATTTAATGAACACAAAATAACCTCACTTTAGCGGTTATCGAATCGACAAAAAGGCGTAATTGAAATAATTTCATTACGCCTCTCTTTTATATTGTTAGGTTTACTCTTTACGACAAGGTACTTTTTCATTCATAGAACAATAAGGTTCTTGTTCTAAAATCAGCCTACCATCAGAATCTAATGCAATAACTTCACCGGGTTTAAACGTGGTACGTACTTTGCCGGGTGTTCCATCAATAGTATAGAGCACATCATAACCAACAATTCTACGCTCTTGACGATAAATCGGGATGCACTCTTTAAATTGAGGATAAGGGAAATTAGCAATATTGCTGTTATTGAGTGCTTCAATCATATAGAACACTCGACACTCTTGCTCTGCGGGATGAAATCGTGACAAATTTTCTGGTGTAAAAGGTGTTGGTAAGCCAATTCGATGACAATACTCTTCTGTCACAAAAACGGTTGATTTAATAGGTGTAGCCGAAACGACATGAGCATATTGAGGTTGAGGAAAGACCCACCTCCATGCAATAAATGAAAGAATAGCTAATGCAATGATTAGTCCTATTAGTGTGTACTTTCTGACATTAACACCCACTTTTACCCCTTTTTATTTGTTTTATCCTTAATTGCCACAGATATAGAATAAAAGCCACTGTTTCACTCTAACTGGCTAATATATTTAGTATTCAATAAATGAATTTTCTAATCTGATAGCTTAATTCAACATCCATGCTGATTAACATAATAAGTAAACTACGTATTTATGACATGTTAAATACACCACTTATTTCTGTTTTAATTACTTAATTAAATACTGACTATATTCTCAAGACTTACACATTATATTAAGATAGATCTTAATTTATTAAGCTGAAAAAATAGAAATCATTATGCTATTTATAATACATCATTATGATAACACCAGATTAACAAATGTTGCCAAAAAATAGGGAGTCTTCTATATTTAACTTATATTATAAAGTTTGATTTTAAGATTTGTAAAACCATTTCATCTAATTAAATACGAATAAAAATAACAAGTTAAGCTTAACCTTTATAATCTTCACTTATTATCTTTCTAATACAATCCTATGAAATACCATAACATTTTATTTGATGAATTAATGAATTAAACATCATTTTTTATTTAAGAAAAGTCTTAAATAATTTAACATGATAAATAAAGTTAACGTTATCTTTGATATTACGGTTTGATCTTGATAATAAAATTATATTTATCATTGTTATATTTTGTTTTAGAGTTATTGGTTATTTTTGGTATCGACAGATAAATCTTCTAGTGCTTTATGCTGAGATTATTTATCTTATTTAGATATTCTCATTTAATTATTTAATTTAAAAGAAAAGATAGATAAAAAACCCTCATACAATATAAGGGTTTTAAAAGGTGACTTTTGTCTTCTCTGTAAAGCAAAAGATAAATTAATGGAGTTTTAGTTTAGGTCTAATCACTCGGTTGATTGATCCGACTAACATCATAAGCCCTGTTTTGATATAACCATGCAAAGCTATTTGATGCATTCGATATAAAGAGATATAAACAATCCGCGCGATACGCCCTTCTATCATCATATCACCCTTCATTAAATTCCCCATCAAACTCCCCACAGTACTAAATTTTGAGAGTGAAACTAATGAGCCGTGATCGGTAAACACATAATCTTTGAGCGGTTTGTCTTTTAACATTGCTAATATATTGCCATAACAACGACTTGCCATTTGATGTGCAGATTGTGCTCTTGGTGGAACAAAACCGCCATCTTTTCTTGGGCAAGAAGAACAGTCGCCAATAGCAAAGATAGACTCATCTAAGGTTGTTTGTAAGGTCGGTTTAACAACCAGCTGATTAATACGGTTAGTCTCTAGACCCGCAATCTCTTTCATAAAATCAGGTGCTTTAATACCTGCAGCCCACACCATTAAGTCGGCATCGATATGCTCGCCTTCTTTGGTGTTTAATCCGCCTTCATCTGCACTTGTGACCATAGTTTTAGTCATCACTCGCACACCTAATTTTGTTAACTCTTGATGTGCCGCACTCGAAATACGTACCGGTAATGCAGGTAAAATGCGTTCTCCAGCTTCAACCAAAGTGATATTTAATGCTGAAGGTGCTAATTTTTTTAATCCATAACTATTTAATTGGCGTACTGCGTTATGCAATTCAGCTGAAAGCTCAACCCCCGTTGCACCACCACCCACGATCGCAATATTTACCTTACGATTTTCTTCTTGTGCATTGGCATCTGCTGAGTATTTTAAAAACAAATTCAACATTTCGTTATGGAAACGATGGGCTTGCTGTGGGCTATCTAAGAAAATGCAGTTTTCTTTAATGCCTGGAGTACCAAAATCATTCGATTTACTGCCTAACGCCATCACTAAAATATCGTAGTCTAATATGCGTTCAGGTACGAGTAGCTCTTGCTCTTCATTATAAATAGCAGACAGTGTGATATTTTTTTGCTCACGATCAAGCCCTATTAATGAGCCTAATTGGAAATTGAAGTGATGATTATAACCATGAGCTAAATAACTTAGTGCATCAACTCCATCGTCTAAAGAGCCTGTCGCTACTTCATGTAATAACGGTTTCCATAAATGGCTATTATTACGATCAACTAAGGTGATTTCTGCTTTTTTGCTGCGGCCTAATTTATTGCCTAATTTAGTCGCCAGCTCTAACCCACCAGCGCCACCACCGACAATAACAATTTTTTTTAATGACATTTAACGTCACTCCATAAAGATATTTACTGTTGTTATTTAAATAACCTTAGTGAAATCTACTTAAATAACGACAGTTAAATCGTTTCGGCTGTTATTTTTGTTCTTAAATAAGTTAGCTGGGAAGATGGTCATACCAAAGTTGATTTATATCAAAAATATTTGAATATTCATATCTCTTTTTTGAAGAAAAGAGTCATTTTTTGCTATTCAGTGATAAATCAATCACCATTAAAAACATAAGGATATTTTTTAATCAATTAATACAATCAACTAGAAAATAAGCATAGAGAGGATCATTAAAATCAATCGCGATATTGAGATGATAAAAATAAAGGATCAAAACAAATGTTGAAAAGAGATAGATAGCAGAAGAGTATGCACATTTTAGCTATGTTAGATAGAAAAATGGATGGAACAAACACCATCCATTTTAAACACATTACTTTAGTCTTACTTTTTACTATAAAACGCTTTAATTTTAAATAGATGCTCAGAAAGGCTCTTAAATTTATGCGTTTGCACTTCATCCCAAATGACAGAGTAATAAGGCGATAATTCATCAGCAGAACGCTGGTTATCTAAAATCTCATCATTACGAGATAAAATCACTAAAGCGCTATCTTTGTTTTTAGAACGAAAATCTTTAATACATTTCGTTGCAATATCTAAATATTCTTCAGGTCTGTCGATTTTGTCAGTCATGTTTTCGTAAGGAAAAAGATTAGGATTAATCATTACCTGACGAATATTACATAAGAAACCAATACGCTCTGCCCAATATCCACCTAATCCTACGCCACAAATTAATACGGGCTCTTTTGTGGATTTAATCACTTTATCCGTTTCTTTCAGTAAGTGTTGCATGTCATGACGAGGATGCAACGTACTGTAGCTTAAAAAACGGACATCAGGATCAATAAACTGTAGCTGTAAAACTTTCTCATGATTTCCAGGACTTGTGGAATCAAAACCATGTAAATATATAATCATGCTCGCTCCTGCCATTGCTCCTGTAATTGGGTCAGCAACTGATTCGCTTTTTTCCAACGATCAGAGGTTTGTAGCTCACTCAATGTGTAACGACCTCGGTGATGGTACAATGTGGCAATGCGTTCTGCTTTGACAGAGGACAGGTTATCTAACACACTCACTGCCCCTTTTCGGTTATTACACACTAAAAGCATATCACAACCAGCATCTAGTGAACGTTGTGCTCTTTCTGCATAACTTCCCATAATGGCAGCACCTTCCATCGATAAATCATCAGAAAAGATAACGCCTTGGAAGCCTAGTTGTTCACGTAAAATCGATTTCAACCAATATGATGAACCGCTTGCAGGACGCTCATCAACCTGAGAATAAATAACATGAGCCGGCATAATGGCATCTAATAGCTGGCGTTGAATAAAGTCTTTGAAAATAGACATATCACGTTGGCGAATATCATTTAAAGAGCGGTCATCACGAGGTGTTTCTTTATGAGAATCAGCCCTGACTGCACCATGACCTGGGAAATGTTTACCTGTTGATTTCATACCTGCAGAACGCATACCTTTAATAAAGCTCTCTGCCATTGTCATGGCGATTTCAGGCGAATCATGGAAAGAACGCTCACCAATGGCAATACAGTTATGACCTAAGTCGAGCACAGGAGCAAAACTGATATCAATATCCATGGCAATCATTTCTGATGCCATTAACCATCCTGCTTCTTGTGCTAAATGACTCGCTTGATAACTTTCATTTAATGCTGCGTAGGATTGTGCCGCGGGTATGCGAGTAAAACCATCACGGAAACGTTGTACTCGTCCCCCTTCTTGGTCTACTGCAATCACTAGACGTTCATGAGATGCATCACGAATTTGACGGACTAATTCATTTAATTGTTCAGCATCGTGGAAGTTGCGGGTAAAAAGGATTAATCCACCGACAAGAGGATGCTTTAAAATTTCACGCTCTTCACTATCGAGTTCATACCCTTCAACATCAAGCATTACTGGACCCATAACATTCCTCTCTTTGTAATTGTGACAAGATAATGTCTTTAATTCATCAGACTAAAATAACGACGTAAAGGTTCAGACATTATTAAAAATGACTCATCTTTTGTTTGTTGCCAACGGACTTCATACCACATTAGCATCATATAAAAAATGAATGGTTCTCTTGAAAAAATACGCGTTCTCAGCTCCTTCACAGAATAAATGTCTGTTTCTTTGGATTGAGTATAATGACAATGATACGAACAGTAATAATCCAAAAACATATTTTGTTGCACTTCATTGAGTTGATTTGTCGCAAAAAACGTCATCAACGAATCTGCTGTATCAATATCGGCTGCATATTCCCAATCAATAAATTTTATACCGGAATCACTAAGAAGAATATTCTCAACATGTAAATCCATGTGAGCAGGCGCGTATTTTATGAGATTGCATCGCGGTTGGCGTAAAAAATGTTGTTGTAAACGTAACCATTTAGCAGATAAACGTTTTCTATCAATACACTGCCAATAAATTAATAATTCATGATTTAAGTTAAGAGGGAAGCCTAACGGTGTGTATTGATGAAGTATGGCTATTTTTTCAGCCAATGGCTTTAAATAAGTACTAAAAAGTGATTGATGAGTAAGATGTTCACCCTGTAACCAATAAAGAAAAAACCACTCTTTATAGCGTGTAGCAACTTTTGGCGATAAATTAGAGCCTGATAGCTGTTTTAAAATGGCGTATTCTTTTCTTCCATGTACATAAAGCGCTTTTTTTTCATCACCATAATAGCGGGCAACCCAGTCAATATCTGCACATTGCACACGAAAAGCGCCACCGCCAGATCCTTCTAATGCAATGATTTTCCATTTACTTAATGCCGTTGCAGGGAAAAGTGCTTGCAAGGCATTAAGCAAACTGGAGTAATGCGGATCATTCAACCTTATGGCGCCCATTCCAAAGAATTTCACCAGAAGAAACCGACATTAACTGCATACTGATCACACGATTATCTTTTTTACCATCAACAGTTGAGAATAAAATATAATCAGCTTTCAAATAGCGGGCTAAGCCAATAGCGGCACTACGAAGACCTAGGCTATCTTCACCAGATAAACCAAGCGCCTTCCGTGCAGACATCATTTGCGTATAAGGCACAGTTTGCAATGCACTAATACTATTAACTGATTCAATAATTGTATTGGTTGCATTTACTGCTTGGATGTTCCCACCTGAATTATTTTTAACATTATCAACAACGATAAGCTTACCCACTTCTAAGTCACCAGTAACTGCCATTTCTCTAATTAAAGGAGTGACGGCTGCATTCCAATTAATACTTGTGATTTTAGGTGGTGTCGGCACAACTTCAATTGGTGGCTCTATCGGTTTAGGTGGCTCTACTGGCTCTGTAGGTGTCACAGGCTCTACAGGTACAGGCGGTTGTTGTGGCAACATAGACGGACAACCTGCTAATAAAAACACAGACATCGCCACAAATAGAACTCTTTTCATGCTCGTGTTACCTTATCCTAAATAAAGAGATAAACTCTGACATAACTAATGGTTTTATCTGGTATATCACCGCTAATTTCGGTATCACCATCACCAAGAATAGTCACATCATTTACATGTCCAGCAGGAGATACTTCAAGCCCTTGCTCGTTATACCAATAAAAGCGATAGCGAATTGAAACAGGGTAAGATTGTGTATTTGACAGCATAACTGTCGCTCTTGTGCCGTTAGTATGGTGTTCAAGGGCGGGTTGTCCCGCCACAATTCCCACAGCTAAGACCGATGGCTCCATAATAATAGCCTGCTGACGATTAAAATAGAGTTTATTATCTGAATGAGATGATAAACACCCAGAGAGCAATGTCGTCATACACATAGCGATAAGTAATGAGTAAATAGCCTTACTTTGTCTTATCATGTATTACTTCCTGTTATCTCGCTTTTAGCATCATACCGATCATTGACTTAATAATGGCCCTAATGGTTTTCCACCAAGCAAATGCATATGAATATGGAAAACTTCTTGTCCACCATGTTTATTGCAGTTCATCACTAGGCGATAGCCGTCTTCAGCAATACCTTCTTGTTGAGCTATTTTTGCCGCAACAACAAAAAGGTGTCCTAATACTTGCTCATCTTCTGCAGTAACATCATTTACAGTAGGAATAAGTTTATTAGGAATAATCAAAATATGAGTGGGTGCTTGAGGTGAAATATCACGAAATGCAGTCACTGTATCATCTTGAAAAACGATATTGGCTGGAATTTCACCACGAATAATTTTACTGAAAATTGTTTCTTCTGCCATTTCCATCACCTTATTGTTTATTTTAATTCCTGATTAATCTATTAAGCAGGCAAGTTTTGAATATGAAAGAGCTTAGCAAAATTACGCGTTGTTTGTTGCGCTAACTCTTCAACACTTACCCCTTTTAAGACAGCCATATACTCTGCAACATCACGAACATAAGCGGGTTGGTTTTCTTTTCCGCGATGAGGTACTGGCGCTAGATAAGGGGAGTCTGTTTCAATTAAAATTCGATCAAGAGGAACAATACGAGCAGCCTCTCTAATTTGTTCCGCATTTCTAAATGTCACGATACCAGAAAAAGAGATATACATTCCAAGATCAAGTAATGTTGTTGCTGTCTCTTTATCTTCAGTAAAGCAATGCAGAACACCGCCACAATCTTGAACTTTCTCTTCTTTTAAAATAGATAAGGTATCTTCGCGAGCACTGCGTGTATGCACAATAACGGGTTTATTAACTTGGCGTCCAATTCGAATATGCTCACGGAAAATTTCACGTTGCAGAGCCGCATTTTCTTGTTGGTAATAGTAATCTAGCCCTGTTTCACCTAAAGCCACAACATCAGGTGCGGTAGCTAAACGTGCTAATTCTTCAACATCATAACCTTCATCTAAATTTAAAGGGTGGATCCCACAAGAAAAGGCGATGTTGTCACGTTTACCGATTAGCTCACGCATTCTATTAAAACCCGGTAATGTGGTTGCCACTGCTAACATATATTGAACATCACGCTGCTGTGCTTTTTCGACAACATCATCAATATTTTCATGTAATTTTTCATAATCTAAGCAGTCGAGATGGCAGTGTGAATCAACTAAAAACATAACTTACTCTCATTTATCTGGTACGACTTATAGGTGTTTTTTATTACAGCTAAATTATAATTAATATATAGTTAATTAATTTTTGTGGTTAGCTGATTTTCCCAAT
Source organism: Proteus sp. G2673 (assembly GCF_009915125.1). Taxonomy (NCBI): domain Bacteria; kingdom Pseudomonadati; phylum Pseudomonadota; class Gammaproteobacteria; order Enterobacterales; family Morganellaceae; genus Proteus; species Proteus sp. G2673. The sequence continues at coordinate 345,757 of NZ_JAABLT010000004.1, forward strand.
CTAGTAGCTGTTCTACTAGTAATAATTCTCTATTTAACGCGGGGATGGTCATTAACTGATAACGACACTGTTTCCATCCATCAATAGTGGATAACAAAATATCCGAAGACCATTGTGATAACGCCATAATCAATGCTTGCTGATCCTGATTAACACAATACACTTGTGCATTGGTTTGGTATTTTAATGCATCAAGCAGTAATGATAATAGCCAGTATAAGCGACGCTCGGCATTATCTTGATTTAATTGTGGTAAAAATGAATATAAATCATGCTGTTGTATGCTTGTATATAAAGCTTGGCAAAAAATCTCTCTTTCTTTCCACTCATCTTTCAATAAGGAAAGCGCTAAAACTGGAGCGTTCTGCGATAAATTTAATGCCGTTACACTATTTGCATAAGGTATGTTTGGTAATTGTTGCTGTAACCAGTGCGTTGCATGTTGAAGATTAGGCGTTGCTAAATGGTAATAAAAACAACGACTACGCAATGTCGCTAATAAAACCTCTGGATGCTGACAATTCAGTAAAAAATAGGTGTCTTTAGGGGGTTCTTCCAACGTTTTGAGCAATGCATTTGCTGCCGCTTCTGTTAATGCTTCAACGTCTTTTATCCAAACAACTCTAAAACCACTTTGCTGAGCATGATGCTCCAGCTTTTCAGTGACTTTTCTTACTGCTTCAATACCAATCGAAGACTTACCCTTTTCACTCTGCAAAATATGCCAATCTGGATGTGTTTCAGCAAGCATCAAGCGACAACTATGGCATTCGTTACAACTTTTTAATCCCTGCCTATTCTGGCACATTAACCAACGACTTAACCCATAAGAGAGTGCTTCTCCTCCCATGCCTTCTATCGCATGTAAAAGCAGAGCATGATGACCACGCCCTTCTTGATATATGCTAATAAGTTGTCGATATGCCTGATTTAGCCAAGGATACCAATTCATAATGATTTATTTTCCTGCTGAACTAGCCACGCTGTTAGTATTTGACGGATATCTGCTTGTACTTTATCAATTGCTTGAGATGCATCTATCGTGATAATCGTGTCATCATCTTTAGCCAATGCTTGATAACGTTCACGAGTACGATAAAAGAAATCCATTGATTCTTTTTCAATCCGGTCTAATTCACCTCTAGCACGGGCTCTGGTAAGCCCAATAGCCGGATCTAAATCAAGATATAAGGTCAAATCAGGGCGAAAATTACCAAGCACTGTATTACGAAGTGACAACATAAGATCTTTATCTAAGCCACGTCCGCCACCTTGATAAGCTTGTGAAGAGAGATCGTGTCTATCACCAATCACCCATTTACCTTCTGCTAGCGCGGGTTTTATCACATTTTCTATCAGCTGAACACGTGCTGCATATAGCATCAATAATTCGGCTTTATCCGTAACTTTTTCACCCTCAATACCTTGTTTGATAAGCTCACGTAATTTTTCGGCAAGAGGTGTACCACCGGGTTCTCGGGTAAATGCCAGATTGGTGATACCTTTATCTTTAAGTGTATCGATAACCGTTTGGATTGCGCTGGTTTTTCCAGCACCTTCAAGTCCTTCAATTACAATAAATTTACTGTTGTTCATAATTATCTTTGTTGTAAGCGTCGATATTGTGCGACGGCTTTATTATGTTCATTGAGTGTTGTTGAAAACTTATGGCCACCCGTTCCATCTGCAACAAAATAGAGATAACGAGTATCTGCTGGATGTGCAGCCGCCCTAATTGAAGCAACGCCCGGCATTGCTATTGGTGTAGGTGGTAAGCCATCAATCTGATAGGTGTTATAAGGTGTATAGCCATTTAAATCACTACGATAAATCGTGCCTCTATATTTATCACCTAAACCATAAATGACCGTTGGATCAGTCTGTAATCGCATATTAGTTTTTAATCGATTGACAAAAACAGATGCCACCTTTGTTCTTTCAGCATCAATACCCGTCTCTTTTTCAATGATTGATGCCATGATAAGCATTTCATAAGCCGATTTATACGGTAGATCACTATCGCGTTTAACCCACTCTTCTTCTAATGTTTTTTCCATTTGTTGGTAGGCGCGCTTTAAAATTGCGACATCGGTCGTACCTGCGGTGTAATGGTATGTATCTGGGGCAAACCAACCTTCTAGGTTAACAAATTCAGGTTTTATCCCTATTTCTTCACGTAATTTATCGCTATCCATTGTGTGTGCGACAGTCGTAAGTTGCGGAGCTTGTTCAAAAATAGATTGCCAGTCTTGTAAACGGCTACCTTCAATAAAACGGATCGTAAATTGAGCTTCTTTACCACTTTTGATCAACAATAAAACATCACGCAATGTCATCCCTTTTGTTAAGCGATAGGTTCCTGCTTTAAATTGGCTAAGCTCTGGTTTTACTTTTAGTAAAATTTGAAAATAATCGCCTTGGTTAAGTAGATTATTTTTTATTAGCAATTGTTCCATGGCTACGCGCCCTGTTCCTGCTGGCACTGTGAGTAGCATTTCATCTTGCTTTACAACAACATTTTCTTCTAAACCACGAATATGTTGCATCATATACAACGCTATTGCACCGATACTAATTAATAAGGCAAAAAAAACTATCCAGACTATTTTTTTTATCTTCATTTATAACTCATTAAGTTCTATTTAAGTGACAAGCTGTGTTGTAAAACAACATGATAATAATCCCTACTAGGATATTGATAGCACTTATCATCTGAAAAAGTGATTTGTGAAACAGGGATCACTGGCATCAACGCATTTGTTAACCATATTTCATCAGCCTGATAAAGTGTTTCTGTTTTTTCTCTCACAATATCAATTTGCCAATGATTTTTCTGAGCTAATTGAAAAATAGATTGACGCATAATGCCATTTACCCCTGAATTAGTCAGGTTTGGTGTAAAAAGCCTATCTCCTTTGCGCCAAAAAAGATTCGCCGCATTCGCTTCCACTAAATATCCTTCATTATCACACACTAAAACATCATCAAATTCTGTTTTTTCTAAATGATATTTGATAAGGACTTGTTCAAGACGATTGAGATGTTTGATCCCAGCCAATAAAGGATTTTGCCCTAAAGTAACAGGACTTATACCAAGCGATACACCTGCACGTTGCTGGTGGAGATAATGGGTAGGATAAGATGACAGTGACATTATTACCGTCGGTGTTATAAATCCATTGGAAGAATATCCTCGTCCACCATAACCACGACTAATAATAATTTTAATCACACTTTTTGTTTGAACCTGTGAGGCGATATCTATGATCTGCTTTTTAAGTTCAAACCAATTAGGATGCGGTAAAAAGAGAGCGTTACAGCCTTGTTTTAAACGATTTATGTGTGCAGATAATAAAATGGGATCACCCTGCTCAACAGCAAGTGTTGTAAAACAGCCATCCCCAAATTGCACTGCTCGATCACTGGCATCTACATTTTGTTGCTGTTGTCCATTTACCCAATACATCTAACACACCTTACATCTATGTTATTGATATCAATCTGCACATGATAAAACAACTGGCAGTAAAAGGACAAAATAAAAGACCCAGAATAATCCTGGGTCTTTTATTATTTCAACTTTCTACAAAAAACAGCTTATACGCGTTTAAAGAGAATTGAACCGTTCGTACCACCAAAGCCAAATGAGTTACACAGAGCATAGTCCATGTTCTCAACTTTACGGGCTTTATGAGGAACAAAATCAAGATGACAATTTTCGTCTTGATTATCTAGGTTAATTGTTGGAGGTACGATTTGATCACGCAGTGAAAGGATTGTAAAGATAGACTCAATAGCACCCGCAGCACCTAATAAGTGACCTGTCATAGATTTTGTTGAGCTAACTAATACATCAGTACCTTTACCAAATACATTTTCTACCGCTTGTGCTTCAGCAACGTCGCCTGCATTCGTTGATGTACCGTGTGCATTGATATAACCCACTTCTGATGAGGCAATACCTGCATCTTTCAGTGCATTTGTCATTGCTAACGCACCGCCTTCGCCATTTTCTGCCGGTGAAGTCATGTGATAAGCATCGCTGCTCATACCAAAACCAACCACTTCAGCATAAATTTTAGCACCACGGTTTTTAGCGTGTTCGTATTCTTCAAGAACAAGAACACCCGCACCATCACCTAATACAAAACCATCACGCTCTTTATCCCATGGACGGCTAGCCGCTTGAGGATTGTCGTTACGTGTTGATAATGCACGAACAGCACCAAAGCCACCCAAACCTAATGGTGTAGTCGCTTTTTCGGCACCGCCTGCCAGCATTGCATCTGCATCACCATAAGCGATAATACGTGCAGCATGTCCAATATTATGAACACCTGAAGTACACGCTGTTGCGATAGAGATTGTAGGGCCACGAAGGCCATACATAATACTTAAATGCCCTGCAACCATATTAATAATGGTTGAAGGTACAAAGAATGGGCTAATTTTACGAGGGCCACCATTCATCATAGATGTATGATTTTCTTCGATAAGGCCTAAGCCACCAATACCAGAACCAATAGCAGCTCCGATACGACTTGCATTGGCTTCTGTTACTTCAAGACCTGAATCCGCAATGGCCTGCACACCTGCTGCAATACCATATTGAATAAAAAGATCCATCTTACGCGCATCTTTACGCGAAAGATTATAATCTTCATGATTGAAATCTTTTACCAATCCAGCGAATTTAGTCGCATGATGACTGGTGTCAAAATCTTCGATAAGGCCGATACCACTCTGTCCAGCACACACAGCTTTCCAAGAAGCTTCTGCGTTATTACCGACAGGAGATAACATGCCTAGTCCGGTCACAACTACACGACGCTTAGACACGCTTATCCTCCAAGGAGGGAAAAAGTTTAGGATTAAAAATATAGGCGGTCGAGTGACCGCCTAGATTAGCAAGCTTATTTACCTGCGTTTTCAACGTAATCAATAGCAGCTTGAACTGTAGTAATTTTTTCTGCTTCTTCGTCTGGGATTTCGATATCGAATTCTTCTTCCAGAGCCATTACCAGCTCAACTGTGTCAAGAGAATCAGCGCCTAAGTCATCAACAAATGAAGCTGAATTTACAACTTCTTCCTCTTTAACACCCAGTTGTTCAACAATGATTTTCTTAACGCGTTCGTCGATAGTGCTCATACTATTAAATTTCCTATCAAAACTCGCTTGCGCGATGATTTTCTTAGTTTATAAATACAGGAAAAGATCTAACCAATCCCGACTGTGTGGACTACTTTATTCGCTATATTTTGCATTATATTGTACGCAAAAAGCAAATATAAAGACGTCCCCATAATTAGATCATGTACATGCCACCATTGACATGCAATGTTTCACCCGTGATATAGCTCGCTTCATCAGAAGCTAAGAAGGCTACAGCACTGGCAATCTCTTTGGCATCACCTAAACGGTTAGCAGGAACTTGAGATAAAATACCTGCTCTTTGGTCGTCTGTTAATGCTCTAGTCATATCAGTTTCGATAAAGCCTGGAGCAACAACATTCACCGTAATGCCACGGGAAGCAACTTCGCGTGCTAATGATTTACTAAAACCAATCACACCCGCTTTTGCCGCCGCGTAGTTTGCCTGCCCTGCGTTACCCATGGTTCCAACAACAGAACCAATGGTAATTATACGACCATAACGTTTTTTCATCATAGCACGCATAACTGCTTTAGACAGACGGAAGACTGATGAAAGATTAGTGTCAATGATATCTTGCCATTCATCATCTTTCATGCGCATCAACAGGTTATCACGAGTAATACCTGCATTATTGACTAAAATATCAATTTCGCCAAATTCAGCACGCACATCTGCTAAAAATTTTTCGATAGAGTCGTTTTCTGTGACGTTTAACACAAAACCCTTACCCTTACCGTCTAAATATTCGCTAATAGCTTGTGCACCGTTTTCACTCGTTGCTGTACCAATTACTGTTGCACCGCGTGCAACTAAATCTTCTGCAATCGCACGGCCAATACCACGGCTTGCACCAGTAACTAGCGCTATTTTTCCGTCAAATCCCATGAGATCCCTCAGTCATTTCCTAATGCAGCATCTAATGATGCAATATCATTAACTGCTGCAGCGTTCATTTCTTTAGAAATACGTTTGGTTAAACCAGTTAATACTTTTCCTGGACCGATTTCTAATAGTTGTGTGATGCCTTTTTCAGCGATAAATTCAACCGTTTCAGTCCAACGAACTGGGTTATAAAGCTGACGAACTAACGCATCACGGATAGCATTCGCATCAGTTTGCGCTTTCACATCAACGTTATTAACGACCTGAATTTCAGGTTGTTTAAATTCAATTTCTTGTAATGCAACCGCAAGCTTATCAGCAGCTGGCTTCATTAAAGCACAATGCGAAGGCACGCTTACTGCTAATGGTAAAGCACGTTTAGCCCCCGCTTCTTTACATAACACACCAGCGCGTTCTACGGCTTCTTTGTTACCTGCGATAACAACTTGGCCTGGTGAATTAAAGTTTACAGGTGAAACGACTTGTCCTTGCGCTGCTTCTTCACAAGCTTTTGCAATAGCGTCATTATCTAAACCGATAATCGCATACATTGCACCAGTGCCTGCTGGCACGGCTTCTTGCATCAGTTGACCACGTAATTCTACTAATTTAATTGCAGCAGCGAAATCAATAACTCCCGCACACACTAAAGCAGAATACTCACCAAGACTGTGACCTGCCATCATTTGTGGCATTTTGCCTTGTTTTTCTTGCCATACACGCCAGATTGCAACAGAAGCGGCTAATAACGCTGGCTGTGTTTTCCATGTTTTGTTTAACTCTTCTTCTGGACCATTCTGAACTAAGTCCCAAAGAGAGTAACCCAATACATCAGATGCTTGAGCGAATGTTTCAGTCACAATTGGATATTGCTCTGCAAGTTCTGCAAGCATTCCAACAGATTGTGATCCCTGTCCGGGAAAAACCATTGCAAAATCAGTCATATTTATTTTCCTGATAATATTAAAAACGGATAAGTGCAGAACCCCAAGTAAAACCGCCACCAAACGCTTCCAGTAAGATTAACTGGCCACGTTGAATGCGATTATCTCTTACAGCTTCATCTAATGCTGTTGGGACTGATGCTGCTGACGTATTGCCGTGGCGATCTAATGTCACCACTACTTTATCCATTGTCATATCCAGCTTTTTCGCTGTCGCTGAAATAATTCTTAAATTTGCCTGATGAGGCACAAGCCAGTCCAGTTCAGATTTATCAATTTTGTTAGCTTCTAGTGTCTCATCCACAATGTGGGCAAGTTCACGAACTGCGACTTTAAAGACTTCATTTCCTGCCATGGTAACGTAAGCAGGTAAATCTTCATTTTCTTTACGCTGATAAGGTAATGCTAATAAATCACCAAAACGCCCATCTGAATGTAAATGGGTAGAAATAATACCTTCGTCTTCTGACGCCCCCACGACTGCTGCACCTGCTGCATCACCAAATAAAATAATGGTGCCACGATCGTTAGGATCTAACGCATGGGATAATCTATCAGCACCAATCACAAGAGCATGCTTAACAGAACCAGCTTTAATAAATTGATCAGCAATGCTTAATGCATAAACAAAGCCAGAACATGCAGCTGCAACGTCAAAAGCGATGCAATCATTGATACCTAACGCATTTTGAATCTGACATGCTGCGCTTGGAAATGCATGTGAGCCTGATGTTGTAGCAACAACAATCAATCCAATGTCTTGCTTATCAATACCAGACATTTCTAGTGCTTTTTCAGCCGCACCCGCGCCCATCACAGCAACAGATTCTTCTTCTGTTGCAATCCGACGTTCATTAATACCTGTTCGGGTAACAATCCATTCGTCAGATGTTTCAACCATTTTTTCTAAATCGGCATTAGTTCGCACTTGTACAGGCAAGTAACTACCAGTACCTAAGATTTTTGTATACATTCTATCAATCGCTCTTGGGTAATACTGTTGTCAGTCGAGAAGCGATCCGTTCTGGGATTTTTCGCTCAACGGCATGAACAGCCTGTTCTATTGCTACTGTAAACGCGCTTTCATTTGCGCCACCATGGCTCTTAATGACGATACCGCGTAATCCTAACAGAGAAGCACCGTTATACTGGTCGGGGTTCATGTGTCCAAAACGCTTAATTAGCCGTTTTTGTAACCACTTCTTCAATATTTTCATCCACCACGACGTTTTTTTATTTTCGGTAGTAGAAGATTTAATCAATGAAAGGAAAACTCGAATCACTCCTTCCATCGTTTTAAGAGAGACATTACCTGCGAAGCCGTCACACACCAATACATCTGTTTTGCCTGTCAGTAATTCATTACCTTCAACATAACCAATATAATTGATATTAGATGTCGATTTTAATACCGTAGCAGCTTCGCGGATATTATCTAATCCCTTACTCTCTTCTTCACCAATATTTAAAAGTGCCACTTTTGGTGAATCAATCCCTGCTATCTCTTCGGCCATCACAGCGCCCATTACCGCAAACTGCACTAGCATTTTGCTATCACAATTAACGTTAGCGCCTAAATCTAGAACAACCGTCTTACCTTTTTTCTGATTAGGTAATACTGAAACCAGTGCAGGACGTTCAATTCCATCGATAGCATTAAGTCGAAGTTTTGCTAACCCCATCAATACGCCAGTATTCCCTGCACTTACACAAGCCTGTGCTTCACCTGTTTTCACCAGATCAAGAGCCACTCGCATTGATGTACCTTTACTTGCTCTAATGGCTTGTGAAGGTTTGGCATCATTGGCGACAATATGTTCTGCGGGTATAACTTGTAAACGGGTGATTAGCTCAGCATTTTGATTTGCAAGCAGAGGGGAGATAGAGTCTGGTTGACCTACCAGCAATATTTTTAAATGAGGATTAGATGCCAGCGCCCGCAAACAAGCAGGCACTGTGATGCGAGGACCGAAGTCCCCGCCCATCGCATCTAACGCTATGGTTAGATTTGTCAAGGTATCAACGAGCTATAAAGCTAATTACTTGTTGATAACCTTGCGGCCACGGTAGTAACCGTCAGCAGTTACATGGTGACGCAGGTGAGTTTCACCAGAAGTTTTGTCAACAGAAACCTGAGTTACTGTCAGTGCGTCATGAGAGCGACGCATACCACGTTTAGAACGAGTTGGTTTGTTTTGTTGTACGGCCATTGACCTTACTCCTTAGTACTTTTCTTTAAACTGGCTAATACGGCAAATGGATTTGGTTTCTCTGATAATTCTTCAGGGAGTTCACCAAACACCATATCCGCGTCGGACACTTCACAGTGTTCAAAATCATGTACCGGAACCACCGGCAAGTTGAGGATTATTTCATCTTCAATCATCGCCAGTAGATCTATTTCACCAAATTCGTTTACATCGACTGGTTCATATTCTTCCGGTAATGCCTCGGCCCGTTCATCACTGACAACAGGGCTAAAACAATATGTTGCGTGAACATGATACGGAAAATGGCCACCACAACGTTGACATTCTAAAGTCACATCCACATCGGAATGTCCTTTAATCACGGCAAGACGTTGATGGTCAATATCAAATGATAAAACCACATCAATATCACTGTCCACACTGACCACCGATTCAGCTAAGCGGCTTACTTGCTCTGGAGAATAATGACCGTCATAGTCTAAATTCTTTTGAGCTGCTCGCAGCGCATCAATGGTCAGGGGTAATTTTACCTTTTGCATAAGGCGCGCATATTATCTTTGTAATGGAATATAGTCAAAGAAAAAGGCGGGTTATCTACACCTTTCCACCAAAATTCGCTTTATCAGCGGCGCATAGTTTAGAATGTCAGGCATCATTTTGCTACGGATTTTAAAAAAAATATGTTGCCACTCGTTCTTGCGTCTACTTCACCCTTTCGAGCTCAGTTGCTGAAAAAGCTTGGAATGCCCTTTATACAGGCATCTCCCGATATTGACGAAACCCCGAAGCCCACTGAATGTGCTCAAGATCTTGTCAACCGCTTATCCTATGAAAAAGCCAGCGCTTTACAAGCAAAATTTCCACAACACCTTATAATTGGTTCTGATCAAGTTTGTGTGTTGAATGAAAAGATCACGGGAAAACCCCATAATTTTGATAATGCCTTTGCACAACTAAAACAAGCTTCAGGACAGTGTATCTCGTTCTACACCGGATTAACTGTATATAATAGCCTAACTTTAGAACATCAAACGCATTGTGAATTATTCCAAGTTTACTTTCGTCATTTAACTGATGAAGAAATTATCTGCTATTTAAATAAAGAAATGCCTTTTAATTGTGCTGGCAGTTTTAAATCTGAAGGGCTAGGCATTACTCTATTTGATAAGTTTGTCGGTGACGATCCAAATTCTTTAATTGGTTTACCACTTATCCGATTGAATAAAATGTTACTCTCGCAAAGAATAAACCCATTATTTTTCTCTGATGATCAAAAATAAACCTGATCATCTTCATTTTTAATCTTATGTAGCGATAAAGCGTATTATGAATAAATTAACATCAGTCTTAACAGCTTTAGTGGTGGCAATAGCATTAGTGGGTTGTTCTGATGAAAAAGACACTGAAATTTCGACAACAAAAACAACTAACACAACAAATACTATCCAAGACAGTGTGATTTCAGACAAAAAAGATGACAGCACATCCTTATTTAAAAAGAATTTTGTCAGTAGTTGCATATTGGGTTCTGGTATTACCGATGATGCGTTAATTCCTCAAATTGCTGAAGTATGTGAATGTACTTACGACGGCATTATTAAAGATTACGGAATTACTGAATTTATCCGTGTAGATATGGAAATGCGCAAAAACGGTTCAACATCAATGCCTAAAGAGTGGAACATTGATAAAATTGTTGAGCAATGTATGACAAAAGTGGAAGGTTAACCCTATTTTCTATTCACTTTTTTAGTGGTTTAAGAAAAGCAATACGCCCAGCTAACTGGGCGCATTGGGTATTCAGATTTTCTGTCGAAATAAAAATTTTCGATTTAAGATTTTTGACTGCGTAATACTTGTAAACAATAGCGTAACTGATTATCCATTGGCGCTTCAATTCGCATTTGGTCACCTGTTGAAGGATGAGTAAATGTCAAAGAGCTTGCATGTAAAAATAAGCGATTAAGTTTTGTTCCTACCAATTGTGAATCAAAATCACGATCACCATAACGATCATCAAATGCAATAGGATGACCTGCATGTAATGTATGTACACGAATTTGGTGAGTTCTGCCTGTTACAGGACTTGCTTTCACAAGTGTGGCAAATTCAAAACGCTCTTCAACCTTAAAACGTGTCTCTGAAGGTTTTCCTTCATTGCTCACTTTAACCACTCGCTCACCGCTTTGAAGAATATTCTTCAATAACGGAGCCTGAACAACTTTAGTGTGGGATTGCCATTGACCACGCACTAAGGCTAAATAATCTTTTTGCATCTGTTTTAAGCGTAATTGCTCATGCAAAGCACGCAATGCTGAACGTTTTTTTGCAATTAACAACACACCCGATGTATCTCTATCAAGACGATGTACAAGCTCTAAAAAACGGGCTTCTGGACGCAATGCTCGTAAGCCTTCAATCACACCAAAGCTTAACCCACTTCCCCCATGAACAGCCGTGCCAGAAGGCTTATTGATAAGCATTAAGTGGTCATCTTCATATAAAATACAATTTGCCAACGCTGAGACTTTATCAAGTTTTGGTGATACAGCGACTTCTTCTTTTTCCGATACTCGCACAGGAGGAATACGGATGCTATCACCCGCATTGAGTTTATATTCAGGTTTAATTCGCCCTTTGTTAACTCTAACTTCCCCTTTACGAATAATTCGGTAAATCATACTTTTTGGTACACCTTTTAAGCGTGCCAGTAAAAAATTGTCGATACGCTGGCCTGCTTCATCGCCATCAATGGTGACGAACTGAACTTGATTAAATGATTTCATAGTGGCGATTCTTTGGCTCTCTTAAAATAAAAATAACAAACTACTTTGTGGTGTACAAAATAACATCAAATCTGTCGTCTATTTTAACCTGAATAATGGGAAAAAGACGAAACATTAGCTAATCTCTCATATTTATACAGAAAAAGTCACCAAAGCAGAAAAGTCATCTTGCTATAACCCTAACACCAATGGAATAATGCAGACTCTCCTGATTATGTTTATCAGGTATATTTATGAAAATTTTGTTTGTTTGATTTTCAAAATGCAGCAATGGCGTAAGACATAGTCGAAAATCAAACAATTTAGTATGCCACAAATACATCGCTTATTGAGTTGAAACATCGTTTTCAATTAAACAGTGCTGAATTTTTGAACTGAAAATCAGACTCACCGACATATTGCATCTCTATACAATCGACAACCGTGAGGTTGACGCATCTGTAAAAGACACGAGGTCATCGGTTATCAATAGTGTAATTACGTATGTTAGTGGCACATTATAAAACGTGAAAATAACGAGTAAGTCACAATATGAAAAGAATGTTAATTAACGCAACTCAGCAGGAAGAGTTGCGTGTTGCCCTTGTCGATGGGCAACGTTTGTACGATCTGGATATCGAAAGCCCCGGTCATGAACAGAAAAAAGCAAATATCTATAAAGGTAAAATTACTAGAATTGAACCCAGCCTAGAAGCCGCTTTTGTTGATTATGGTGCGGAACGCCACGGTTTCCTTCCTATCAAAGAAATAGCCCGCGAATACTTTCCTAGTAATTATCACTCTCATGGTCGTCCTAACATCAAAGATGTCTTAAAAGAAGGCCAGGAAGTTATTGTTCAAGTTGATAAAGAGGAGCGTGGTAATAAAGGTGCAGCATTAACCACTTTTATCAGCCTAGCAGGAAGTTATTTGGTCTTAATGCCAAATAATCCTCGTGCAGGTGGTATTTCTCGCCGTATCGAAGGTGAAGACCGTACTGAACTCAAAGAAGCTTTATCAAGCCTTGAAATCCCAGATGGCATGGGTCTGATTGTACGCACTGCTGGTGTCGGTAAATCGGCTGAAGCACTACAACAAGACTTAAGCTATCGTCTAAGACATTGGGATGCTATTAAGAAAGCAGCAGAGAATCGCCCTGCTCCATTCTTAATCCATCAGGAAAGTAACGTAATCGTTCGTGCATTCCGCGACTACTTACGTCCTGATATTGGTGAGATTTTAATTGATAACGCAAAAATCGTTGAAATGGCGCGTAGCCATATTGAAGCGATTGGTCGTGGTGATTTTGCTAGCAAAATTCGCCATTACACAGGTGCAGTTCCTCTATTTAGCCATTATCAAATTGAATCACAGATTGAATCTGCGTTTCAGCGTGAAGTTCGCCTACCTTCTGGTGGCGCTTTAGTTATTGATACAACTGAAGCATTAACGGCGATTGATATTAACTCCTCTCGTTCAACGCGTGGTGGTGATATCGAAGAAACAGCATTCAATACTAACTTAGAAGCTGCTGACGAAATTGCACGTCAATTACGTTTACGCGACCTCGGTGGTTTAATTGTTATCGACTTTATCGACATGACGCCGGTGCGCCATCAGCGTGAAGTTGAAAACAGAATGCGCGAAGCTGTTCGCCAAGATCGTGCTCGCATTCAAATTGGACGTATCTCTCGCTTTGGCTTATTAGAGATGTCTCGTCAACGTTTAAGCCCTTCATTAGGTGAATCAAGCCATCACGTTTGTCCTCGTTGCTTAGGCACTGGTACTATTCGTGATAACGAATCACTGTCACTTTCTGTGTTACGTCTTATCGAAGAAGAAGCACTTAAAGAAAATACCCATGAAGTGCATGCGATTGTACCTGTTCAAATCGCCTCTTATTTGCTTAACGAAAAACGAAAAGCTGTAACTGATATTGAATTACGTCAATCTAATGTCAAAGTGGTTATTGTTCCTAATGACCAAATGCAAACGCCTCATTTCTCTGTTATTCGTGTGCGTAAGGGCGAAGAAATTACCTCTCTAAGCTACAACTTAGCCCAATTCCATGAAAGTCAGTTAAATGAAGCTGATGACGATGTTGTTACAGAGCGTAAAGCGCCTGAACAACCTGCTATTTCAGCTTTTGGATTGCAAGAAGAAGACACGCCAGAAACGACGACGAAAAATAAAAAAGCCCCTCAACCCCAAGCTAAAGCTGCTAAAACAGAACAAGCTCAAGCTACAGGTTTCTTTAGCTCTATCGCCAAATTCTTCTCTAACTTATTTAGTAGCGAACCAGAGCCTGTGGTAACACAAGAAAAACCACAGGAAAATAAGAAAGAGAATAACGAAAATCGTCGTGAACGTCGTAATAACAATAATCGACGTAACAACAATAATCGCCGTGACCGTGATAACGATCGTAATCGTGATAATGCAAATAGCGAAGACAATCGCAAGAATCGCAATCAAAAAACACAAGCGACACCAACAACTGAAGTTAGCAGTGAACAAGAGATTGCAGAACGCGAAGCACGTCGTCAGCAGCGTCGTGAACAACGTGCTGAACAACGTCGTCGTCAAGAAGAAAAACGTCAACAACAAGAAGCGGCTAAAGCTCAAGCTGCTCTGGCTGAAAATGATACCGTTGCAAAAGACAGTGCTAATGAGAAGAAAGAAGAACCTCGTCGCCCTGTTATGCAACGCCGTAATCGTCGTCAATTAACACAATCTGTACGTGTGACTGACAATGATAATGCATCAACAGTTGTGCCAGCTACGACGGAAAAAGCAGTTTCTGAACCACCAGTTGCAACAACACAAACGAAAGTTGCACCAACTGAAAAATCAGCACCTAAAGCAGTCACTGTTGCAAACGTTGAAACTAATGAAGCTCAAGCTGTAAAAGCATTACCTGATGCAACTAAATCACAAGATGAGAATAAGAACGAAGATAATAACGGACAGGATAATGTTATGCCTCGTCGTTCTCGCCGTTCACCTCGTCATTTACGTGTAAGTGGTCAACGTCGTCGTCGCTATCGTGATGAACGAACTTTAACCGTATCACCAATGCCTTTGGCAATGGCGGTTGCTTCTCCTGAACTTGCTTCAGGTAAAGTCTTCATTCACTATCCAATCACACCAATAAGTGATGCACCATTTATTGAAAATAATGTTGAAAACAACAATGACGTTTCTGTTGGAAACCACATTATTACTCATAAAGATCCACAAATGGTAGCTATCACACCAGCGGTTTCAGAAGCCATTGTGGCAAAAGTGGAACAAGCGGATACCACAGAATCCACCTACACTGTGACTGTTAGCTCTGAATCAACCACTGAAGCTGTTGCTGAAATTATTGCAGTAGAGCCACAATTAGCACCTGCAGAAGCAAATAACATTGAGAACCAAGTTGAAGAAAGTGTTGTCAACAACGTTATCGATGATGTGAATACCGAAGAGCATGTTACTCGTAAAGAAAATATTTCTGCGGTATTAAACACAACCGAGGCTTATATGCATGAAGCTTCACAACAAGCAGAAACAGATGCAGTGACTGAAAACGTGACACAAGAAGTCATTGCACCAGTAGAACGCGAAGTGACTGAAACATCTACTTCTGAGCCTCAAGTTGTTGCTACTTCAGTTACAACCGAAGAAACAACTGAGCAACATAAAGAAAGTGATGTTGAAGCTATTGTTGAAACAGTTGCTGAGCCTATCGTTGAAACGGTTATTGAAAGTCAGCCTGAAGAAAATGAGAGTGCAACACCTACAGTAGAAGCAGAGTCTGTACCAGTAAAAGAAAGCAAACCTACAGCCGTGATTATTCGTCAAGAGCCGGTAGTACGCCAACTTCATGCAAGTGCACCAATGACAAAAGCGCCAGCATCTGATGAACCTACTGTCGCAATTGAGATCAAAGCGTGGGAAGCACGTCCTGCTTTTGATAAGAAAGGCCGCACAGGTGCCGGTGGACATTGTTCTACTAATCACGCTTCTTCAGAAATGGCAAAAGCTGAAAGTCAAAACTGATAATAAGGTGTTATTAAGAATATCTTGATAATACTTCTAAATTAAGAACCCACTTTGAGTGGGTTCTTTTTCTTTGGAGATAACTATTAGTAAATTAACTTAGTACTTATTAAGGTTAAGGTAAAAATAAAAAAGACCCCTGAATATTCAATTCAAAGGCCTTCAATCTTTTATTCTTAGTAAAGCAATCAGTCTTTTAGATCAGGAATATTTTTAATTTCACCCATCGCTTTTAACTGTTTAGAAAGCTCACGGCGTTCTTTAGACAGGTCTGCATTTTTAATAATGTAATCGTCAACACGATCATCATAGTCACTGCGCATGTTCGCAATAATACCCAGTACATCTTCAATTGACATACCCGGTTTAATGTATTCACTTAAGTTGTCTAACAAAAGAACACGTTTTTGGTTATCACGGATCTTTTTCTCATTGTCAGTGATCTCACGACGGATTTTGTTTTTACGACGATACATACGCACAAACTCCAGTACGTTTTGGAAAGACGGCTTGTTTGCGTTATCCATTTCCTACACCTTTACAATTGATATTTAAGATAAATAGTTCTGTTTAAGATTATCGCTTAATCGTGTCAATAAACAAGCAAAGTTTGCAAATTTAATTGATTTTACTTAATTAACAATTAATTAGGATGATATATTAATAAATATAGTCAACATTCTTTAACCCGTAAATGTTCACTTAATTAATGATAAGAAAATGGCTACACATTTTTACTGGTAGCCTAATCGACACAACAAAGGATAAATTAATGAGCAACTAAATAAGTTGTGCTTTATTTTTATCTTCATGTTGTAAGCCATCAAGTTGCTGTAACGCTTTCGCATCTGAACGCAAAAATACAGCTGAGAGAAGTGTTGTCCCTATCACAATACATCCCATCACCATATAAGTTGGTGCAAACCCATAATGATCATACCCATAACCAGCCAATGGAGATAATAATGTCGCAACAATAGAGCTCACACATTGAAAACCGACTAAATAAAGTGTTGAAGATAAACGTTTATCAAAATGTTGGCTGTTATATTTAAAAATTGAAATTAATAAAATCGGCAGTTCAACAGCATGTAATAATTTCATACAAGAGATCAAGACAGGCCCTTCGACTAGTCCTGAGCCAATAATACGTGCAGCCATAACACTGCTTGCCAGTAATAAGCCGTTTTTAGCACCTATTCTATTTACAAGGAAAGGCGCGATAAACATACCACCAGCTTCTAAGAATACCTGCAATGAATTCAGATATCCGTACATCTCATTCCCCTGTTGTAAAGTCGCAAATTGCGATGAGAAGAAGACGGGAAACTGTTGGTCATAAACCCCATAAACACAAGTGCCAATAACAAACAAAATAAGTGCCCAAAAACGAGGTAATGAAAGTAAATTCAGTGCATCTTTTATAGTAATAGCCGATGTTTTTCCATGCTCTAATTGATTAAATGCGTCTGATTTATCAGTTTTTAACAGCGCTAAAAGAATTAAGAACACAACACCAGAAATAGAAGCCATCACAAAATTGTAATTAGGATCGATATTTATATTGTGTCCTGCAATAAATGTTGCAGATGCCCAACCCAATGATCCCCACATTCTTGCCCTACCGTATTCAAAACCGCGAATACGACTAACACGCTCTGTATATGACTCTAATACGCCAATACCTGCGTTAAAAGTCATACCTACATATAAGCCCCCTAAAATCGATCCAACAAAAATATTCCAACGTAATATTGATGCGAAACCTAGAAAAAATGGTCCAGAAAGAATAAGTAATACTGCAATCACTAATAATAAATTCTTTCTTAGCCCTAATTTATCTTGAATAAAGCCATATAAAGGTTGAGCACATAATGCAATCAAAGAAATAGCAGAGAATATTAATCCCGTATCAGTCGCTTTTAATCCTACATACTGATTTAACCAAATGGAAACTAATGAAAATGATGAAGACCAGGTAAAAAAGAAGAAAAATAACAACGCGCTTAAGATCGCATAGTATTTTTTTGAGTCTTTGTTCATTTGTTGAGCGCCTTATAAAGTCATTTCACCTTTAAATGTTAACGTTAACTTTTGGATTCACAAACAATTATGTCGCTTTAATGTGATATGAAGCACATAAGTTAACGTTAACAATTTAAGTTATGTGTTCTGGATCTACTTTCTTCTTTTATCTTAGTGGCTTAGTGTTAAAGATACAAATAAGTACTCTTTTTAGAAAAAAAGCCTACATTTATATTCTATCACTTTCAAATAAAACCATTTGCATAGGATATTTCACGTTTACCACATTATGGTTTACCATGGTTTCAATTAAACCCAATACAACTCATTGAGTAATGATTGAAAAAATCATCAGTAAATTTACGGTAGGAAACCTTGTCTAATTCAGCGAAAACGTCCACATTTTACATCCATGACTACGAGACCTTTGGTACACACCCAGCGCTAGATCGCCCTGCTCAATTTGCGGGTATAAGAACTGATATGGATTTCAACATAATTGAAGATCCTCTCGTTATTTATTGCAAACCTAATGACGATTATTTACCCCATCCCGAAGCGGTAATGATCACAGGGATCACCCCACAAATTGCGGCAAAAAATGGGTTAATTGAAGCTGAGTTTACGCGTCAAATTCATCAAGCTTTTAGTCAACCTAATAGCTGTATTATGGGTTATAACAACCTTCGATTTGATGACGAAGTAACCCGTAATATCCTTTATCGTAATTTTTATGATCCTTATGCCTATAGTTGGCAAAAAGGAAATTCTCGGTGGGATTTGCTCGATGTTTTACGAGCCTGTTATGCACTGCGTCCAGAAGGTATTGTTTGGCCTGAAAATGAAGACGGTTTCCCAAGCTTTCGTCTAGAGCTATTAACCAAAGCCAATGGCATCTCTCATGAGAATGCGCATGATGCAATGTCTGATGTCTACGCCACCATTGCGATGGCAAAAAAATTGAAACAAGCTCAACCGCGTATGTTTGATTATTTCTTCAATTTGCGCGATAAACGTAAAGTTCAGGCGTTAATTGATATTCCCGCCATGACGCCAATTGTACATGTTTCAGGTATGTTTGGTGCGGCTCGTTCTAATTTAAGTCTTGTAGCACCATTGGCATGGCACCCTGATAATCGTAATGCTGTTATTGTGTGCGATTTATCTGCGGATATATCCCCGCTATTAACCTTAACATCAGACCAATTACGAGAGCGTTTATATACGCCACGCAGTGAATTGGCAGTTGATGAACCCCCTGTTCCAATTAAATTGCTGCATATTAATAAATGCCCTATTGTGGCTCCACAAAATACATTAAGACCACAAGATGCAGATAGAATTGGTTTAGATGTTGATACTTGTTTAAACAATCAAGCCATTTTATTTTCACATCCTGAAATACGTAATAAAGTCGTAGAACTCTTCGCTCAACAAACTCCTTTTGTTGTCTCTGATGATGTTGATTCTCAAATTTATAATGGCTTTTTCAGTGAAAATGATCGTAGTGCGATGGAAATTATTCGCTCAACGCAACCACAAAATTTACCTGCTTTAGATTTAACATTTGAAGATGCGAGAATGGAGCCGCTATTTTTCCGTTATCGTGCGAGAAATTATCCTTCTACTCTCAATTATGATGAGCAACAACGTTGGTTAGCACATAGAAAAGAGATGTTAACACCAGAGAAGCTGAATGAATATATCAATACAATCCAGCTATTAGCAGAAAAATATAGCGATAACGAAGAGAAACTAAAACAACTACAAGAGCTTTATCTATATGCTCAAGATATTGCAAGTTAGACAATAAGATAAAAGGCAGGTTTTATCCTGCCTTTCTTTTTAACTTAATAAACACGACACAAAGCGATTATTTTTTGGTTTCAATACTTTCAGTTTTAACCTCAGAGTGAGCCTGCCCACATCCACACTCTTCTCCCCAATATTTCAATTTCGAGGTTTTACCTATACCTGGGTTCATACTATTGGTTGGATCGTTATGTTTATAGAACGCTTTTAATTGAGGCTTGGCATAATACATATGACCTACATTATGCTCTGCGGGATACTCTGCCCCACGTTTATCTAATAACGCTAACATTTCTGCTTTTAGCGCCTTCGCATCAACACCTTTTTTAATAATGTAGTCTTGATGCATAACGTGACACATAAAATGTCCACAATAGAGTTTATAAAGTAATTTGCTTTCTATTTCTGGTGGTAATTTTTCAAACCAATCTCTGTCATTACGGCGCAATGCAATATCTAATGGCAATACATCTTCTACGTCATTCACATGTACAGCGTGATAACGGACAGCAGCACCGGCAGCGGCAAAACGATGCAAAAAGGCTTTATTTCCCTCTTCTTCAGTACATTCGAAATAATCACCTGAAGCTTGTTTAAAGTATTCTTTTAAATAAGTTGCAGCTTCTTCAATTCCATCATCTGCCATTCTTAACATGAGATGATGTTCATATTTATCACGAAAGTCTGTCATGCGCTCTGGTAAATGAGCAGGCCATAATTTGCTCATAAACTGCATGGTTCTATCCACCAGATTTTTAGGTAAAAAAGGAACTTTATTTAATACCGCATCTACTCGCCCTTTTACGGCAAATAATATTGGCATTTTATCTGTGCCTAATTTATCAATCACCAAAAACGTATCTTTTCCATACACTTCAGCCATTTTATAATAGCTTCTATGCATATATTCCCCAGCAACAGGTAATTTTTTAAAATGACTTAAGATATGACGACGAATATCTTCTAGTTCGTCCGGATTATTAGTACCAATATAAAAGACTTGAGTACGATGATCCGCAGGGAATGTATCTAATCGCACAGCAAATACAGATAATTTACCCGCACTACCCGCAGCCTCATATAAACGGCGTTCATCATTATTAAATCGAGAAGGCGTATTGGCATCTACATCACGCACACGTTCATGATATTCATGATCAGAGGCTAATTTCTCTGTCATTTGTATCTGATCCTCGTGATAATGGCGATTATCTAAATTGGTTAATATTTCTTCTGGAGTCTCGCCTAAATCAATACCTAAATGGTTAACTAATTCAGCTTCGCCCTCTTCATTCACACGAGCATATAGTGATAATTCGGTATAAGCAGGCCCTCGACGAACTAAAGCTCCGCCGGAGTTATTACAGATCCCGCCAATAACAGAAGCACCAATACAAGACGAGCCAATAACAGAGTGTGGTTCACGCCCCAATGGCTTCAATACTTTTTCTAAATGCCACAGCGTACTACCAGGAAAGGCAATAACTTGATTATGCTCTGAAAGAACCTGTATTTTATCTTGGCGCAATGTACTAATAATCACGATATCTCTATCATAATCATCACCATTAGGTGTCGAACCTTCGGTTAATCCCGTATTCGCCGCTTGCATAATAATAATTTTATCAGCTTCAACACAGGTTTTAAAAACACGCCATTGTTCTAATAAGTTGGCAGGAAATACAACTGCTAATGCCTTGCCTTGTCCTGAACGAAAGCCTTTACGATAACGTTCTGTTTTATGTGCTTGTGTTAATACCTGTTTTTTACCAACAATACTTTCAAGTTTACGAATAAAATGTTGATTTACAGAGCTATTACTCTCATTCATTTTCCCTATCCTATTCCTGTCTTGTCTGATTAATTTGTATTTTGCTCGCTTTTATTATTACTCATAAGGCTACGTGCAAAATATAAACTTATCATTTATATAACTGCTTTTATACAGCTATTCATATTTCCCCAAAAAACAACATATTTTATGTCCAGCCATTTTTGTTATTTAAAAATATTTTTGATATTTATTTCTTAAATAGAATATAGATAAGCCTCAATTTGCTATTTTATTCTATTATTAGCTTTTCTCTTGCTAGCCGCTCCCATGCTCGGCAACTTCGACTTTTATAACTATTTTTATTATTTGCTAATGCCAATTGATATGACAATGTAGGTTCAATAACAGGAAGTACCACTAAATCATCAATGGGATTTTTATTACACATACTTCCAGGCAGTAGCGTTACACCGACACCCGCTTTTACCATCGCTATAATTAAATCTAAATGATTACTACGTCCTGCAATAATAGGCTTTGTATTATAAATACCGCAGGCACTATAAACTAAATCATTAATACGAAAATCTTCAGAGAAAAAAATAAACGGTTCATTAATCAACTCTTTAAAATGTACTTCTTTTTTGATGGCCAAAGGATGTGATGGAGAGACTAATAGCATCAAGCTTTCTTCTGAAAAAGGTGTTAATTCAAATATGTCATTATTAAAAGGTAATACTACGGCCGCTGTTTCCACTTTTCCCTCTATCATTGCTTCTGCCATTTGTTTAGTTCCCAATTCAAATATTTTTAGTTCAACCTGAGGGTGTAGAGAACTAAATGCCATAATAATATCGGCAAAATACGTCGAAGCTATTACCGGAGGTAATCCCACATTTAATGTCCCTGTCAATGGCCCTGACTTGTCTTGTATCGCTTTATTCATACTATTAAATTGTGCGAGTATTTTTTTTGCATGTTCAAAAAGTATCGCGCCATCATCCGTTAACCTTACGCCATCGACTTCTCTTACTAATAAAATAACACCTAATTCATTTTCTAATTTTTTAATACTACGACTAATTGCAGGCTGAGTAATAAATAGAGCATCAGCAGCTCGGCTAAAGCCATTTAATTGGACGACTTCAACAAAATAACGTAATGCACGAATATCCATTAGTCACATTTACCTTATTACATTTAGTTATACCACCAATAATAATAAACCATTTCATATTGATTTATATCCGCGGTAAAACATTAAACATAATATAAATGAATAACCCTGTTTTTACAGATTATTATTCTGATATTCTGGAGATAATATGAATAAGACTGTTGTTGAATATATGCTAAACCGACTATATAACTTAGGTATAAGTGATGTCTTTGGTGTCGCTGGCGATTATGCCTTTCCTATAGAAGACACGATTTGTAATAGCAATCATCTGCGTTGGATTGGTAACTGCAACGAATTAAATGCAGCTTACGCCGCTGATGGTTATGCCCGAATTAAAGGTATGGCAGCGTTATCGACAACATTTGGTGTTGGTGAATTAAGTGCGATTAATGCTATTGCAGGTTCTTATGCAGAAAATCTACCTATTTTTCATTTGGTTGGTATGCCAGCAAGTGGTGTACAAAAAAGCAAACGTCTCGTTCATCATACCTTAGGTAATGGCGATTTTGATATTTTCTATCAACTAGCCCAACGTCTTGCTTGTGCTCATGCAATATTAACGCCTGAAAATTGTATTACTGAAATGGAGCGCTTAATTGCGACAGCATTAAAAGAACGTCGTCCTGTTTATATTGGCTTACCATCTGATTATGCTGTTATGCCAGTGATAGAAAATACACTTGTTACCACACCGAAAAAATCAATAAGTGATAAAGAAATACTAGAAAAAGTGGTATCACTCATTATTGATAAGATTACACAAAGCAATAATATCTGCGTTTTACCCGGTATTTTATCCGCACGTTTAGGGTTATCAGATAATGTCCAAGCTTTTATTGATAAAACAGGTTTACCTTATGCCACTATGTTTATGGATAAAAGCATATTAAGTGAATCTAATACTCAATATATTGGGATGTATGATGGACAATTAATGACACCTGATGTCAGAGAGTTTGTCGAAAATAGTGAATATGTATTAGGAATCGGAGCAATGATGACCGACTTTAATACGGGAAGTTTCACAGCCAATATTAAACCAGAACAATTTATCAACATCATGCCAGAATATGTAGAAATTGATTCTGTTATCTACTCTTCTATTTATATGGAAGATATTCTCTTTGAGCTGACAAAACGACTACCGAATAAAACTTATCATCAGATAAAAGCTAAGGGATTAGAAGACGCTATTTTATCTGATAACGGTGAAATTACAGCTCAATACCTCTACCCTCGATTAGAGAAATTCTTTAAACCTAACGATATTATTATTGCTGAGACAGGTACGTCATCAATGGGATTAGGTTTTGCTCTATTACCAGAAGGTGCTCAGTTCCATAACCAAACATTATGGGGTTCTATTGGTTGGGCAACACCCGCATCATTTGGTGCCGCACTTGCCGCACCTAACAAACGAGTTATTTTAATTACAGGCGAAGGCTCACATCAATTAACCGTACAAGAGATTAGTCAATTTGTTCGTTTTGGATTAAAGCCGATCATCCTTATTTTAAATAACGATGGTTACTTAATTGAACGATTATTATGTGATTACCCTGAAGCTTATTATAACGATCTTGCTCAATGGAATTATCATCAATTACCTAAAGCTTTTGGTGCAAAAGATTGGCATTGTGAGAAAGTCACAACGATAGATGAATTAAATAAAGCGCTTGAAGTGGCAGAATCAACAGATAGTGCCTCTTATATCGAAATAGTAACAGAGCGATATGAAGCTTCTGAATTAGCTAAAAAATTAAAAGAATCTAAAAGCTCATTATATTCATTCTAATATAAATGGATAAAATGACAAATTAAGTTTTTAGACAGAATAAAACTGGGAAAAAGCTTGGTTTTTCATTTGTGAAATTAGACATTAATTAAATAAAAAGCATGATCTATTTTTATTTTAAATATATAGATCATGCTGATACTTTATTATTATCTTGTCAAAATTATATTTAAATTGTTGCACCTTATTAATAGAAATAATAACGAAGCTTCTTATTTGATTAATTAAAAAGGATTTAAATATACCTATTAACATAATAGTATCTGTCATAAAAACTAAATATAAATAATATAAATTAGCTCCAACTTTTTTTGGAAACTATGGCTTATTTTATGAAAAATATTGTAATACCTACCTCGTTAAGTTTCTTTTTTTTATTTTTTTCGAATTCATCATGGTCTGAAATAGATATTTTAGAAACCAAACAACATATTATAGATCAACGCAATAATTGGCTGGAAGAGATCAAAAATGGTGTTATCACAACGCCCCCTGAAAAAGGGTCAAAAACAGCCGAACTAGATAGAATAATAAGTAATAATTATCAAACAATCTCAGGCGAACGAAGAAAACTAGCCGAAGCCGATAAGTCACAGACACATTCTTATGTTTTTAATACCTATGCCAATATTTTATTTGGCGACAACGTCAATTCGATCAATTTTAGCGATACTCAAGCTTACCAAGATCTGAACATATTACATAACACAGGAACATATGCTTATGATCCAAACAAAAAAAGAGTGCGCTCGATAGATTTTATCTTAAAAGGACTTTTTTTACGTGGCCGACCTTATCAAGTGATTGATAATAAAGGTAATTACTTTAATAATTACACCAATATAACAGGTTCATCTTACCCAAGTGGACATACATGGAATGGATACAAACAAGCTGCTGTTTTATCGATATTATTCCCTGAAAAGGGCAGTGAAATGTTTGCCCGAGCAATAGAATATGGTGAAAGCCGAGTTATTGTAGAGGCACATTTTGCAACAGATACCATCGCTTCGAGAATAGGAAATTATTACCTGTTATCACAAATGCTTGCAGATGATGACACAACTCGAACTTTTGTTAAGCTTGCCAAAGAAGTCCGCCAGAATGTCGCTAATCAGTGTAAAAATCAAAATTGTTTAACCACACCTAAAAAAATAACTAACGATGATGCAGGTTATTATGGAACAAAAGATCTTGAAACTTCATCGCTCATTTCCCCCAATCAAATACCCAGTTCGTCCAACAACTTACTGCGTTTACGTTTTGCATATTTAACCAAAGAGCAGAGGCAATCTATTTTAGCGAGCACAGCCTACCCGAGTCATTCTTTAGCGGGTTGGGCTTCACATGAAAATGTTCCAGATTCTAATTGGGGATTAATTAATCTTCCTAAAGCCTATAATGGGCCTTCATATTTTTATAATCATTTTCTTGTTAATCAAACAACTAATGAATTTGACTTCGCTGAGTTTGGTAAATTTGATGAATGGAAAAATGATATTAGTGGCCCTGGTAAATTAATCAAACAAGGCGATGGTGCATTAATCTTATCTGGTAATAACTATTTTGCAGGCGTCGAGGTTAATCAGGGAAATTTACTCCTTATAGGCGAAAATCACTATTCAAAAAATTCTTCCATCAATGGTGGCACATTGTTACTTGAAGGAAAATTAAATTCATTACTGGATGTTAATAAAGGAACGTTGCTATTAAATGATGGGAGCATAAGTTCTCAAGTCAATATCAATGACAAGGGTACACTTGCTGGTAAAGGAAAAATTAATAAGCTAGAGGTGAATTCAGGAGGCATCGTAGCACCAGGCCACTCAATTGGTACACTTAATATAGATGATACTGTGATTTTTAATGCTGGCAGTCACTATCTGGTTGAAGTAAATTCACAGGGTGATAGCGATAAAATAGTGAGCCTCGGCACAGCGATACTTAACGGAGGAACAGTTAATGTATCTCTTGAAAATAATAGAAATCTCCTCACAAAAGACAATGTTCAGAGTCTATATAACACAAAATATACTATTTTAATGGCAGATAAAGGTATTAGTGGTAAATTTGCTGATGTTAACCCAAACTACCTTTTTGTAGGAACAACACTATCTTACGATCAGAATGCAGTAATATTGAATGTCGGAAGAAATAATACTGCTTTCTCCAGCTTGGCAAAAACAAAAAATCAAGCATCAATCGCGAATGCAATAGATGCATTACCTTCAGGGCATCCTGTTTATGAAAGCATTGTCGGAATGGATCTAAAAAATGATGTCCACTATGCCTTTAATGAATTAACTGGCCAAATTCATGCCGATGTTTTATCTAATCAACTCAACAGTAGCCGACAAATAAAAGAAACACTCCTTTCTCAGGTTAAAAACGCTGAAACACTTAATGGTGAAAAAGAAACTGCAGACAATAAAAGTAATGTCTGGGCTAAAACTTTATATAATTGGGATGATAACTCAAGTGATGGTAATGCGAATAACTATGATGCTTCCACCTATGGCGTACTATTAGGTGCAGATCAACATTTTAATAACGATAAAATGTTGCTTGGTATAGCAACAGGTTTCACCAAAACCTCGCTCTCTGGCTATAACAGTCACGCAAACAGCGAAAATTACCACTTATCATTTTATAGTGGTTATGATTTTAACCATATCAAGCTACGTGCAGGTGTATCGAATACGTTTCATCGTGTTCATACGTCAAAAACGGTCAACTACATCGCGCAATCAGATAAAAATAAAGCGAATTACAATGGGAATACCAGCCAAATATTTATCGAAGTAGCTTACCCAATAACTCTCTCGGACACACAATTAGAGCCTTTTGTTAATTTAGAATACGTCAAAACAAAAAACGCTGCCATTAACGAGCAAGGAGATCGTGCAGCTTTACAAGCCCATTCACAAAGTTTAGATTCAACCACATCTATCACAGGATTGCGTTTAAATAACAAATTGAAAATTAACAATAAATTTAATGTTTCTCTGTATGGCGAACTAGGTTGGTTACACCAATACAACGATGTGGAACGAGGTATCAATTTACGTTTCACCGATACCCAACCAACATTTACTGCTAATAGCGTTGATACAGCACGGGATGCTCTTGTAGTTAAAGCAGGAACAACTATCCAAATAAATGAAATATCAAAATTATCAATCGGATATAGTGGATTGACAGCAAAAAATCAGCAAGATAATAGTATTGATATGAAATTCTCTATCGCTTTCTAACTAATGATGTATTTAAAGTGGATGATTTGCAAAAATGAGCGTGCGCTGAATATCACTTTCAACACTATTGCCTTGAATTTGGTTTTTTACTTCATTGGCAAGATAAGGGGCTGAGCCATTAGCAATCGCGGTGACAATGTTATTGCCCATCATACCTTGCGTAAATGCGGTAACGGCTTGGATGGCACGGGTATATTTACCTCCTGTGCCAAAGTCAGACTGATTGGTATAGTCCTGTAAACGTTGTTGGAAAAGGTAATTTTGAACGTCACGCTCAGTAACGTTCTCGTGAGTTTCAGAAAGGGCTTGGTAGAGATTGGTCGTAATTTAGATTTGAAAAACCAGCACTAGAGGGTTAGTACAAAACTGTGAACATCTAACTAACTATTCTAGATGAGTAACTGAATGAGTTTAATGTTACTCCCCCTCATATGCCAAGCCAGACTGTTAATAATCCAGTTGTCTGAAAAATGAGGTAGTCATACAAGACTCAGTGTGGCGCTAGTTTTTTTTGTAAAAATATTAGTGTCTTTTATATTCAAGATAACTGACTAAGCAAGCTACTATACTAAAGAAAAAACCAAATCCCATTCCCAAACATATATAATCTATAACATTCTCTTTAGTAATAGAAAAAAGACTATCTTCTATTGGGTAATTGTATATTAATTCTACTAGAGTTTTTATTATTAATAGAGTAAAAAAAACCATAACAGAGAATGCAATCCAAAGTAGAATAAAATATTTAAACAATTTCATATCGCATAACAATCCAAACAACTGTTCCAACACTGCTACCAATCAAGCCACCTAGTTTGATAGAATTCACCCAATCTAATTGATTTATACTTTTATCTGTTAAAAGCCATTCTCCTGATAATGATAAAAAAGAGAAAAATAAACCATATATAAAAATCATAAAAAATAAGGAATATATTGAGAGTTTCATTAATATGCACCTTTATCTAATTCTAAATAATATTGCTGTTCATTGTTAATCTCTTTAATATCCTTATTTTTCATAATATATCGTCCTAATAAACTACCACTTAGCTCTAATTCAAATGAACCAGCATCCCCACCTACAATCCCTGGGAGAGGACTTAATTTAAAACTTTCTGTCATAAAATTTGAATATTTGTACTTTTCTGCATACTGTAATGCATAACGACTTGCAGACATTCCAAAATGTTCTTTTATTAATTTTGCCTCCCAACGATTAACTAATACTGTTGTTAGACCATAACCCGATGTGGCCCCAAAAGTGGCTGAAACAACAGCAGCTTCTGAATTTTCGCCTGCAATCTTACTCCCTAAATAAGCACTACCTGCGTTTAATTGAACATTGGAATGTAGATTTCGACCTGTTCCTGTCCAACCGGTAAAGCCGGCTAGTCCGAAGCTCAGATAATCAAATTTATCTCCAGCATTATCATTGTAAACCTGTACACCTGCATTTGCGCCCATACTCAATCCAGTTCCTATCAGTTTAGCCTCCGCTGAGGCGGCTGAATTAAATAATGCCCTACCACCTAGGTACAATCCGAATACATTTTCTGGCTCTCCAACAAAGGAGGCAAATCTGTCCCAGTTATCTGAGTGTTTATTAGCAAATTCAACATCCTGATTATTAATATACAATACAGCATTTCTGACATCTTCATTATCTAAAGAACCATAAAGCCATGTTGGTCTCTCGGCTGCCGAAATTCCTCCATTCAGCTTGAGCCTTTCATAGCCAGCAGTGCATTCTAATGAGTTTCTTTGGCATGCCTTTCTAAATTCTTCTGAATTTTTTCCTTGAATTGTGGCGTACTTGTCAATAATAGGCTGACAATTCTCACCAGCTGCTTTACATATTGTTATTTTTTTATCAAACGCACGAGCCTCATCAAAACTCAGATAGTTATTCTCAACCACCACTTTCCCGGCTTGGGCGGCATTGGCGACACCTGCGCTATTATCGCTAATTAAACCACCGGCAATGCCTGAAGCTAACGTTGCCCATGCGCTTATATTCTGCTTTTCAGACTCAGTCAGTTCTTCGGGAGCTTTGCCATAAAGTGAATGCGATAAAATACCCACCGTTTCACCAGTCATCGCACCCGTGGCTTGTGCTGCCACATTTTCACCTTTTGCCAATGCAAGACCGGCATTGAGTAAACCGTGGGCAAGCGCGCGCTGAATATCACTTTCAACACTGTTACCTTGGACTTGGTTTTTTACTTCTTTGGCAAGATAAGGGGCTGAGCCATTAGCAATCGCGGTGACAATGTTATTGCCCATCATACCTTGCGTAAATGCCGTGATAGCTTGGATGGCTCGGGTATATTTACCGCCCGTACCAAACTCAGACTGGTTGGTATAGTCCTGTAAACGTTGTTGGAAAAGGTAATTTTGAACGTCACGCTC
>NZ_JAABLT010000005.1:0-90174 GCF_009915125.1 Proteus sp. G2673
TGAACTGCACCCCAAAAGTTGGACACCAACTTTGGGGTGTTTTTCTATGGCTAAATATTCTCTTGATTTTAAACTAAATGTGATTAATTTTTATCTCAAAGGCAATAGTCGTCTATCGACGGCTAAGCATTTTTCTATTAATGATTCTCAGGTTCGTTGCTGGTGCTCCGCTTATCAATTGCATGGTATTGAGGGAATTAAGCCTCGAAAATCCAAAGTAATCTATTCTCTTGAGCTAAAAATGCATATATTGTCTCACATGACAAAACATTCGCTTTCTGCCAGAGAAACAGCTGCTCTTTTTAATATTCCAGCCTTTACCACTATATTGGAATGGAAAAATATTATGGATATTCATGGTATTAAAGCACTAGTCCCCAAGAAAAAAGGAAGACCTACATTGACTAAAAAGAAAAAAGAATTACCTAAGGATGACAAAGATAAATCGGTTAAAGAACTTTTAAAGGAACTTGAGTATTTGCGTGCTGAGAATGCTTGCTTAAAAAAGTTACAAGAATTGCAGGAAACAAAACGACGGTAAAACAACGTGTTGCTGTCGTTAATCAATTAAAAATGATTTATCCGGTTTTGGTTTTATTACGTGCGCTTTCTTTATCAAAAAGTACGTTTTATTATCACCAAAAAAATAGTCATAATTCAAAAGACAAATTATTAAAAGATAAAATAAAGGAGATTTATCATCAACATAAAGGTCGATATGGTTATCGAAGGATCACTGCTGTACTGCGAAATGAAGTTGTTATTAACCATAAAAAAGTACAGCGGTTAATGCAGGTTCAGGGACTAAAATCTATTGTAAGACCTAAAAAATATCGCTCTTATAAAGGCCAATTAGGTCGAATTGCTGATAATCATCTCGAAAGAAATTTTAATGCCAGCAAGCCTAACGAAAAATGGGTTACTGATGTCACCGAATTTAAGGTAAAAGGTGAAAAGCTTTATCTTTCGCCTATTCTTGACTTATTTAATCAAGAAATTGTTTCCTATCAGATAGCTAGACGTCCTCATTACAACATGATTGAGCAGATGCTTACCCAAGCCTTTTCAAAATTGACTCAGAGAGGTGAGCTGATACTGCATTCAGATCAAGGATGGCAATACCAAATGAGCCATTATCAAAATAGCCTTAAGAAACAAGGAATTATTCAAAGTATGTCACGAAAAGGAAATTGTTTAGATAATGCAGTAATCGAGAATTTTTTTGGCATATTAAAAACAGAATGTTTTTATACAAAGCAATTTAGAGATTTGGATGAACTAGAAGAAGAGCTTCATGAATATATCAAGTATTACAATACTGAACGGATCAAGATAAAATTAAAAGGACTGAGCCCAGTTCAATACCGAACTCAGTCTTTACCTAACTAATTTAAACTGTCCAATAAATTGGGGTCAGTTCAATATGAGATGCTTTTTACATACAATGCTAGCAATACTAATAACTAATTTTTAATTCTTTGCACTCGTGCGAATCAAGTAATCAAAGGCGCTTAATGAGGCTTTTTATACTGCATTAATCTATTGATATAAAAGGATTTAATCAGCGCCAATGTCCACATGTTGACCACATTTCGGAAAGCCTCTTGCTAGAGAGGCTTTACTTAGAACAACTTATATTACTTTATACACCTAAATGATATCATTATCACACAGAGCTAGACTAATCTAACTGATCGCTACGTATCAAAAAAAGACTACTAGCCTTACTACACACTAATCATTAATAAATTAATTTATAATACTTTTTTATTTTTCTAACTTTTAGCTAAGAGATAAAGTTAGAGAGTTAGATCCACATAATAAAATCTTCCATTTCATCATAATTTGTAATAACACTCTGAGCATCTTTATCATCATCACTTAAACACTCCACTAATTTATCCCATTCAAGCTGTTTTTTACCAAATCCATATACTTGCTCTATATCTCCTGACTTCCAAATATAGATACCTTCATCTTTTAATTTTTGATGAATTTTTTGAATATAATCTTTGGTTTCTTCATGATTACATATTTTAATAAAATCTTTACTTGAACTACCTTTAAATGAGTCTAAAGAAGTAATGGTATTTGTAAGTTGCAAACTCTGTGGATCTGATAAATTATCTAAAGATAAAAGTAATCCATCACATTCATCACCCAACATTTTTTGGAAATAAGGTGTCATAAATATTATTGATAGAAAATCACAATCAGCAAGAATTCGCGTTTTTATACCTATAGAGTTAATAACTTCCGCCATCTTTAACAAACTACCTTTACCATCTACTGCAACAATACTTGTCTTAGTCGAATTGAGCTCACATCCTCTAATTTTCTTATATAGTGCACGTAAAACATTAGTCTCAGTTTTACCCTCAACTAATAAAACCTGCTCTGAAAATAAAAAGTATGAAGAATTAGATAGAGTAAATGCAGAATGGAGTTGCGGAGACGATGCCTTATGTAGCTCTTGTATTTTTTCAGAAATAGTTTTCCGAGCAATAGTTCCCTCAGAACTTTTATACACTTGTATAGCATTACAAGCATGTTTTGCTGAAAACATACTGGCTGAGTGAGTTGAAATTATTACTTGGAATCCAAGTTCACTTAAAGCAACTAAAGATTCTCTTACAGAATTTATTGCTGCTGGATGTAAATATAATTCTGGTTCATCAATAAAGATCAGTGTGTTAGATTTTTTTGTATCACTACTGCCTTTCTTTATATCAGCTAAATATTGTATCAATGCCATTTGAATTGAACGTTGAGTTCCATGACCAAATCGACCTATATCTTGCATTATAGAAGATCCAGCTCGTTGTTCGAATACTTTTAATGTGCCTGATTTGAATATTTCATCAAGAGTTGGTGTCGGAAAATGCAGTTTCACACTTACATCAGGAAAAAACTGATTAACTTTTTGGCTTACATCTTTATCAATTTGCTCCAAACTATCTAATCTAGTTGAACCATCATGAGAAAGATATTTACTTATTTCAGAAATATTTTCCGAAAATTTTGATTCATATTCTTTCTTAATTTCACTTACAATTGCGGCTAATATTTTTGCTATTGTTGTACCAGATTTATTTTTTGTTGCATCTTCTACAGCATCAGACATTGCGGGTATGTGGATAGGTTCAGGAAATAGATTTGAGATAGCCCCATCAATTCCACCAGGGTTTTTCTTCCATGTTTCTCCATCAAAAACTTCAAGTATTTTGTTTACTTTTGTTTTTTCTTCCTTTACAACTTCAGTTTCTTGTTTTCTTACAAACGTTAAAGTTTCATTAATTATAAATGGAGCAATTTTTTTCTGGTTCTCGTCACTTAGAAGCTTAAGGACACCATCAGTAATTCCTTCTATAACACCCTTAACTAATACTGGTTTTTTTGGATCGTACATGTCTGCATCGTTTAGTAGAGAGCCTTCTAATAGCCATTTTATTGCTAGTATGATATTTGATTTTCCTGCATTATTATAGCCAACCAATGCAGTGTATGGTCTTAGAACAACTTCTGTCGATTTACAAGATCTAAAATTAGTGACTGAAACTTTAATCAAACGAACGGTCATCTCACTATCCTTTTTAATTTAGTTAGGTTCGACTAATTGTCAATTTTCTTTCTAAATATACTTAAGCATTTTTGATGAATTGACTTTGCCATGTAAGATGCAAGAATACAATGAATTAAGTCACACTTGTCTTTAACATTTACTTATTATACAACCAGTATCTAGCCATGTTCTAACAACAAAACCTGCCAGACAGGGCCTTAGCTAATACAAATAAAACACTTCAGATATAAACAACGCCCGGAACACTCCGGGCATTTTCATCAAATCGCTAATGCCTGTTGGCAATACTTATCAACATGCGGCTCTACTCGTTCAATCAATTGAGGTTTTGAAATAAACCGCGTTACGGTTTCATGGCTGACGAACGTCGCGCCACAATTGATATTCTGGCACTGGTTATAACGTTCTTTGGTATCGGAAGATATTTGCTGACTACTACGAGTATGCGCGGCATGACCACAAACGGGACAAATCATCATAAACGGGTTACCTCTTTATGATGTGGAAATTACCTGTAATTATACACAGGCACTATTCCTTATCCATATCTATCTCACTGCTTTTGACTTCTAATTCTAACGAGGTGGTAAATCCGCTATTGTTCAGGGAATGACTCACTGTGACCAACGTCCAATAGGCTTCATCAATTTCAGGCTTAAATCCGCTGACTTGTACCGGTAATTCAGGAAAGAGATCCGCACGTCCTTTTGCAAGGGACTAAAAGAGGCAACGCCCCGCTGTATTTTTTCCCATGCGGCTTTAGCGGCACGTTCGGCATTGGTTTTACTCGCATAAGTATGAGATAACACCATCACATTACCTTCTTCACCAACAAGATACTCCTCTTGTTTTTCTTCTTCTTTTTTCGGTTTATCAGTGGTTGGTTTTCTGCGGCGAATTTGTGATTGTGTTTTCTCTTGCGGTTTACGAGTGTTTAAATAATTGGCGGTCACGCCAGTGTAAGCGCCTCTATCCACTAATGAAAAACGGTGCCCATCCCCCACACTACGGGTGATTTGTACTAACGGTAATGCTTGACCACTGGCGGTAGTGTTGCCCCCTTGCACCATAAACAGCAAATTGCCGTTTTTAACACAGGCGGTGGCACCGTTTAATTGCCCTAAGCGCGTTAAAAAACTGCCGTCTGACTCATTGGTCTGGTCGATATGCTCAATCTTCATCGTATCAAGACCAGGATCAACCACCGCCGTGACATTATTACGCCCTGCAATGGTTCTGACGATATCGCCTAATGTTTTTTGATGGTACGACATTTCGCGGCGTACATTGAGCGTTGCCCTAAAATCCGCACTACGGGCGCGCAATGTCATTTTATCGGGTACATCTGAATGCTCTATCTCATCGACCGTAAACGAACCTTTATGAATAAGGCTTTCACCCTGCCAACCAAGATGCAAGGTTAATATCTCTCCCCGTTTTGGCATCATTAATGCGCCGTCAGAATCATCTAACTCAATATCAAGCCGGTCAGCTTCAAAGCCCCGATTATCCGTTAATGAAAGCGAAATTAATCGCCCTTGAATTTTGGCGCTGATATCTTCGTCACCGGCAATTAACACGAAAGCCGGTATGCTACTTTTATCGGTGATCATTTCTGGCAACATTATGATAAAACTCCTTTCATCGCTTCACCGGCACCATTGGTCATCATGCCTAATTGATCGCTTAAATCCCCCAACATCTGACTGATAGAGTCATCCACCCGTTTCAATGTCAGCGAGAAATCAATTTTTCTTGCCGCACCGTCTTGGAAAAATTCGGTAAGGAATATCACGGTTAAAACAGCAAACGACTGAAATGTCATATCTAACAGATAATGAAATTCAGCAATTATTAGCATTATTGGAAGGTGACAACCTAAAAGTTGCCGTTCTCTGTTTAAGCACTGGCACCCGCTGGGGTGAAGCGCTCAAGCTAAAACGTGAACATGTGATCCAAAATAAGGTGCGATTTACATACACCAAAACCAATAAGCCAAGAATTGTGCCAATTTCTCAAGCTGTTGCTGACATGATTTGTACAAAGAAATCAGGATTGCTCTTTACTGAAACGTCTTATCACATGTTTCGTCGAGCAATTAAAAAAGTGAAACCGAGTATGGCATTAGGTCAGGCAACCCATGCATTACGCCATACATTCGCCACCCATTTTATGATGAACGGCGGAAGTATTATTACGTTACAACGCATCTTAGGACACACTAATTTGCAACAAACGTTGACCTATGCACACTTTGCAAGATGCCATTCAATATAACCCTTTGAAAGGTAGCACAGAATTACTGGTTTAGAGTGTCCACATATTGTCCACACTTGAACACTTAAGGGCACTTTTCAGCCCTTTTTGATGGTTTTATGTACAAAAAAAGGCATCTTAAAAAAGATGCCTTTCTCTATAACTTATTGATTATCTTTGATTTACTTATTTTGCACTCGTGCGAATCAAGTAATCAAATGCGCTTAATGAGGCTTTTGCACCTTCACCTGCAGCAATGATGATTTGCTTATAAGGCACTGTTGTACAGTCACCCGCAGCAAATACACCTTTAATATTGGTTTCACCGCGAGCATCAACAATAATTTCGCCTATCTTATTACGCTCAACGGTACCTTCTAACCACTGTGTATTAGGTAATAAACCGATTTGCACGAAAATACCAGCTAGCGCAATATCGTGCATAGAATCATTGGTGCGATCTTTATATTTGAGACCGGTTAATTTAGTACCATCACCATACACTTCTGTAGTTTGGGCATTTAAGATAACCTCTACATTGCTTAAGCTACGCAGTTTTTTCTGTAATACCGCATCGGCTCTCATTTCTGGAGCGAATTCTAATACTGTTACGTGTTCAACCAAGCCAGCTAAGTCAATTGCCGCTTCAACACCTGAGTTACCACCACCAATAACAGCAACTCTTTTACCTTTAAATAGTGGACCATCACAGTGTGGACAATAAGTTACACCGCGAGTACGGTACTCATTTTCACCGGGAACATTCATATTTCTCCAGCGAGCACCTGTGGCAATAATTAAGCTACGGGTTTTTAAAATCGCACCTGATGCTGTTTCAATTTGGTGTAATTCCCCTTCTGATGCGCCAGGAATTAAACGACTGACTGTTTGGCTATCAATCACATCCACTTGGTAATCATCAACGTGGGCTTTTAAAGCACCTGCAAGTTTTGCACCTTCAGTTTTTGGTACTGAGATGTAGTTTTCAATATCAACAGTATCAAGAACTTGACCACCAAAACGTTCACCAATAAGGCCAGTATTCAAACCCTTACGAGCTGAATAAACAGCTGCCGACGCACCAGCAGGGCCACTTCCCACAATTAGTACATCAAATGCATCTTTTTGGTTTAACAATTCTGCAGTACGTTTTTCTGCATTGCTGTCTACTTTGTTAACGATTTCAGCTAAGGTCATACGACCCTGACCAAACTCGTCGCCATTTAAGAATACAGCAGGAACGCCCATGATATTACGTTCCTGAATTTCATTTTGGAACATGCCTCCGTCAATCGCTGTATGTGTGATCTTCGGATTTAAAATCGCCATTAAGTTTAATGCCTGAACAACATCTGGGCAGTTATGACAAGAGAGCGAATAATAGGTTTCGAAATGAAACTCACCGTCTAACTGACGAATTTGTTCAAGTAATTCTTGCGCTTCTTTTGATGGGTGACCGCCAGTTTGTAGTAATGCTAAAACTAATGAAGTAAATTCATGGCCTAATGGCGAACCAGCAAAGCGAACACCCGTTTCTTTTCCTGGGTTAGTAATAAGAAAAGATGGTTTACGCACATCAGCATTATTATCTTCACGATAAGTGACTTTATCAGATAATGGTTCGATTTCTTTTAATAGCGCTTGAATATCAGCTGAATGTTTACTGTCGTCTAATGTTGCTACTAACTCAACTGGCTGAGTTAATCGTTCTAAATAAGCTTTCAATTGAGCTTTTAAATTATTATCTAACATTTTTGCACCCTCAATAAAATCGGGTGCCGAAACACCCGATAAATAACTTTTTTAGTGGCTTAATTCTTATTTAGATTTTGCCAACTAAATCCAGTGATGGAGCTAAAGTTGCATCACCTTCTTTCCATTTTGCTGGGCAAACTTCGCCTGGGTGGCTAGCTACATACTGAGCCGCTTTAACTTTACGCAGCAGGTCTGATGCATCACGGCCAATACCTTCAGCAGTAATTTCAATTGCTTGGATGATACCTTGTGGGTCAACAACGAAAGTACCGCGGTCTGCAAGACCTTCGTTCTCACGCATATTTTCGAAGTTACGAGTTAATGCACCAGTTGGATCGCCAATCATGCCATATTTGATTTTACCGATAGTTTCTGAACTGCTGTGCCATGCTTTATGGGTAAAATGTGTATCGGTAGAAACTGAATAAATTTCTACGCCCATTTTTTGGAACTCAGCATAATGATCAGCTAAGTCACCTAATTCGGTTGGGCACACAAAAGTGAAGTCTGCAGGGTAAAAGAAGAAAACGCTCCATTTTCCTTCGACGTCCTTTTCAGTCACTTCTACGAATTGACCGTCTTTAAATGCCATGTTTTTGAATGGTTTGATTGGGGTATTAATTAAAGACATTGTATTTCCTCCTGTTTGGTATGGGAACTAATGTACCTATTCCACTTGAGAATAGCTAATACATTCCTACTATCAGTTCAATAGGTTTTACCTAATGAGTTGAAGAAATTGATAGAGATAGGTTAACTAAATGTAGCTATTAATGCAATTAAACAACCATGCAATATGCCTTACTTACTATCAACTACTCTCTCTATTTAACATCTTTGCCTTAAATGGCGATATGATTATAACATTATGAATTATAAAAATAATAATTCAATCTACCACAGATTAGTTTAATATTATTGTGCTAATTTAGCAGGTTTAAGGATAGTATAAGTACACTCAAATGCTGCCTTTTGAATACGGTAAATATCTTGACTATCTATTGTGGATTGCACAACAGCATCGCCCGATTGAAAACGTTGCAATTCTCCCCAAGGTGCCTTCATTGCAAATGGAGGTGTAGAATCCGGTATAATAAAGTAATTCATTTCGATCCCCTTTGGAGTAAAAGGCCGATAATTACTAGGATAAGACGCTAAATTAATTTCACTTTTCTCTGCGATATTATAACGTTGAGCGAATTTGGTTTTTCTTACCAAGATCTCCTCATTACCTGTTTCTGGACAAATATTTTGTACTACCCAATCTCCTACTTTTGCGGGTTCTGAAATTGTTTCAATCCCTTCACCTTTAATTATAGTTGTGATGATCTCACCTTCTTTCGCGGGTCTTGCTAGAACAGGTTTGGTTTTAATTGCCACACCGGTGATCCCTGCTTGCTGAGCTTGCGTAAAGTAAGCTACGCGTTCCTTTTGTGGTAATTGAGAAAGATCATGAGCAAACCCAAATGAAGGAATTAAGGATAAGCCTATTAATAGTGTTTTTATTCTATTTTTCTTATAGGTCTTGTCGATATTTAAATTGCTGCTTTGTATATAGAAAGGCATTGAATTGTTTCCTGATAAATATCACCCACAATACGTTTGTAAACGTTAAACTGATTATCGCAGGAAATAAAACAATAGCACGAGAAAAATCAGCTATCTAGCTCCAACAACGATGCAAACTATATAAAAAATAAAGACTTCAATTAACCAACAATACTCAGTATCTTGAAGTCTTTATATAAATCAATCTCTAACTATAAGTATTAAAAATAGAGTTAAAATAGATACTTAAAGCGGACTCGAGCCCCATAACGATCTTTATCACTACTATGTACATTAATATCATCTTTGCCATCTATATGTGAATAATAAGCACCTAAATAAGTCTTGAAATTATCCATATCTAAAATATTAGGTAATTCATAAGAAGCAAATACTGTGTTGATATTGTACTTTCCAGGATTAAGTGTTAAATAGGTGTCATTTTGACCACTGCCGTTTTCGCTTTTTTGATAGTAAGCTTTAATATCATTATGAGCATAAATATAACCAAGTTGAAATTTGCGCCACAACACATTACTACCAATAGAAAAATCATTTTCATCTTTAGCGTTGAGATACGCAGCACTTAAATTTGCAACAATACCGTTAATAGGATCATCAGCTAAAGTGTCCCATTTGACCGTTAAGCCATAACCTGTACGTCGTGACTGATCTTGGAATTTTCCATTTTCATCATCATAGCCATAAGCTTTGCTTATCACATTCGCATCTATTGCTCCCGCAATCGTGAAGTTATCTTTTTGCCATGCAACAACAGGCCGCATATAAATAACATTTTTACGATTATCAAGTTTACGCCCATGATACTCACCATCTTTAAAAACAGAAGTTCCATCTTCAACTAAAGCATTTAGCTCAAAATACCAGTCGTTATAGTATGTATTAATCATCATACTACCACCATCGCTACTACGACCGCGTCCTTCTTTCATCATATAGATATAGCCAAAGCCATCACCATATAAATCATTTGCTGTATTACCTGAATACTCAACAAATGTATCTTGGTTTAGAGGGAACATGTCATAAGCTTCATAACGACCAATTTTATATTGCCATTTATCACGTTGCCCAAAGTAGAAAACAGCATCATCGAGATTCATTTTACCTGTCATGTCAGCCATAGGCTGAACCCGAAAACCAGCATAATTACCGTTTTTTAATTCTCGTTCACCATCCACACCAATTAAAATACGCCCATTAAGTGACCATTTTTCATTATCATCAAAATCTTTTTGATTACCGGGCATCATTCTCATCGATGTTAGTTGCCCTTTCTTACTAGCTGCATCAATATTATATTCAACGTCACCATATAATTTGAGATCACCCCAATTTGTATTGGTAGAGAAAAAACCTGTACCGTCTTTACTTTTCGTACTAGCAAGCTGAGTTGATTGTTTTTGCTGGATTTCATTAAGTTGCGTTTGTGTTATATCTACTTTGGCTTGAGCCTCATCAGATTGCTTTTCTAATAGAGCAACGCGTTGCTCCATGTTGACGTTTGTAACATTATTTGATGCTTTCTTTTCTTGAGATAAGCTGTTGGAATTAATTAATTGCTCAAGGCGAGCCGCTTTTTGTTCTGCTGCTGCGGCTCTAGCTTCAGCGGCGGTTGCTCGTTGTTCAAGTACATTTAACCTTGCTTCAATTGCACTGATATCGGTTTGTGCGTTTGCACATAATGGCGCGGTGAGGATTAAACTTATCACAGCAGATAATGCTTTAACTTTCATTCGAATATTCCTAAGTTAGCAAATGTTGGCTTAACAGGTACGGCAAATGCATAGCAATCAATTTAGTTGGTCGATTGCTCTATCTGATGAGCGTATTGTTATAGTGATTAGATAATATTTTTATAAATATCAATCAGTTATTCGCATCATTATTTATATTCTTAATAATAAATAAACCGATATGTTGATTATCTTCCAACATCATAAGTAAGGCTACGTTTGAGCAAAGGTACTTATTCTCGTTTAAGTACTTACAAACGTTTATTATTTTTATTCGGTATTTAATTTATTATTTCAAACATATCTCTGGTTTTCGTTTTCAAATTTTATAATGGGTTCACTAATCTAAATAAAATAATCGCTAATGTGGAACATTTCCACAATCATTTGTGATTTTTTTGAGGTCAGTACAATAACCAGAGAAAATCAATGTAACCACCCATCAAAAAATGATGTATTACAGGTAAATAGAGATAAGAAATGTTTTATCAGGAATGAGACGTTTTGATATTTAGAATATATTTTATAAGGTGATAAATGGAGAGAAATTGCATAATAGAGGGGAAAGTGACAGAGATTATATCATTATAACCTCTGTCCATTATTATTATATTCTGCCAGGTTTACGTAATGCTCTACGAAAATAAGAAACCGGCATTTTCGGGCAAATTTGTTCTTTTACTGCTGGATTGTTTTCTAAATCTTCTTTATCTATTTCATTATTTCTTCTTGAATTTTGTAACCGAGTATCTGCTTTATTCATCTTCCCTTTCCTCTGAGATCAATGCCTCATTGATAGCTTCAATTTTCTCAACTGCTTCATTAAGAATAGAAGCAATACGTCCAGCTCTTTCCACAGAGAGCTCTTTTAACACTAATTTATGGCGTAAAACTGCTTTTAATTTACCAACAGCAGATTCAATTTCCTCAGAAACACCACCCGCGTTTTGAGACAAATCTCTCGCATAAGCCAGTTTTCTTTGGATATTGGCATCTATATCTTGATGTTCTGCTAAAAATGCAGCACCTTCAGATGTAATGCTGTAGTTTTTACGACCTTTTTCAGCAATCGTAGCAACTAATAAATCTTGCTCTTCAAGTAGTGTTAACGTTGGATAAATCACACCAGGGCTAGGTACATATAATCCTGAAGAAGCCTCATCTATTTCTCTAATAATTTCATAACCATGACTTGGCTTTTTCGAGATCATACTAAGTAGCAGAACGCGTAAATCACCATGATCAAACATACGTTTTAACTGGCGACCTTGCCCTTTCCCCCTACCAGCGCATCCACGGCCACGTTGCTTTCCATGTCCATCAGAACGATGTTCACCATGACAACATTCACCACGACCTTCGTGTCCATGATCATGTCCACCATGACAACACTCACCGCGACCTTCGTGTGCATGACTATGCTCACCATGACAACAATGCTCACCATGATTTTCTTGGTGTCGGTTATGTTTACCTTTACCACCGCAACGCCCTTTTCCGTGACCATGACCATATTCACCATTTTCAGCACGTTGTTGATATAGTGAGTTTAATGCTCGAATCATCATAAATATTCCCTCATTGTTTTAGATATATCGAATTTATACCGTGCAATATAATCCGATATATCTAAATGATCAAGTTTTAGATATATCTAAATACGCATTTAAATCGATTATCTTATTAACAATATGATTTATCTATGATTATATTATTCAGGCACGAGCTTAATTATGAATGATTATCATTCTCTAATTTGCTCTTATGTGCTATCGATGAAAATAAAAGAAGATTATTAATAAAGAGGAATAAAAAACAGGCACTTTTAGCTTAAAATGCACACAGAACAATAAAAGATATTTAGAATACGATAAGTGACAATGTCACCTTTATCTATTAAAAAGCGAAGATAATGAGTAATAACCCACTACTTCGCTTTTTAACAAAATTTATTTCAATTTGAGAAAATATAACAAAAGCGAAATATTGTTACTTGTCTAATGCGGACAAAACGACTTTCTTAATATATTGATATCCTGCCTCAATTTGTTGTTCATCACAGATTTCAGTATTTTTTATAGTAAGCTGCAGCAAGTTTAAGTGTTTGATAGTTTCCCACTCATTGTTATCAAAACCACACTCAGAACAAAACTGCACGGGCGCATCATCGCTATTGCGAGCACAAAGCGTTAATAAACTTAAATCTTGTTTATGATGGCTTTTTATCACCAAGTTTTCATAGATTGTTTTATTAAGATTATTTTGTGCTTCTAGATCCTTATTTCCTTTC
Organism: Proteus sp. G2673; assembly: GCF_009915125.1. Classification (NCBI taxonomy): domain Bacteria; kingdom Pseudomonadati; phylum Pseudomonadota; class Gammaproteobacteria; order Enterobacterales; family Morganellaceae; genus Proteus; species Proteus sp. G2673. The sequence goes on from NZ_JAABLT010000005.1 coordinate 13,190, forward strand.
TTTACAATAGCAAAATTTAGTTTATTAAAGTCAGATGCAGATAAAACACGAATATAATAGTGCTCACCTTCTTTTTCGAAAGCAGCTGCTTGATTAAAAAACTGCTCAAGTTTGATGCGTGTTTCCCATTGAATTTGTGCATATCTTCCATATCCAGATGAAGTAAAAGGATAAAGTTGATGCACACTCCACATTGACGCTACCGCTGGTGCGGATTGAATACCATCAATTTCAGGAACATCATCGTCTTGTTCTGGACATAATTTAGGGGGATTGCTTAAAAAACGACTAATACGTGCATCTTTAATACATACTACACCAGTAGGATATGGTGAAAATCCAGCTTGAAATGGTTCAAAAGAAACTGAATCGGCAAGAGAAAGTTGTGTAATGCTTTCATATATTTCAGGTGTCAACTCGAGTAATGGGGCTTCTTTCTTTAATTTCTTACATAAAGTCTGATAAGGGATAAGATCATAATTATCATCAAGAAATAAGCTTTTCATATAACCAAATTGCGAAGCATCAATATGAATGTAAAATGAATTATTGTATTTTTCCTCGCACTCTTTTCTTAATTCAAAAAGTGGTTTTAACTTATCAACACAGCCATAAGACGGTGCACCTAATATTCCTATAACGCCTAGAATGGGCTCACCTTGTTCAATCAAACGAAAAACAATACTACGTGTTTTTTCAATATCAGTTTTAAATGTTTCATCAATAGGCAATGCGATAAGGTTGTCATACCCTAAACCAAGTATATCCATTGCTTTTTTCCAAAATTCAAAACGGGAAACTGGAACAAGCAATTTTCCTAAATGCATTGTTTTTGTCATGCCCGTTCCTCGGCATGTTAAATGGCTAACATCATCAAAAATCCCACGCTCATTGAGTTGTTCGCTGATTGCTAAAATATCCGTAACAGACATATTGAATAACTCAAAGGCTTTTTTATCTGCAACTAAATCGCGTGATTTTGGGTGACGAGCAATTGCCATAGGTAATGTCTTTAAATTTCTGAGCGCCCATAATATTTCATAGCAAGCAAGAGTGTGGCTTGTTGTGATATGGCCAAATGCTTCTTCTGATGAGAAACCGATTAATCTACAGAGATCATCTGTAATTTTCTTTTCTTGTTCTTTTAATAAGGGGGAGTGGTTATTAAAAACATTATCTGAATTGTATGCTAATGCGGAAAGATAACCGAATTTCGCTAATTGCATCACTTGAGAATGATGATGGGAAAAATAAGGTTCAATATCAGATTGATTATAATTATTTTGCTGCCTTAAAGGCTCTAAAATACTTTCATAAGCATTATCTACTGCTTTTTTTTCAATAGTGTTACTTTTTATTTTAGCGTCTAAACTCTCGCTATTATTTCTTTTCATTTTATTTGCTTTAGGAAAAGAATACTCACTATCCATTAGTATATTTATCATCTCTCGGTAATAACATGTGAGAGTATCAATGGTTCGGGTATGGTATACACGTTCTGTAGCACTCAGACAGGTTTGTTTGTAATTTGCCATCATCGCACCTATATATAAATTTTTATTATCTGTTTTAATGAGAATTGTGTTTATTAATCGTCAATAATTAATCTTTATTCAAATGATATACTACATGATGAGTAAGAATCTTCTTTATTTTATTGATATCAGTTAATATTTTTCTAATTTGATTTAATTAAATGATGTTTTGATGATAAATGATTTAGCTTTATTTGTTAGTTTCTTTAATTTATTATCAATTTTGATTTAAGTTATATTACTATAAATGTGATATTATTTTTGCTAAGGTCGATACTTAAATCTACCTTAATAAGAATTAATGAATATTTCTATCGCTTAACTGCTATTAAAAAGAACAGATATTGAATTACTTATCTAAAATAAGAATTTGTTTATTTAAATGTTATTTATTTTTTCTTCAATATATAAAAAAACACATGAAATATGGACATGTGTTTTTCGGAATATTCGTTTTTTAGAAAGTAAAATAAGTTCTGGCTCTTATATCAAATAAGTTTCAAACACCCTTAATTTTACTCTTTTTCGTTATAAGACAAAGTTTCAAGCATCACTTTACCAATCAAATCACCAGACTCCATTAATTTATGTGCTTTCCCCACTTCTTTTAATGGAAAAATAGCATTAATCATGGGTTTGATTTTTCCTTCAGCTATAAGTGGCCACACTTGCTGTTTTAGTTCTTGAGCTATTTGTGCTTTCTCTTCTATTGAGCGAGATCGCATCGTTGAACCAGTATGAATTAAACGCTTAATCATCATTGGCATCATATTTAAATTTTTAGGCATTCCTTTCATCATACCCACTTGTATAACGCGCCCAAATTTACTGGCAACTTGATAATTCTTTTCTACGTAATCCCCACCAATAATATCAAGAATAACATCAACACCTTTCCCTTCAGTTAAGATAGGAATTTCCTTAGCAAAATCGGCTTGTTTATAATTGATGACATAATCAGCGCCGAGATCACGTGCTACGGCAGCTTTTTCTTCAGAGCCTACCGTTGTATAGACTGTTGCACCTATTGTGTGAGCAAGCATTATAGCCGTTGATCCAATTCCTGACGTTCCACCATGAATCAGAACAGATTCCCCCTGTTTTAGCTTCCCTAACTGAAATAAATTAGCCCAAACAGTAAAAACATTTTCAGGTAATGCAGCGGCTTCAATATCCGTTAAATTCATTGACGGTAATGCAATGTCTTCATGTGCAATACAATATTGAGCGTAACCACCTCCAGCAACTAATGCACAAACTCTATCTCCTAATTGCCATTTAGTGCAACCGTCCCCTAATGCGACAACTTCTCCAGCAACTTCAAGGCCTGGAATAGGTGAAGCATCTGCTGGTGGCGGATAGCTTCCCTGCCTTTGAAAGATATCGGGTCGATTAACACCTGAGGCGGCAACTTTAATTAAAAGATAATGAGGAGGAAGTGTAGGTATCGGTGATCGTTGGGGTTTTAATTTATCTATACCGCCAGGCTCTGTAATGGCAATCTCTAACATATCCGCAGGTAAAACAGTATTCATCATAGGCTCCCATTTTATTTAATCACTCTCGTATTTAATGATAAATAAACAAAATCAACACGCTGTTTCTCATTTTAATCAGGATAGTCGATTATCCAGCAATAAATAACCTAAGTGTATTTGAGAGATTATAACCAACCTTGCTTCTGATGTTGTATGCAAATCGGGCATAATGTTGCGTCAGATTTCCATGATAAGAAAGCTAACCGACATTTTTCACAGTGGGCTTCATAATAGTGATAAAGAATGGGTTCATTATTTTTAGCGACATGTTCTTTAACATGAATAGATTTAGGAAAACAAACCACTTCACAACTCATACAACCAGTGCAACGTTTTTCATCAAGCGTGAATATATTATTTTCAAGTTCAATCGCACCTTCATCACAGACCTTTGCACATGCGGAACAAAGAATACACGTTTCGGTATCTAACTGAATTTGAAACCAACTGTCTTCTGGATAAAGTTGTTTTCTTGCATTTAATCCTGTTCTTACTTGATCTTTATTAAGTGGTTTTTCATCTAGTTTTTGACGAAAAAGCATAAAGCGGCGCCCACTATCAATATCAGTAGGTTCTGTGATAATTAATTGCCAAATAGGCTCTTGTAATGTTTTTAATTGAAGATTTAAGTTGGCTAAAACAGGAAGCCATTTATCCACTAAAGGCTGTGCTATCTTCATTCCTCTAATTTGATATTGGCGGTGCCACACTAACAATTCTTCTGTGCTTGCTAATGGTTCATCATGATTAACAACAAGGTAATTATCTTGATATGTTCTTTCATGAGGCGCGATATTTTCTATCGCATCAACGGGACAAGTAAATAGACAATTGCCACATTGAAAACAGCGTTCATTGTCTATTTTTACATCTAAATGAGCAAAAGTGATAGCGCCCACAGGACAAACTTTAGAGCAACTATCACATAGGCTTTGTTTGAGGCGTTTTCTCACACATTTATCATTAATAATTGGTTCAGGAGGAAGATCCACCTTAATAAAACGCCTCATACTTCACTACTCCACTACTTTACAATAAAGAATGCAAAACGATTGAGAATTTCTGCAACCAGTATTGTTGCGCTACTTGCTAACACCATACGCAATCCTGAAGTAAATACAGCATTACGATATTTCCATACACTGTATCCCATCATTAACATACCAAGAATTGACAAAATCCATGCAGATATTCTTAATCCGAATGTTTCATTATACGCAATGATAGGCGTATGAGGGAACGTTATTGCATCATTTGTTGAAATGACTGATGACATCCATTCTAAATAAAAGGGTTGTTCCGCCATACGTAATGTCACTGCAAGAAAAATAACGACTAATGCACTAATGACAATTCTTTTTGCTAGTTCACTATTTATAAAGGCTTTAACGCGAAATGCAGTAATTAATAGCGCTATAGCCGCCCCTGTTGAAAATAGTGCGCCTATAAACATAAAGTAAGTATTAATGTGCATCCATGTCAGCATCGAAGTATTGTAATACAATGATGCCATACAAATTATGTCGATGATGCCAAGCAAACCAATAACCGCTAATAAAGTTTTGTTCATGTGCCCTTTAATCAAAACCACTAAGGTATAAAGGCATAACGCACCAAGATAAACGGCAGCAAATATGATTTCACGACTCAACCATGATGAAGAAATATGGCGTAATGCATGAAAAGCATTCCATGGATATCCCATATGTAGTGTTGATGCTAATAATCCTAAACATCCTAAAATAGCGGCAGTTAATAACACGGGTCGCATAGCAACCGTGGCTCTTTGATTACCAATCTCTTTTTCTAACCAACAAAAATAAAGAGCTGAAAAAAGTGTTACGCCAACAGAACTCTGGACGAATAAAGTAAAGGTCACTAATGGCCATTCATTCATGCTTGAACTCCTCCCTTTTTCGTCGCACCAGTATGAGGTTTGATAACTAAATTTGGATTTGTCATCGTAAAGTCAGGCAATCCTTGAACTTGGCTTAAATGCCCATATTTCGCTCTTAGATCTTTAATTTTTCCAAACTTAATCGCATTTAGCGGGCATGTATCAACACAAATTGGATTTTTGCCTTCTGATAGTAAATCAATACAAAAATCACATTTTGACATTTGTCCGGTCTCTTCATTCATTTGTGGTGCGCCATAAGGGCATGACCATGCGCAATAGCCACAACCTACACATTTAGAGGTATCAACACGAACAATGCCATCACCTTCACGTTTGTGCATTGCTGTTGTTGGGCAGTTTTTCACACAAACGGGCGATTCGCAGTGGTTACAAGAAATCGTTAATGTATATGCAAACACATTATTAACCAGACCACCTTGCCCTGTTGGTGCAAAACCGCCTCCTTTTACTTCATAAATACGGCGAAAACGGCGACCAACTTCTAAATTATTTTTATCTTTACACGCTACTTGGCAAGCTTTGCAACCAGAACAACGAGAGGAATCAATAAAGAAACCGAGCTGTTCATCACTTACCGGTGCATATTCTTTAAAGTCACTCATGCTTTGGTTACCTCAACTAAAACAGTTAAATGTGAATTACCATGTGCTAATGGTGTCATTCGTGTCGATGTTAAAACGTTAGGGCATCCCCCATGATCAACGCCGTTTTCATCGGGAGCCCACCAAGCACCAGCTTGTAAACCAACAACACCAGGAATAATGCGTTGTGTTACTAATGCAGGGATCTCAGTGATCCCGCGGTCGTTATAAATACGCACCATATCACCATTTTTGATACCTCTATTTTCAGCATCAATTGGATTTATCCACGCCTCTTGACGTTGAGCTTCTTGTAACCAAGGATTAGCATACTGTGTTGAGTTAGCTCGATTTTTTCCTTTCCAAGTCAACATTTGTAATGGATATTTTTCTGTTAACTTATCTTCTGGGCCTTCAATTGCTGGCACATAATGAGACAACGCCGGAATATCCGGATTATTCATGTCATAAAGACGTTTAGAAAAAATCTCAATTTTACCTGAAGGTGTTGGGAATGGATTATTCTCAAAGTCACTGATGTTTTTTTCAAAGGCAACGAAAGGTTTATCTTTAAAAAGATAACGGCGTGTTTTTTGTAACTCGTCAAAATTAGGAAAATCAGGTCTGTCTTCAAAACGTGTTTTGTTGGTATCAACAAGATGAGCAATCCACTCTTTCTCACTACGACCTTCAGTGAACGCTTCTTTTACACCCATTTTTTCAGCAACTTCCGTAATCCACTCATAATCAGAACGGCGTTCAAAAGCGGGTTCAATAACTTTTTCAGACAGAAGAAAATAGTTACCCGTCCCCCATGTATTACCAATGTTCCAACGTTCTAGAAAACTGGTTTCAGGTAAAACAAGATCGGCATATTTTGCAGAAGGTGACAAATAGAGATCACTAACAACAATAAATTCTACTTTTGAATCATCTGCTAATAATTTTGCAGCTGCATTCACATCAGGATTTTGGTTAACTAAATAATTACCCGCTAATGAGAAGATCATTTTGATATTGGTATCGAGTTTATCAACACCCAAAAGACCATCTTCAACACGAACTTTACTTGCATCTTCAACAGCCTGCATCCAGTTCATAATAGAGATTTTAGCTTTTACTGGATTTTCGCCAATATTAGGACCACGAATAGATTGACGGTTACCAATACCACCATATCCAGCTGCCCACGCACCTTTCTTACCAACGTTTCCTGTAATGGCGGCGAGTAATGATGAGCCTCTGGCACTGCGTTCACCACAAATATGACGTTGAGGCCCCCAACCTTGAATTAAGGCGGCAGGTTTTGTCATGGCATATTCACGTGCAAGTTGGCGAATAGTATTTGCAGGTACTCGAGTAATTTTTTCTGCCCATTCAGGTGTTTTTTCTATTTCGTCTTTTTTACCTGTCAAATACGCGACCAAAGACTCATTAGCAGGAACACCTTCTGGCATATGCTCTTCATCAAAGCCAATAACATATTTATCAATAAAAGATTTGTCATGAAGATTTTCGGTGACAATGACATACATCATTGCATCCATTAAAGCATTATCGGTTGTTGGTAAAAGCGGTATCCATTGGTCAGCAAGAGATTGGGCGGTATCAGAATAACGAGGATCGACCACAATAAATTTAGTACCATTGTTTTTCATCTTTTGAAAATAATGGTTAGTATGCCCAAAAATGGTTTCATTAGGGTTATGACCCCATAAGATCACTAGTGGTGTGTCTTCAAGGGTGTCTAAAGAGCTACCTGTTTTTGCAATACCATAAGTATAAGGCGTTACTTTTAAGGTGTTACCCAAGCTAACTGAATGGTAATAAGGAAGATAGCCTCCTGTTAAATTAAAGAGTTTCTTCATCATGGTATCACCAGAGAAGATCCCCCCTGTTACTGCTGTGCTCACTGTTAAAAAACGACTTGCAGCACCATGTTTCTCCGTTAAACGTGTCACATTTTCCGCAATAAGCGTTGTTGCCTCATCCCATGAAATACGTTCAAATTTACCTTCACCACGTTTGCCGACCCTTTTCATTGGGTATTTCAATCTATCAGCATGATAAGAAAACTTGCGATAACCTCGTCCACGTACACATGCCCTCATAACAGGCATGGCTTCATCTAATTCATTATCTGGTCTCGTAGTAATACGAGTAACAATACCTTCCTTTATATGTGCACGAATATCACACTTACCACCACAGTCAAAAGTACTGCATGTAGCAACAACAGTAGAAGATTCTCCATTTATTTTTGCAATGGGTAAACTTTCATCTACATTAGCTTGTGCATTTCGTGCGAAAAATGGCACTGTCACTAATGCAGCACTTGATTGAACAAAGTGGCGACGACTTAACGACATCATCCCTTTGTTTTCCTTATTTTTTTCTATTTTTTTCATTAGCTTATCATTCTCACATAACAACTCTCATTAGTAAAAATGATAGGGTATAGTGGTAAACCATCATTGATGCACATCAATACCACTAAAGAGGTAATAGAATGTTTCAATTTTCCGCACTTCTTTGCAGTTTCCCCATCTTTTATAAGGAAAAGCTAACTCAAGGTAGCATTAAGTTGCATCAAAAATACATTAAGTTAGATTTTCCTAATTTTTTGTTATAAAAATAACGAGTTATACATAAAAAATACAAAGATAAGATAAAGCCGTAAATAAAATGTCAATATAAAGATAGAAAATATTGAAGCACCCCTTCATTTTTGGCTTTTGACACGGATAATTTAGTAATAGCACTATGACTTCGTCAGAAAATCGAATAATATACCAATTGAGTATAGGGTTAGCGCAAATTGTTCTAAATAAACCTTTAAGCAAAACATTGTTTTTATCAAGATACCTGTTTTGTTACATTCAGAATTATTTCCACACGTACCGTTATTTCCCTTACTAATTACTTCAATATGTGTTAAAATTGACGCATATCAATATTTTTATTTGTAATGAGCAAGCTTATGATCCCAGAAAAACGCGTCGTTCGCCGAATCCAATCTGGCGGTTGTGCAATCCATTGTCAGGATTGCAGTATTAGCCAGCTCTGCATCCCGTTTACTTTAAACGAGCATGAGCTTGATCAACTCGATAATATTATCGAGCGTAAAAAGCCCATCCAAAAAGGTCAAACCTTGTTTAAAGCAGGTGATGAGCTGAAATCACTTTATGCCATACGTTCCGGTACAATTAAAAGTTATACCATTACGGAAGAAGGCGACGAGCAAATAACAGGATTTCATCTTGCTGGTGATTTGGTTGGTTTTGACGCCATTATTAATACTGAACACCCAAGTTTCGCACAAGCTTTAGAAACCTCTATGGTTTGTGAAATTCCTTTCGAAACGTTGGATGACCTGTCAGGCAAAATGCCTAACTTACGTCAACAAATGATGCGCCTAATGAGTGGTGAAATCAAAGGCGACCAAGAAATGATCTTACTGTTATCGAAAAAGAATGCAGAAGAACGTCTGGCTGCTTTTATTTATAACCTCTCTCGTCGTTTCGCACAGCGTGGTTTTTCGCCTCGTGAATTCCGCTTAACCATGACTCGTGGTGATATCGGTAATTACTTAGGTTTAACCGTAGAAACGATTAGTCGCTTACTTGGTCGCTTCCAGAAAAGTGGCATGTTAAGCGTTAAAGGCAAATACATTACTATTGAAGATAGTACGTTATTAAGTGAACTAGCTGGTAAACTTCCTTCGTCAGCTGAAGTTTAATCTGTTACATTTCACTCGCTAATTTTATAACGGGGCACACAAATTTGTGCCCCGTTTTCTATTTTGTGCTATTGCATTTTATCTTCTTGGGTTATCTTTAAATTGTAGATGGATAAATCCAGCCCTAAAGAGGATATTACAATGGAAAAATATCAAAACCTTCTCGTTGTCATTGATCCTAACCAAGATGACCAACCAGCACTTCGCCGTGCTGTCTATATCGTTCAGCGTAATGGTGGGCGGATAAAAGCTTTTCTACCTGTTTATGATCTCTCTTATGACATGACAACCCTTTTATCTCCCGATGAACGTAATGCAATGCGTAAAGGTGTTATCAGCCAAAAGGCAGCTTGGATCAAACAACAAGCACGCTATTACCTTGAAGCTGGTATAGAGATTGATATAAAAGTCATTTGGCATAATCGCCCTTATGAGGCAATTATTGAAGAAGTCGTTGCACATCAACATGACTTGCTAATTAAAATGGCTCACCAACATGACAAATTAGGCTCGCTTATTTTTACCCCCCTTGACTGGCAACTGCTTAGAAAATGCCCTTGCCCTGTTTGGATGGTCAAAGATAAAGAGTGGCCTGAATATGGCACAATTGTCGTGGCAGCCAATTTATCAAATGAAGAATCGTATCATGATGCACTTAACTTAAAACTGATTGAATTGACAACTGATTTGTCTCATCGCATACAAAAAGATCCTGATGTTCATCTACTCAGCGCTTACCCTGTTGCACCTATCAATATAGCGATTGAGTTACCTGATTTTGATCCTAATCTTTATAACAATGCACTTCGTGGTCAGCATCTTATTGCGATGAAAGAACTTCGTCAGAAATTCGGCATCCCTGAAGAAAAGACACATGTAAAAGAAGGATTACCAGAACAAGTTATTCCTCAAGTTTGTGAAGAGTTAAATGCGGGTATTGTTGTTTTAGGTATTTTAGGAAGAACGGGACTTTCAGCAGCCTTCTTAGGGAATACCGCAGAACAACTAATAGACCATATCAAATGTGATTTATTGGCCATTAAACCTGATGGTTTTACCTGCCCTATTACTGTTGATAGTGATCACGATTAGACTTATTACTCTGTATACTAAAAAAGCCAGTCAAATTTTGACTGGCTTTTTGCTATTCGCTATCTGTATCTATTACAGCTACAGCGCTTTTAAAATTGCATCCACGCTGGCTTTAGCATCGCCAAACAACATTTGTGTATTCTCTTTAAAGAATAGTGGATTTTGAACACCTGCATAACCTGTATTCATTGAGCGTTTAAACACAATAACATTCTGCGCTTTCCACACTTCTAATACTGGCATACCTGCAATTGGGCTATTTGGATCATCTTGTGCTGCTGGGTTTACTGTATCATTAGCGCCAATCACCAAAACCGTATCAGTGTCGGAGAAATCATCATTGATTTCATCCATTTCTAATACAACATCATAAGGCACTTTAGCTTCTGCTAACAACACATTCATATGACCTGGTAAACGCCCTGCTACTGGGTGAATACCAAAACGCACTTTCACACCACGTTGACGTAATTTCTCCGTAATATCATGCACAGGATATTGTGCTTGAGCAACCGCCATTCCATAACCTGGGGTAATAATAACTGAGGTTGAATTTTTCAGCATATCAGCCACTTCTTCAGCGGTTGTTTCGCGATACTCACCCATTTCACCGTCTTCTGTTGAAGCTGAGCCATCAGTACCAAATCCACCTGCTATTACGCTAATAAAAGAACGATTCATCGCCTTACACATAATATAAGAAAGGATAGCACCTGAAGAACCCACTAATGCACCTGTTACAATTAACAAGTCATTGCTCAACATAAAGCCTGCTGCCGCTGCTGCCCATCCTGAATAAGAGTTCAGCATCGAGACAACCACTGGCATATCTGCACCACCAATCGATGCAACTAAATGCCAACCAAAAGCCAAGGCAATCACAGTCATTATGATGATTAAGAAAACTTGTAAGCCAACACTGTCAGTTTTAACAAACCAAATCATCAATAAAAAAGAAACAACCAAAGCTGCAAGGTTTAATTTATGACGATTAGGTAACATCATCGGTTTAGATGACATTTTCCCGCTTAATTTACCATAAGCGACAATTGAACCAGTAAATGTAACCGCACCAATGAAGATCCCTAAAAAAACTTCTGTTAGGTGAATATTCACCATGACAGGATCCATTGCCGTATTGTGGTCAAGATAACTGTTAAAACCCACTAAAACCGCCGCTAAACCAACAAAGCTATGTAAGATTGCGACCAATTCTGGCATTTGAGTCATTTCGACTTTTTTAGCTAAACGAATACCAATAACGGCACCGATTACCATTGCAATAATGATCCAACCCACATTACCAGCATAAGGACCGAAAATGGTTGCGAACAATGCAATTGCCATCCCTGCGATACCAAAATAGTTACCTTGTTTAGAGGTTTCATGTTTTGATAAGCCGGCAAGGCTGAAAATAAATAATATCGCGGCGACAATATATGCCGCTGTAACAACGCCGCTGGACATAATTGTCTCCCTTATCCTTTACGGAACATTTTCAACATACGTTGAGTAACAGTAAATCCACCAAAAATATTAATACTCGCAATCAATATTGCAATAAACGAAAATAGGCTAACCCAGCCACCACTACCAATTTGGAGCAAAGCTCCAACAACGATAATGCCTGAGATTGCGTTTGTCACTGACATTAATGGCGTATGCAATGAATGACTTACATTCCAAACAACGTAATACCCTACAACACAAGAAAGTGCGAATACAGTAAAGTGAGATAAAAACTCTTTCGGTGCAACATTTGCAAGCCATGCAAATAATAAGAAGGCTACCGCTAATAAACTGTATTTTTTCCAAGGTGAAACAGGTTTAGCAACGGGTTTCTCTTGTGGTTTTGTAGCAGGAGTAGCTTTCGGTTGTGCAGAAACTTGAATAGGTGGCGCTGGCCATGTTACTTCACCAGCACGAATAACAGTCACTCCTCTAATAACAACATCATCAAAGTCAATATTGATATTGCCGTCTTTTTCTTTACACAATAATTTCAATAGGTTAACTAAGTTAGTACCATAGAGTTGAGATGACTGTGCAGGCAAACGAGCGGCTAAGTCAGTGTAACCAATGATTTTTACGCCGTGTTCTGTCGTAAAGATTTTATTAGGAACGGTATATTCACAGTTACCACCATTTTGAGCTGCAAGGTCAACGACAACACTTCCCGGCTTCATTGAATCAACCATCTCTTTCGTAATTAAACGAGGGGCGGGTTTTCCTGGAATTAATGCGGTTGTAATGATGATATCAACATCTTTTGCTTGTTCTGCAAATAATGCCATTTCAGCATCAATAAATGCTTTTGACATTACTTTAGCATAACCATCACCACTGCCCGCTTCTTCTTTAAAATCAAGTTCAAGGAATTCAGCACCCATACTTTGAACTTGCTCTTTAACTTCAGGGCGAGTATCAAAAGCACGAACAATAGCACCAAGACTACCTGCGGCACCGATAGCAGCAAGACCAGCAACACCCGCACCAATGACCATCACTTTAGCTGGTGGTACTTTACCAGCAGCAGTAATTTGTCCGGTAAAGAATCTTCCGAATTCATGTGCAGCTTCTACAACAGCACGGTAACCTGCAATGTTTGCCATAGAACTTAACGCATCGAGAGATTGTGCACGAGAAATACGTGGCACACTATCCATTGCCATAACGTTAATATTCTTTTTAGCCAACTTTTCAAGCAATGTCGCATTTTGAGCTGGCCAAATAAAGCTCACCAATGTCGCGCCATCTTGTAGTAACTCAATTTCATTATCCAGTGGTGCATTTACCTTTAAAATAATGTCTGATTGCCAAACATTTTGAAGGTCGAGGATCTCAGCGCCAGCTTCCTGATAAGCGTTATTTTCAAAACTTGAAGCAATACCAGCACCATTTTCAATTGCGACTGTAAATCCTAATTTTATGAGTTGAGTTACTGTGGCAGGTGTTGCCGCAACCCTTGTTTCATTAGAAAGTCGCTCTTTGGGTATACCAATTCGCATAATTTTCCCTTCTTATCCATAGAGATCTGTTAAAATTTCTCCATTAACTTCACATTCATGCAAAAAAAATGTTAAAAATAATAATATGCATGCCATTAATCGGAGCTCTAATAACCTACTGAAAATAAAACCAATAATCTATATCTGTGTAAAGCTAAAATTGAACTTAATTGGATCATTTTAGTCGAAAAGGCATATTTATGAATTATTCACTATATTCAGGTAAATATCTGGTAACATATACTGGTCATTTGACTCTTTGGTGATTCACTAAATAAAATAATGCGACAAATGCTATTATTACATGTAATAATTAATCTCTATGTGATAAACCACTACGTTCAGCACATGACCAATATTAATTGCGCAAGGCGGAAGGATTTTGTATGAAGCTGAAAACCTCAGTCATCGCAGCAGCGATGTTGTCTTTAACTAATATCACTGTTGCGCAGGCTGCTCAGGAATTAACACCCGAACAAGCTGCAGAACTAAAACCATTTGAGAGAATTACAGTTATCGGTCGTTTTAACGCTATTTATGAAGCCGCTGACGCGGTCTCTCGTCGTGCGGATAAAGTCGGTGCTGATGGTTTCTATATTCAAGGTCTAGATGATATCAGTGATAGTGGCAACATGAGTGTTACTGCTGATCTATACCATAAAGATGCACCACAAGCAGAAGAAGAAAGCTATCGTGTTTTTCATGGCGTAACTGAATTACCAAAACCTGAAGCAATTCTGTTACAACCCTTTGATACTGTTTCTATCCGTGGTTATTTCCCAACAACACCTGATATTAACGATGCAATTGCAAAAGCGGCTGCTAAAAAAGGTGCTGCATCATTCTTTATTGTACGTAATGTATCGACAAATGATGGTGGCAACCAAGAAGTTACCGCTTATATCTACAAAAAAGATGCACCTAAACGCGCTATTCAAGCACCAGAAGCGGTTGTTCCCTATGATTCTGATGCTGGTCGCGCTCTTATTGCAGAAGGCGGAGCTGCTGCCAATAAAGTTGAGAAGCCAGGTCTTGCATCAAACACTGATTTTGATAGAAGCGTAGGTACATTTGCTGAGACACAAACTTCGGGTGCAAGTGGTCGTTACACTGTAACATTACCTGATGGCACTGAAATCCAAGAAGTCAATAAAGCAGCCGCTGCGTTAATGGATCCTTTTGATACCATTACCTTTAGCGGATACTTTGTAAACTCACCAGAAATTTCTTATCAGGTTGCTAAACGTGCTGCCGCAAAAGGTGCCAAGTATTACCATATTACAAATGAATGGCAAAGTGATGGTGGTACAGTCACTATTACTGCTGACCTATTTAAGTAATAAAATGCCCTAATTAAAAAAAACCTTGCATAAGCAAGGTTTTTTTTACTCAAAATATAATCAAACAAACTACATTTTGTAAAAGTGCATAATTTTTATGATTTAATGCATAGACAACCAAGTTAACTCTCCGTAAAATCTCGCTGTTTTTTAGTGTTTTTATCTTTATTTAAATTTGAGATATTCATATTTATTCTATTTATTGACAGAAAAACAAGAAAATACGCTATTTATTTACAATTTTAATCACGTAGGTAATTATCCTTGAATAAGAAACTTGGCTTAATATCACTCACCGCGTTAGTATTAAGCTCAATGGTTGGTGCAGGTGTATTCAGTTTGCCTCAAAATATGGCTGAAGTTGCTAGCCCTGCTGCATTGATTATTGGCTGGGTAATAACGGGTGTTGGGATCCTCTTTCTTGCCACGTCTTTATTGCTTCTCTCTCGCCTTAGACCCGATCTTGATGGTGGTATTTTCACTTACGCTAAAGAAGGATTTGGTGAGTTTATTGGTTTTTGTTCTGCATGGGGTTATTGGGTCTGTGCAGTTGTCGCTAATGTTTCTTATCTTGTTATTGTCTTTGCTGCCTTTAGTTTTTTTACAGATACACCAGAGAACGTTATTTTTGGTGATGGGAATACATGGCAGGCATTAATTGGAGAATCAATTTTACTTTGGGTTGTCCATTTTCTTGTTTTACGTGGTGTTCAAACTGCAGCCAGCATTAATTTAATGGCGACAATGGCAAAACTCCTTCCTTTAGGATTATTTATTATTGTTGCTCTATTGGCTTTCAATATGGATATATTTACTCTTGATTTTAAAGGTGTAAATATGGGTGTCCCCGTTTGGGACCAAGTCAAAAATACCATGCTGATTACACTGTGGGTATTTATTGGTATTGAAGGTGCAGTCGTAGTCTCCGCAAGAGCCAAAAATCGTCGTGATGTTGGCTTAGCAACAGTACTTGCCGTTGTTATCGCATTAATTATCTATATTCTTGTCACTTTATTATCGCAAGGTTTAGTTAGCCAAGCAGAATTAGCAACGATGAAAAACCCATCAATGGCGCCGTTACTGGTTCAGCTTATTGGTAGCATAGGCGAGATAATTATCGCAGCAGGTCTTATTCTCTCTGTATGTGGTGCTTATTTAAGCTGGACTATCATGGCGGCAGAAGTGCCGTATATTGCTGCTTTGCATCACTCATTCCCTAAACAATTAGGAAAACAGAATAAAAATGATGCTCCTTCATCTTCATTATGGTTTACCAATTGTGCTGTCCAATTCTCTTTAGTTTTAATTTGGTTGACAGGAAGTAACTACAATACATTACTGACTATTGCATCAGAGATGATCCTTGTCCCTTACTTTCTTGTCGGTGCATTTTTATTTAAAGTCGCAATCGCACGCAGCAGTCGTGCTTTATTATTAATAGCTATACCTGCAAGTTTATATGGTTTATGGCTACTTTATGCATCAGGTGTTATTAATTTATTGCTCTCTGTCGTTTTGTATGCACCTGGTATTCTGATATTTCTATACACACGAAAACAATATAAAGACAAAAATCCGCTATTATTGAGTGAAAAGATCCTGTTAGCTCTTGTCTTATTTGGCGCAATTCCGGCATTAGGTTACTTAATTATTTACTAAAAACAATCTGAGAGGTACTAGAGAAACAGTACCTCTCCTACTCTTATCATTCTTTACTTCCCAAGATCCCACCTAAATCAAATTTTTTCTGCTAAGCTGTTATTTTTAATACAGTTGGTTAGGTACTTAAAAAGTATGGAATATATAGTATGTTGTAACTAATTAGTAGGTAATTATTAATAAGCTAGATAATAAAAAACCCACAGGAAGTATAAGTTCCCGTGGGCCTAAAAACATCTCACTATTAAATTAGTTAAAACTCATTTGTTCCATTGCCTGCAATATACGTTTATCTGATATTGGATATGGTGTACCTATCTGCTGAGCAAACAGACTTACTCTAAGTTCCTCTATCATCCAACGAATATTTTGCACTTCTTCTTGCTGTTTTTGTTTCTCTGATAACTTACCTAACCACTGTTGCCATTGTTGAATAACATTTTCAACTCGACTCATTTGAGCGCGATCACGGTTAGGATCAATGGCCAATTTTTCCATTCGTTTTTCAATTGCACTCAAATAACGAGGAATATCCGCCAGACGTTTCCATCCATGCGAGGTAACAAAACCAGGAAAAACTAATTGACCAAGTTGAGCTTTAATATCAGATAATGCAAAAGCAACGCTAATATCCACCCGCCCTTTTAAACGTTTATTGATAGCAAACACTTGAGTTAAAATCGCTTCAACTTGTTTTGCTATTTCAACCACCGCATCATTTAATTCAGATCTGACATATTCTTGCAGTTTTTGATATTCACCTTCTTGCCAAATTAAACCACCATAAGACGCCATTAATTTATCAACGCCACAAGCAATACAATCATCAATTAGCTCTAATACTTTGCCATAAGGGTTAAAGTAAAGACCAAGTTTTGCTTTATTCGGTAATTTCTCATGTAGATATTTTATCGGTGATGGAATATTTAATAATAGTAATCGCCTTACCCCTTCCCACATCGAAAATTGTTGTTCAGATTCTGTTTCAAAAAGCTTAATGCTTACACTGTTTTTTTCATCAACCAGTGCAGGATAAGCCTTCACTGAATAACCACCTCGTTTCTGCTCATAACGCTGAGGTAAATCACCAAAACTCCAAATATGTAAATCATGTTGTTCAATACCATCATCAGCTACTGCTGATAATGTTTCTTGCACTTTTTCCTTTAAATTCTCTTTTAATTTATTGAGATCTTTACTTTCTGCCAGCGTTTTATTTTTATCACCAACAACACGGAATGTCATTTTTAAGTGATCAGCAACTTGGTCAAGTTGCCAACTCTCTCTATCAACCGACACTCCCGTCATACGACGTAATTCTTTTTCAAGTCTATCGAGTAAATTACCTTCAACTTGGGGTACTCGTTCTAAAAAAGCAGAAGCATAGTTAGGTGCTGGTACAAAATTACGACGGATAGGTTTTGGTAATGACTTAATCAAGGCCACAATCAATTCATGACGAATACCTGGAATTTGCCAATCAAAGCCTTCGTCTTTTACCTGATTTAAAATAGGTAATGGTATATGAACAGTGACACCATCAGCCGCAGTACCCGGCTCAAATTGATAGGTTAAACGTAATTTTAGATTATCTTGATGCCAATAATTTGGATAATCTAATGCGCTAACACGTTTAGCATCATCTTTAATAAGCATACTTTTTTCAAAGTTAAGCAGATCAGGTGATGCTCTTTGAGCCTCTTTCCACCATTTATCAAAATGTCGAGACGAAACAACATCCTGAGGTATTCGTTGATCGTAAAAAGTAAACATTGTTTCATCATCAACAAGAATATCTCGACGACGAGATTTATGCTCTAACTCTTCAACTTCTGTTCGTAATTTTAAATTGTCACGGAAAAATGCATGACGAGTCTGCCAATCTCCCTCCACTAACGCATGTCGGATAAAGAGCTCACGACATAAGAGCGGATCAATTTGGCTGTAATTGATAAGTCGAGAAGCAACAATTGGTAAACCATACAAGGTCACTTTTTCATTTGCCATTACAGCGCCTTGCGCTTTTGACCAATGAGGTTCGCTATACTGATGTTTCACCAAATGTTCAGCAATAGGTTCAATCCACTCAGGTTCAATCCGAGCTGCAATTCTCCCCCATAAACGAGATGTTTCAACGAGCTCCGCCACCATTGTCCATTTAGGTGGTTTTTTGAATAGACCTGAGCCTGGATAAATCGAAAAACGCGCATTTCTTGCACCCGTGAACTCTTGTTTATCCGCATCTTTTTGTCCAATATGCGATAATAAACCGCTTAGGAGTGCAACATGAACACTTCTAAAATCAGCTGGCTCACTATTGACAGGAAAACCTAATTCTTTCACAACTTGTCGTAATTGCGTATAAACGTCTTGCCACTCTCGAACACGCATAAAATTTAAAAACTCTTGGCGACACAGTTTTCTAAACTGAGAATGACTCAACTCTTTTTGTTGAATTTTTAAATAATCCCACATGTTTAAAAAAGACAAGAAATCAGAATCTTTATCCTGGAATCGCCGATGTTTCTCATCAGAAGCTTGTTGTTTATCCATCGGTCTTTCACGAGGATCTTGAATTGAAAGTGCGGAAGTAATGACCATCAATTCTTTAACAGCACCATATTTACGCGCTTCAAGTACCATTCTTGCTAAACGAGGATCAATAGGAAGTTGTGCAAGTTGTTTTCCCATAGGGGTTAAACGATAAGCACCTTTATTATCTGTTCCCTCTTGTAATGCACCTAGCTCTTCTAATAAACGAACACCATCTTGAATATTACGTTTATCAGGTGGCTGTACAAATGGAAAAGCACTAATATCTCCTAACCCTATCGACGTCATTTGCAAAATAACAGATGCAAGGTTGGTTCTTAATATTTCAGGATCAGTAAATTCAGAACGAGAAATAAAATCATCTTCTGAATAAAGGCGAATACAAATACCATCAGAAACACGTCCACAACGCCCTTTTCTTTGGTTTGCTGACGCTTGTGAAATAGGCTCTATTGGCAGTCGTTGTACTTTAGTACGATAACTATAGCGACTAATACGTGCAAAACCGGTATCAATAACGTATTTAATACCCGGTACAGTTAATGAAGTTTCAGCAACATTAGTTGCTAAAATAATACGCCTACCACTATGAGGATGAAAAATTCGATTTTGTTCACTATTAGATAAACGAGCGAATAAAGGCAATATTTCAGTATGACGAAGTTGTAGTTTATTCAGAGCATCAGCAGTATCGCGAATTTCTCGCTCACCGCTCATAAAAATAAGAATATCACCCGCACTTTCTCTGCTTAATTCATCAATAGCATCAATAATCCCATCTGTCATATCCTTATCGCTATCCAGTTCATCGCCACCAATTGGGCGATATCTCACTTCAACAGGATAAGTTCTACCAGAAACTTCAATAATTGGAGCTTGACTAAAGTGTTTAGAAAAGCGCTCAGGGTCAATGGTTGCTGACGTAATAATGACTTTTAAATCAGGACGTTTAGGTAATAGCTGTTTTAAATAGCCAAGAATAAAGTCAATATTTAAACTACGCTCATGGGCTTCATCAATAATGATAGTGTCATATTGTAGTAATAGTTTATCTTGTTGCAATTCAGCTAATAAAATACCATCTGTCATAAGCTTAACGAGGGTATTATCACCGACATGATCACTAAAACGAACCTTATAACCGACAGCTCCTCCTAGCGTGCTTTTTAATTCATGAGCGATACGTTCAGCCACTGAACGTGCAGCTAAACGACGAGGCTGAGTATGTCCAATAAAACCCTTGATCCCTCGTCCTAACTCAAGACAAATTTTAGGGATTTGTGTTGTTTTACCTGAGCCTGTTTCCCCTGCAATAATAACGACTTGGTTATCTCTTATTGCATTATAGATAGCGCCTTTCTTTTGACTAACAGGAAGATTTTCTGGATAAGTAATTTCAGGACAATTAGCACGACGGTGAATTATCATCTGTTGTGCTGTGGTAATATTGTCTTTAATTGCACTTAATACCGCTTGTTTAGACTCTTCATTATTAATTTTAGCGACGCCACGTAGACGTTTTTTTAATCGTTGCTGATCCCGCAACGAAAGTTGCTCTATTTCTTTGTAGAGCACCGCAGATGATAATGCCACCTTTTGCTATCCTTTTTGAGGTTTATTTAACCAAATAATATTGTAGTTATGATATCACAACAGCCAATTTGCACATAAAGGGTTGATGAATTTTCTTATTACATAAATGTATATAATCAATAAATTTGAATAGCATATTTGAACGATTAACCAACCATGGCAGTTTTTATAAAGAACAACCTTCTGATCTGTTTGTTCCTTTCCTAACACTGTTTTTATTATTTATTGATATTAATAATGTACAATTTATTTTAATCGAAGGTGCTGTTATCGGCGAAAAATATGCACAACCGTCACATAATTAAGAAGAAAAATAAATTCGCTTAATTATTAATAAAGAAATAATGATAAAATAAAGCTATATTTATTAGTATTTTTGATCAAGGTGCTATTTATTTATAAATACAATTATAAAAAAAACACCTCTACTTTTTTTTAAAAAAACCCTCAACAGATAAATCCTTCACGCCTTACCTATACTTCGAAATTTAAATCTAAGTCACCTATCATAGAAAGTATTCTTTGCTAATTATTTAATAAAACAATATTAATTATAATTACATATAACTTGCCAAATTTTACGTAAATAAATATTATTATCTCGCTCTTAATTATGAGCAAACTTGTAACTAATTTTAATATTTAAATGGACTTTAAAATGAAAAAATCATTATTTTCACTGTTAATTCTGTCTACTCTTTCTTTGTCAAATCAAGCTATTGCAGAAGATAGTTATCTTATTCATGCTAATAATGAGATATCTATCCGAGGTAATGTAATTAAAAAGGCTCCAACTTGCACCCTAGATAATATAGAGCCAGTTGTATTAAATAATATTTACGCTGATGAAATTGAGCACTCTGAGACAAAAGAATTTAAGATAAATTTTTCTAGTTGCGATGTTCCTAATGGATCTAAAGAAATCTCTATTAAACTTCAACGACAAGACGATCCTATATTAAAAAATACCCATCAAGGGGAAGATAAAACCAATGTCTCCATTCAGTTGTTTGATGAAGATAATCGTCAAATTTTATTAAATCAAGACGATAATCTTACTTTAAAAAAGGATATTATTGGTGGTGATGCTGAATTTATATTAAAAGCAAATTATAAGGCACCAGATGACGGGGAAATTAAAGCCGGTTTGTTCACCTCTAGTTTAACTTTTGATGCTTACATCAATGATAATATCGCTGAAGAAATTGAAGAAGTCATAGATAATGGCGACTTGTAATAAGCATTATTTCTCTTTGAACTTTAACTAAATAAAAAGCCGGAATGCCGGCTTTTTATTCTTAGATTAATGTAATTAATTATTTTATCTGAAAGTTGATTAAAACCTTATGCTAAAAAAACATATCATATATATAATATCATTTTTTCTTACATTCTCATCTTATGCTTCTATTCAAATAAGTCAGGATGAATTTTTTTATAAAGAACAAGATAAAGAAATTCTATTTGATATAAAAAACAAAAATGAACAAAATACATATATTGTTCATAGCTGGGTATCACACTATAAAAAAGAAAATAGTGCTGAGACACCATTTATCATCTCCCCTAGTTTAATAAAATTAGCACCAAATGAAAAATTCACATTAAAAATCATAAAAATGGGTGATATAAAAGAAATTAATCAAGAGTCTGTGTATAGAGTAAATATAAAATTAGTTCCAGTTATAGATAATGAAATGATTGATAAAAACATTCTTCTTATCTCTTTAAATTCAATATATAATCTTTTCTACACACCGAAAAATATTATAAATAAAGATAATAACAAAGATATTGAATTTTTTATTAATGATGATGATTCTATTAGAATAAACAACCCTACTCCCTACTTTATTACAATAAAAGAAACAACCATAAACAATATTAATATATTGGATAAAATAATAACCATATCGCCATTTAAATATTATAAAATAAAAAATAAAAATATAACTAAAAATATAAAAGATAAAAAAGTGTATTGGAAAAAAACAAATAAGTATGGCGAGACCATTACTGGTACACCAAAGGAACTTACTTATGAGTAAGATAAACTTTAAACTAAAAACATCTTTACTATTAGTATTAAATGTATACCCTTTTTTTTCTGTTGCTCACAGTAATATTCACCCTTTATACAAAAAAGTGTTATCCAACATTGACAATAAAATCATCGATAGCTTATTAATTAATGAGCATCCTGAGGGCTATTACTCAACGAATTTCTATATCAACAACCAGAAAAAAGAAACTATTCTTTTATATTATGAAAATAAAGATAAAATATTAACACCAAGGATTAATGTTGATAATTTAATTCGTTTAAATATCGAACCATCTTTTTATAAAATTCCTTTAGATTTAAATTCTGATTTCTTATTAAGCGATTATAATATTGATTTTAAATATAACTTTTCAACACAATCATTATATTTAACTATTCCACAAAAAGCATTAGGAAGTAAAAAAAATAGAATATCAGATCAAGTTTTGTGGGATGATGGTGTCCCTGCTTTATTTAGCTCATATTCCTATTTTGGTAAATATAACAACCAAAATAAAACAGATCACAAAATCAATTTTAATTCAGGTGTTAATTTAGGTGCTTGGCGGGTACGCAGTCAAAGTTATTATCATTACACTGATAAACAACAGCAGTTCAAATTATACTCACTATATGCTTATCGCCAATTAAATACGATGTTGGCAACTCTGAATATGGGTGAGTTTCGGCCAACAAGTAGAATGTTATCGACAGATAAATTGATTGGATTCCAACTCATATCAAGTAATTTGCTCTCTGGCAATGACCTTTATATGAACAGCCCTATCATAGAAGAAATAGCAGAATCTCATGCTGAAATTAAAGTGAAACAGCAAGGAAAAACAATTTATGAAACTATTGTTCCTCCAGGTCCTTTTGTTTTAAATGATTTACCTGTTATAGGTAGCAATGAATTAGTATTAGAAATAAAAGAGGCTGATGGGCGTACAAGAAAAAGTACGCATTACTTTACTACAATGCCAAATCAATTAAAAAAAGGTCGTTATCAATATAATTTTATTTCTGGATATTCTTATGATAGATACAATCAGCATAACAATTCAAATGAAAAGCCTATTTTTTTACTGAGTGAATTCTCTTATGGCATTAATCAAAAAATAACAGCTTATGGTGCAATCAGAAAAATGCTTAATCACAATACCTTCTTTTCAGGATTATCATTGGATTTAGGTCCTTGGGGAGGATTAGCGAGCGACATTAGTTATTTTAACTATAATAACCTATTAAAATATCAATTACGCTATCATAAACGCTGGAGCAATACTGGTACTTCTTTAAATATATCCTCTAGCCATTACCAATCAGTAAAAGATGATGATAATAGCAATAAAAAAAGTCAAAAAGATAAAATAAAAAACAGATATTCAATTTCTCTTTTTCAACCCATTAAATATTTTGGTACATTTTCCCTTGGTTACCATCAAAGTTCTTTCACAAAAAGAAAAAATAATTTTATGATAAATACTTCTCTATCATCTTCTATAAAAAAAGTAAATTATAGTATAAAATATCAATATGAAAATAAAGGGCGTTATAATGACAATCATTTTTCTTTAAATTTTAATATCCCATTAATAAGTAAATCTCATTCTTATCATTGGATAAACAATCAATTTAATTATCACTCAAATAATAAAAGTTATGTAAATAGTACAACTATAGGTGGGAGTTTACTAGAACATCATCGTTTAGGATACTCTATTAATTACCAACGGGATTTTAGCAACCCAAATGTTAACCATCATACCTCAGTAAATGCTCAATATAGAGGAAAATACCAATCTTATTCTATTAATACAACTAACTCACCTAATAACACCTTTTTAAGATTAGGAGTTAATGGCGCGATAGTTATACATCAAAGTGGAATAACCTTAGCACCTAATTTAGGCAACACTTTTGCTATTGTAAATACTAATGGCATAGCCGGAATTAAAACTAATAACTCGTCACAAACCACTACTGACAACAATGGTAATTTAATATTATCAAACATCACTCCATATCGTAAAAATATTATTGGATTAAATATACATTCGTTACCCGAGTTTAGTAGTACTAAAACTCAAAGTAAAATTATCGTTCCTACATTAGGTGCAGTATCAAAAGTCAATTTCCCTATAAATATGGGCTATAATGTTTTGTTTACCTCAAATACACCTATTCCGTTTGCTGCAAATGTAATGGTATTTGATAACAATAATAATCTCAGTTCTACTGATTTTGTCTATGATCATAATAGAATTTTCCTCTCGGGAATAAAAGAAACTGGATGGGTACAAGTAAAATGGGGGGATACAGAAGAACAACAATGTATCTTCCGTTATGACATAAAAAATGAAATAAAAAATAACTCAATTATTAAAAAAGAAATTAGCTGTCAATAATTAATAATTTATTCTTACATATTTATTGAAGAGTTTTATATGAAATCAATAAAAATAATGGTTTTAACCCCTCTATTATTACTATACTTCCCTTTTATTGCTTTATCTGAAAATAGAAGAGGAAGTTTACCACCTCCAGTAAGCTGTGATATTTACATACCTTATACTACTGTATTTAGCAATATAACTTCTGATGATTTTACAACACCTCATGCAGGAACATTAGCTAATGAAGACTATAGTGAAGTTATTCTGCTATCATTTGAAAATTGTTCGAAAAATAATACTGAAATAACAGTAAGTATTGATAATAAAAGTATTGACTTTAATAATGGCTACTTTATAAATCACGCAACTGGCCCTACGGCAAGTAACAATATTACATTTCAATTGATTGATGATGAAAATAATCCTATCAATTTAAACCAGAAAAATAAATTCACCAAAACTATTGATGAGCATAATGAAGTACATTTTCATTTTTTATTAAATTATGTCAAGAAAGATGATCTTCCTCCAATGCCAGGAAGTATAACTACTCATATCATGTTTAATATGGAAGCGAACGATCAGATTATTGAATCAGATAAAATAATAGACATAGGTTATCAAGAAGACTAAAAAATATTATACGTATATTAATTATAAGATAATAATTTAGTCTATTTTTTTATTACAGCACTACTTGGGTAGTGGATATTATTTCTTAATCCACTGCCCATTAATTCCTTTTACAAACTCACCTTCATTAGCTCTTGCGACTAATTTTTCACCTGCAAGACGAGCAACAGAATCGGGTGTTATTTGATTGGTTTTGGCAATTTCAGCATATTTTGCTTTTCTAGCTTGATTTATCTCATCAACAAGTTGTTGAGCTTGTTTGTTGTTTGTCTGCACAAGCTCAATATAGCCACTAAAGGTCTCTCCTACTAACCCTTGTGCTCTCGCTTCATCAAGCGTCAATGCTATGGCATTAACACTCGTTAAAGCTATCATTAAACCAAAGCTTAAGAGATATTTTTTATAATTCATCATTTATCCTTTAAAAAATGGCGCTGTTATTTTTTAAGAGATCTTCTACTTGTCTATCTATTTTTACATTAATTTCATGTTCGATTTTTACATTCATATTAATATTTATCGGTTTATCAGGTGTTGCGACTTCTAGTCGAATACATCCGGTTAAAATTGATATTCCCATTGCCATGATCGTGAATAAAAATAGATTTTTTAAGAATAATGGTTTCACTCTGACTCACTCCCTAAATCTGATAAGCTTTTTTCTAACCACTCTTCCAATTGTGAACCAAATCGTAAACTTCGCCATAATTGAAAGACATTTTCTTCATGCCGATAATTGAAATTAACCTGACGACGCTTATCTTCAAGGGGATTTGTTCCTTGAATCTCAGCCTCTAGCACTAACTCACCTAAATTACTTAAATTCACTCGAGTCCAAGAACGACTGATTTCTAGATAACGCAACCATGCCATAGCAACACCAGCTGACATGTTATTATCATCGATTGAATCAACAAAATCTTTATCAAGTCTTAATGTTAAATAAGATGAATTAGCCAGCCAACCATCTTTAATAATCCATTGATTATTGTTAATAAAAAATGGAAATTCACCACTAACTTTACCTGATGCAGCAAACTGAGTCACTTTTAATAAAGTAAACAGATGACTTAATTGAATGTTATCAATAGAAATAATCGCTGCATCATGTTGTGGTATTACTAATTTTGCTAAAGATAGTGTTCCATCCAACATTGCTACATTAACGTTAGATAAGACTAATGGCTTACTTTCAGTTGCTGGATAAAAACCTTGAAGATCGGCTGTAATATCGGTCATTTCAAAAAGATTATTAACATGCTTTATTCGTAACTGAACAGGCTCTTTTACACCAAGTTGCCATTCATCACCGTTTAAACGCCAAGGTAAAATAAATTCTAACCCTTCTAAAACTCCATCTTTAAGCCACATTCCACCTTGTTTAACAACAAGATGTCCACCAGCAACAAGTCCTTGTTCTGGTGCAATAGAAAAATCTGCTTGAGTGTAGAGTTCACCTTCATCAAGAGTAATTCCTAAATCTGTGGGGATAAGTGATTGAAAAACATTAATTGGCTGTAACGGCCAACGCATTTGACCTCTTAATCTTGCACCATCCCAACGTGTATTAATTGCAATTGGTCCTATGTTGGGCTTAGCACTTAGCTCACCTTTTACATTAAAATTAAAAGGTGATTCACCATTAACCGTAGCAATAAAATCTGTCTTATCTAAAAAACCACCAGCAGGAAAATCAATGCGCTGACTCGTTAACTTTAGCTTTCCATTAAATGTCGAGGTTTTATCATCTCTGTTCCAATGAAATGGGCTCAGCAAAGATAATCGTGGTGCCGTCATTACGGTATGTTGATATTTTAAAACATCAAAACCTGTGTTGAGTTTTTCAAAACTCACTAATTTATCAGCCCAATAACCTGTCCCTGCAATATCCCAACGCGCTTTTAATGGTAGTAAATTCCCATCCCCCCAATAGCGCCATTGCCAAGTTCCATTATCAGGTAAAAAGTCACTGGCTTTACCTTGAAAATGAATGCGATAATCCCCCCAAATACTATCTTGGGCAACAACTATCGCATTTAAACGCCCATTAAAACCTTTTGATGAAAGAGTGGTTCCAGCTAAAGGTAAACGAGCATCTGTGACAGTGAGCGTTTCAGTGACGGGTCCTTTAAAACGAAATAAAGAACCAGATTGAAATTCAATAGTAGGATTAGTCAACATACCAGTAACTTTAACTGGCAATTGTGCACTAGCTTGCATTAACTCTTTATTAATAATACCTGTGATTTGAATAGGGATTTTAGCATCTAACCAATTAACAGCTGTTTCAGGGATCGATATCACTAAGTTTCCTTTCCCCGCTTTACCTTCTGTCATCACGTTTAATCGTGCAGTTAATCTTAAATCCGTCAATCCTTTTTGCCATTGAGCAATATTAATATTTACACCGCCTCGCAAAGGTTGGTCTAATCCAAACCATTCCCAACGGCCTTGCTCAATAACAATAGTTTCAGATGTGACTGTCCATGGTAATAAAGCCAATGCGTGACCACCGCCTTGTTCTGCAACGGAAATAGTGCCCGATTGTCCTATCCATTCAAGAATAAAAACTAAAGGATGAGCATATTGAGAAGCTAATAGCGTGGCATTAATGGTTCCTTTTTCAGGTAATGACGCAATATCCAGAGGAAGCGCTATTTCAGCAGCAAGTTCAATATTATTGTCATCAGGTAAATTCACTTTAAGTTGTTTAATATCAAGCCACTTATTATCTCTAATAAAAATAGCAAGTTGAGCATTTTTCCCTTGGTAAGAAATTAAACGCCCATTATTTTGGGTTTTTAGCTGTAACTCACCTTGGTAACGGCTATTTTCTTTTAAAAGCACATTGTCGATATTGACAGATAAATGAGGTATTGAGGTTAGTAGTGAATTTATTTCAAGAGGAATAGTTGCCGTTTCTTCTTGCTTACTTGTAGGGATCATTGAAAAACATTTTTCATCAATGGCAAGTTGCTGGCTATTAAATTGAAGTTTATCAATCTGCTCTTTTTGATAAGAGAACGCGAAGTTATCAATATTAGCTAAAGTGCAGCTTTCTGTCTTTAATGCGATATTGTCAACTGAAACACCCATACGCTGTAACTTGGGCTGTGATAAAGAAAGTGTTACACCTTCAGGTAAGTAATAATCGGCAACAACTGGCAACCAACGAGGAATAGATACCCATAAAGCAGTGCCTATTAGGCCTGTGCCTAGTAGTATCATCCCTGTCCATTTGATTGTTTTTCTTAACAACACATCATATTCCTTTTAAACAAACCTGAATCATCCAATTACCTCGTTAAATTGTTTATAATGATAGTATTAATTTCTTTCATATTGGGGCTGGATAATTCTTGTTTTTCCAGTCTCTGAATAAAAATTTAATCGAGAGTAGAGAAGACTGAATGAAAATCGTTTCCTATAGTACTAAACATTATGATCGTAAGCACATGGAATGGGTCAATCAACATAATGGATATCATTATGATATTGAATATTTCGATTTTAATTTAACAGAACAAACCGCAAAAAATGCCGTTGGCGCTGATGCTGTCTGTATTTTCGTCAATGACGATGCGAATCGTGCGGTTTTACAAGAACTTGCTAGCCTTAATATACGTATCCTCGCATTACGCTGTGCAGGATTCAATAACGTTGACTTAGAAGCTGCCACTGAATTAGGCATAACTGTTGTCCGTGTCCCTGCTTACTCGCCAGAAGCTATTGCAGAACATGCTGTTGGCATGATGCTATCACTTAATCGTCGTATACACAGAGCCTATCAACGTACTCGTGATGCTAACTTCTCATTAGAAGGCTTAACTGGCTTTAATATGCATAATCGCACTGCCGGTATTATTGGTACAGGTAAAATAGGATTAGCGACATTACGCATATTAAAAGGCTTCGGCATGAAATTACTAGCTTATGATCCTTATCCAAATCAAGCAGTACTGGATTTAGGTGCCGAATATGTCGATTTAGCGACAATTTTCAGAAATTCTCATGTCATTTCATTACATTGTCCATTAACCGCAGATAATCATCATCTATTAAATGAAACAGCTTTTGCACAAATGAAAGATGGTGTGATGATTATTAACACTAGTCGTGGTGCATTAATTGACTCTGCAGCTGCAATTAATGCATTGAAACAAGGCAAAATTGGTGCATTGGGAATGGATGTTTATGAAAATGAACGCGATCTTTTCTTTGAAGATAAATCAAATGACGTGATCCAAGATGATATTTTTCGTCGTCTTTCTTCTTGTCATAACGTGTTGTTTACGGGACATCAGGCCTTCTTAACAGAAGAAGCCTTAATTAGTATTAGTGAAACGACACTGCACAACATTAAAGAAGTTGCTTCAGGCAATGAGTGCGTTAATCAGATCAAAGCTTAGTTCTAAGTATTAAGAATAAAAATCATAAAAAGCCCCTTTCGCATTATTTAGCCAAGGGGCTTATTTTATTTATTATCGATACGACACTTATTTTTCTTGAATATCGATAGCTTCTGTTGATTGTATTGAATCAGAACGTGAAAGGACTTTTTTCTCTTCATCTACTTTAAATTGTGAAACCAATTTAGCTAATTGATGAGCTTCATCATCCATATTCGCTGTGATAGCCGCTGATTCTTCAACTAATGCTGCATTTTGCTGAGTAACCGTATCCATTTCACTGACAGCTAACGCAATTTGATTTATGCCCATACTCTGTTCATTAGAAGCAAGAGCAATCTGTTGCATAAAGTCATTCACCTGATTAATTGTTGTAACAATCTCTGACATTGAACGTCCAGCTTGCGCAACTTGCTGCGAACCAACATTCACTTTATTAACAGAGTGCGTAATCAACTCATTGATCTCTTTCGCAGCTTCCGCACTACGACTGGCTAAATTGCGCACTTCAGATGCGACAACGGTAAATCCACGACCTTGCTCACCCGCTCTTGCCGCTTCAACTGCCGCATTCAATGACAAAATATTCGTTTGATTAGCAATGCTGTTAATAATGTCATTGATATCTGCAATTTTCTTCGCACTTTCAGAGATTGAATGCATAGTCTCAACCACACTGTCCATCACATTTTCACCATTTTGAGCAGATGCCGTTGCTGTTAGTGCTAATTTGCTTGCTTCTCGTGAATTATCCGCATTTTTTTCAACAGTTGTTTTAATTTGCTCCATGCTCGCAACCGTTTCTTGTAATGCACTCGCCTGCTCTTCAGTACGGGAAGATAAATCGGTATTTCCTGTCGCGATTTCGCTTGCACTAATACTAATGGTATTAACGGCATTCTTTACGGAAGAAATCATATGGCTTAATGAATTCTTCATCTTATTCATTTCATTGAATAACAGACCAAATTCATTAGTACCGTGATTCTCTACACGCATACTTAAATCGCCTTGGCTCATTTTACTAAAGATATTGATTAACACTCTAATATTGCTAATAAATGTATGGGAAAACCAACGCAATATAAAGATAAATAAGAGAATAACGATAGTACCAGTAGAAATTGACACCATCATCAAGCGTTCTTGAGATGTTTTTGCAATATCGATATAACTATTTTCAATACCATTAGCAACCGCATAATATTTCATAGTAATATCATTTAACTCGTCCATTTTAGCGCTGGCCGAGTGTGTTGTTAGCTCACCTTTACGTAGTCTATCCAATGCACCGGTGAAAATATCAAGCAGTTCATCAAAACGCTTCGTCATATCATCAGCTAATTCTCGCCCCTCTAAAGTGAGTTTTTCCGTATCTGCCCAACGATGGATCTCTTCGCGGGTAATTGCAATATACTCGGCTGTTTGATGAAAATATTTTGCGGATGGTTTTTCATTAACCCTTAATTGCCCATCTAAACCATTAATATTTGCCCTGATCACGGCCATTTGATATCGCGCTTTGCCCATAAGTAACATTTGCTGACTTAGGCTATTTGATGAAACGAAATTATTATAAGATCGAGTGGAAGCATCATAACTAAAATAAATAATGCTCATAATCAACGCAAATAAAATGGCCAGCATGACCTTAACGGTCTTTTCTATACTGATATTTTTAAACATGGTCATATTCCATCAAAATATACAGAATTTTTTATCTGTACATTTGTAAGATATCAGAATGCACTCTTTTTCTCTGACAAAGAGCATATTCCCTAGTGTAAATAAAATAAGGCTAAAATTTATTCATTAGAATATAAAGGCTCGTAGGATCTGCCTTCGTTTATAATGTCGGTAATAATGAGGGAAAACTTTAGAGTACAGTGAAAACCATTTTTCATTTATGAAATAAACAATTACTTTATCCATCCACAGACAAATTACTCACATAATATCCTGCGATGAAGGTGATTTCACTCAGAAAAAGATAATTTATTAATTATTTTTTAGTTTTTATAATTTTATTTGTATATTTTTATCTTAAGCTTTAATAGGTATATCTACTTATTAACATTAATTTATTTAATTCTAATATTAATTTATAGTGAGTTTTAAAATTTTTTATTTCCAATAATAATAAAGCAGTTTCTAAAAACCGCTTTAATTGTTTATTTATTATGAGCCATTTAGTTTTATTAAGAAACTTAAATAATTTTTTTTATTAATAGTTTTTCAGTTAGTTCAATAAGTCTTATCACATTTAATGGCGTTTTTCTTTTTTTAACCTCTTCTAAAGAAAGCCATTGGAAAGATTTATTTGTTAATTGGCTATTTTTTAACGGTTTGCAAAGATAAATCATATCGATGTGATAATGAAACCCTTGTTTTTTATCGTGAATGGGTTCTTTTAAAATGGCGAGAGGTTTTACAAGTTCAATAACATCATCGTTATTTAGGTTAAGGCTAAATTCAGGTTGATAACAAAGACACTCACACAATAAACCTGTTTCTTCTTCTATTTCTCTTAATACTGCATCTTGTGGCTCTTCATTTTCTTCTATATGACCACCAGGTGGTAACCAACAGCCTATTTTAGAATGTAAATGAAGAAGGAATTTGCCCTGCCCATCGAATACAACGCCCGTTGCTGTGAAATGACTCTTAGGTACTTCTATTGTCATAATACTCTGATCCTTTGCTCTATTTATTTTTATCCAATTTACATCGCATCTATCATTATGTTTGTACTATTGATGGTTTTTCGCATTTATCGAAGATTGTTTTATCCCCATCAAAAAATCAGAAAATATCGTTTTAAAGTCCTTACAAGCATTTTCAGGTAATGTAGCTTCATTCTTTAAATTAATCGTGATATGCGTGATAAATCCATAAATCAAATTCACAACAATATCAGAAGAATAAGTGCAAATTTCTTGTTGTTCATAGAGAACATCTACACATTTTTTAATTCGAGGAATAAGAATTTGTGAATCAATCGCATCCCATTCCTTCCAACCTAGAACCGAAATTATTTCTTGTAAAGGAATAAGCTTATCTTTATGTTGATAAATATGATCAACACAAACACTAAAAATAACTTCTAACTCTTGCCACTGATCATCATAGGTAGGAATTTGAACGAGTTTTTCGACGACTTTATCAACCTGAAAAAGGTAGCACTCTTTTAATAGCGCTTTTTTATTACTAAAGTGGTGATAGAAAGCCCCTTTAGTTACTCTTGCGTGACGTGATATTTCATTAACGGAAACATCACAATAGTTCTGATTTATAAATAGTTCTTGTGCGGCTTCACGTAATGCAGAACGCGTTTGTTCTGAATTCTCTTGTTGCCGTGATTTTATTTCCATGATAAAACCCTAAATACATACCATAAGTATGTAATAATATATGGGTATCAGTTTCGTGTAAACTGAACAAAATATTTTCAGGAAATTATCATGTCATCTCAGTACAATGGGCTTATCCCCTCAAATACCTTATCCTCTTTTAATATAGAAGTTATCAAAGAACTTCTTCTCTGGATTGAGGTGAATTTGGAAAAACCATTGCTACTTGATGATGTTGCGATCCGTTCTGGTTATACCAAATGGCACTTACAACGCGTATTTAAGCAAGCAACAGGATTAACACTTGCTTCGTATATTCGAGGAAGACGCTTAACAAAAGCAGCGACAGAATTACGTTTGACCAAATTGCCTATTCTGACTGTAGCATTACGTTATCAGTTTGATTCTCAGCAATCATTTACACGTCGTTTTAAAGCCACATTTGGTGTCACACCCACAGAATACCGTAAACTTGATAATCTTTGTGGCAATAATTTTCAGCCACCAATCAATTTTGATGTTGTTGATTTACCTATTCCTAAAATTATGGAGTTACCTGAAAGTTATGTTTATGGGATGCAATATCAATATTTTTGTTCTATCGAAGATATAGGTAAATTGCACGAAGATATACGTCACCAATTTTGGAATGATTTTTTACTGTATACGGACAAAAATTTTATAGAGAGTACTGTGCTTATCTCATACCAACCAAACACATTACGTAAAAATAAAATCCAGATTGATTATGAAATTGGGTTAAATAGTTTAGATCATTTTACAAAAACCAGCGGTTTTAGAAAAAGAGTGATTGAGGCAGGACGTTATGTCAGATTCCAATTTAAAGGAACACTGGAAGAATATAAACAATTTGCGATGAAAATTTATTTTTATACCCTGCCCGCATTAGGTTTATGTCGTCGCTTAGGCGCTGATATTGAAAGATACGTCAGTATAGAAACTAATATTGATTTAATGGAATTACCCAAAACCTTAGAAATTGATTATTTTGTTCCTATTCATTAATGATCTTTAAATAGCCTGAGTTTTCAGGCTATTTTATTAAGAGTAGATTCATTTTATAAAGGCTACTGTGCGATAACTGTTTTATCGCTTTTTTCTGTACAATAAATAATTCACTAAGTCAGCTGTTTACTAATTATTGAAAAATTTCTTATTACATCCCTACAAAAACAAATAAGGTGATCATGCGCACTTCGCTTCTATTTTTACTCTCTGCTTTTTTACTTCCTTCTTTTGCAAGTTATGCAGAAATATCAACACATTTACTCCCACGGAAAGATGGCAGTGAAATTAGCTATTACATGGATAAAAGAGCTGAAAAAAATCAAACTCTATTAGTATTAATGCAAGGCTCTGATTGTAACAGCATTAAAAATAATGTGTTTATCCAAGAAACCTTTGGTCACTGGCTACCAAATAGTGATGTTTTAATGGTGGAAAAATACGGTATTACCGCTCAATTACCTTATTCGCAATATGATGGTGAGCGTATTGATTGCCCTAAAAGCTATCAACGTCATGATAATCCTAAGCAACGAACCGAAGATTATGAGGCAGTGTTAGATAAATTATCTTCACAGTATCCAAATATTATTTTACTTGGTGGAAGTGAAGGCGCGACGATAGTGCATTTGATGGTAACTAAACGCAATGATATTAAAGCCGCTATCGCGCTAAATGGCGGAGGACGTTTTTTTCTTGATGATGTTCTTTATAATATCCGTCATACCACACCCAAAGAGCATGTTGAAGATGCTATAAATAGCTTCCAGCAATTTGCTGACGCAATAAAAAACAATCAAATAGATGATGAACAATTTATAAGCGAGCACAGTAAAATATGGTGGCAACAATTTTTTACTATCGATTTACTTAAAGTCATTAAAAGTAATCAGCACACCCCAGTATTAATTATTCAGACGCTTAATGACACTAATGTAAATGTTAATGCATTTTATCAACTAAGCCGAGATATTAACCAGCCTAATGTGAAGTTTATTAAATATGAGAAATTAGATCATGGGTTTTATAATGAACAAGGTGAGCGTTTAACGAATAAAATAATTAATGATATACAACAATGGTATACGCAATACACGAAATAAATTTATCTTTTATGTTGGCTTACATTCCCATTCTCCTATACTGAAAGAGTAATAGAACTGCTTACTAACTGATTTAAAGCAGGATCTTTATATCGTTAATTCTATATAATGATAATTATTTTCTTTTTTAAGTTTGGGATAAGAATGGAAAGTACGACTTCACTTTTACGTCTTGATAAAGTAAGTTATCGAATTGATAACAAAACTATCCTCGACAATATCAATTTTGAACTTCAACCTTCTGAATTTAAA
This sequence comes from Proteus sp. G2673, assembly GCF_009915125.1. Taxonomy (NCBI): domain Bacteria; kingdom Pseudomonadati; phylum Pseudomonadota; class Gammaproteobacteria; order Enterobacterales; family Morganellaceae; genus Proteus; species Proteus sp. G2673. The sequence goes on from NZ_JAABLT010000005.1 coordinate 48,962, forward strand.
CTTATCACAGGCCCCTCAGGTTGTGGTAAAAGTACCTTACTCAAGATTGTCGCTTCACTACTATCACCCACAAGTGGTTCAATTTTCTTTGAAAATAAAGACTATTTAACGTTGTCCCCCGAAGAATATCGCCAACAGGTTTCTTATTGTACCCAAACCCCCATGTTATTTGGTGAGACTGTTTACGATAACCTTAAATTTCCTTATTTCTTACGAAAACTCCCAGTGGATGATAAGAAATTGGCACATGATTTGGATTATTTTTGTTTACCTGAATCGATTATGAAAAAAGGAATTAATGAACTTTCAGGGGGTGAAAAACAACGTATTTCACTGATAAGAAATCTACAATTTATGCCAAAAATCTTATTACTTGATGAGATCACAAGTGCATTAGATGAAAACAATAAAACAAAAGTGAATAATATTATTCACCACTACGTTAAAGATCAAAATCTCGCCGTGTTATGGGTCACGCACGATCAAAATGAAATAAAACATGCTGATGATGTGATCTCATTATCTTCTCACAATGATGCCTGATTTTTTATTTCTTTATCAGCCACCCTTTTGTTATGAGCGAACATAATATTATGAACGAACATACGATAAGCAATGAATCTCTGATTTTCTCGCTTTTATTAGTTCTCGTGGCTATTTTTATTAGTCGCAAAGAAAAACTAGCTTTAGAAAAAGACATTATTTGGAGTACAGCAAGAGCCATTATTCAACTCTTAATTGTTGGCTATGTCTTGACCTATATTTTCCATGTCGACCATTTTATACTCACCTTCTTAATGGTGTTATTTATCTGCTATAACGCAGCTTATAATGCCAAAAAGCGAAGTAAATACGTTAAAGATATTTTTCTGATCTCTTTTACTGCTATTACAACTGGGGCATTATTAACTTTAGCGATTTTATTACTCACCAGTTCAATTGCTTTTACGCCAATTCAAATTATTCCTATTACAGGGATGATTGCCGGTAATGCCATGATAGCAACAGGGCTCTGTTATAATAATTTGGGTCAACGTTTTCAAAATCAACAACAGCAATTGCAAGAAATGTTAAGCCTTGGTGCTACACCTAAACTAGCCTCAATGAGTATTATTCGAGATAGCATTAAATCTTCATTAATTCCGACCGTTGATGCGGCGAAAACTGTGGGTATTGTAAGTTTACCAGGCATGATGTCAGGACTTATTTTTGCTGGTGTTGATCCATTACAAGCCGTTAAATATCAAATTATGGTGACTTTTATGTTGATGGCAACAGCCAGTATTTCAACCATTATTGCTTGCTATTTAACCTATAAGAAGTTTTTTAATCAGCGCCACCAGCTTATTAACTTTGAGAGCCGCTCACTATAGTTATTAACTATATTGAAAAAGGTCACCCCATTGAGTGACCTTTTTCATAAAAATAAGAAATTAACCACGTCCTTTCGGGCGATTAAGAATATGATCTTCCCAATCTTCAACTTCGGTTTCTGGCACCGCAATATATCTTACTGAAATGTTGTCTTGGTGCATTCTTGCTTTATTACCAGCAATTAAAGGATGCCAACTTTGTAACGCTTTGCCCTCAGCTAACAGACGATACGCACAAGTCATTGGTAACCACTCAAATGTTGGTAAATTATACCGCGTAAGCTTGATACAATCTGGCTCATAACGGAAACGATCTTCGTAATTACTACATTGGCAAGTTTTAATATTTAGCTGATTACAAGCGACATTGGTAAAGTATATCTCGTCAGTATCATCATCCATTAACTTGTGTAAACAGCATTGTCCACACCCGTCACAGAGCGATTCCCACTCATCATCACTCATTTCATCTAATGTTTTAGTCTGCCAAAAAGCCTGTGTCATCTCTACGTTATTACCTTATTGCTCATCTAATACGAATTAAATAACCCGTGTTGTCAGCTGATGTTCATTAACGCTTAATACCAACATATCACCTGATTCAAGAGGACCCACACCTTCTGGTGTCCCCGTTAAAATCACATCACCAGGACGTAAGGTGAAAAAGCGCGACATATAGCTGATAAGGGGTAAAACAGGCGTTAGCATATCACGACTATTACCCTGCTGACGAATCTCGCCATTAACACGTAACATTAAGTCTGCATTTTGCGGATCGCCAAATGAATTGACAGGGATAAAACCAGATAAAGGTGCTGAGCCATCAAACGCTTTACTTTTTTCCCACGGTTGCCCTGCTTTTTTCAATTTACCTTGTAAATCACGTAATGTCAGGTCAAGACCAATACCGAAACCCGCAATTGCACGATCAACTCTATCTTCATTAGCTTGCTTAAGTGGCTGACCAATAAGTACTGCTAATTCAATTTCGTGATGAACCGCTCCCATATCTCTTGGGATAGCAATAGGTTGGCGAATATCACACATAGCTGTTTCTGGTTTGATAAAAATCACAGGCTCTTCTGAACGAACCGAACCCATCTCTTTAATGTGATTTGCATAATTACTGCCAACGCAAATTACTTTATTAACAGGAAAATCAAGTAACGCACCTTCCCAATCACGATGTTGATACATATTGTGTTCCTTTTAGGTAAATTGCTGTGTTTTATTTCACGGCAAAACGCAATTAACTCGCGTGAGGCAATGAATTTATTTTATTAGCAACGCCATCAGCCATTGTGACAATGCTAAGGGCAAAGAAGTAAGAGCTATTCCAATGCATAATCGTACGGAAGTTCTGTGTCACTAAATAGCTTCTATGTAAATCATCATCAGGAATAATTAACCATACAGACATAGCATCGTTTAATTGGCTATTTACAGGTAATTGAACACCCAATGCTTTCCATTGTGCGACCGTTTTTTTCTGTTCAGTCTTAATGCCTTCAAGCTGTTGGTTGAAACCTACCGATAAAGTAACCTGTTCTCCCCAAGGGAGTCCACTTTCCCAACCTTCAGTCGCTAAATAATTAGCAGCCGAAGCAAATGCATCTTCTTGAGTATTCCATATATCGATTTTTCCATCACCATTGCCATCTGCAGCATAAGTTAGGAAGGATGATGGCATAAACTGAGTTTGTCCCATTGCTCCTGCCCATGAGCCTTTGAGGCGTTGTCCTTGAGGGATATGTCCTTCTTCAATAATCTCTAATGCAGCCATCAATTGACGAGTAAACAGCGCTTCTCGACGGCCTTCAAATGCCAGCGTTGCAAGTGCAGAAACAACATCCTCTTTACCTTGCACTTTACCGAAGCCACTCTCAAGCCCCCATAACGCAACAATATAGTTAGCAGGCACACCATATTTTTTACTGATTTGCTCTAAGGTATCTTGATGCTCTTGATAAAGCTTAGCCCCTTGGCTTAAACGTCCATTGGTGACAATACGTGGTAAATAAACATCGAGTGTAATTTTCTTTTCCGGTTGATTACGATCTGATTTAATCACTCGTTCAATAAAATGTGCTTCTGAAAAAGCAAAATCTATTGTTTCTGGTTTATATCCCAACTGAGCTGCTTTCAATTTTAACGCGTCAACATAAGCAGGAAATTGTGCAGAAGTACGAGTTTCTTTAGGAAACGCTTGTTCTAACGATGCAACATCCACTTGTTTCCATCGAGGTGTTTTTTGTGCTTCAACTGCCGTTGCCTCTGGTGGGATAATTTGTCTTTCAGCCAACTTTTGTTGGCTATTTGTACACGCAGATAACATTAAACCGGAAACAATCACAGCGATGAATGAATATTTGAACATTTATGCTCCTTTTATCTCGATGATTTATTCAGTTTTTTCTGATTTTTTTAATTCATCTAAATAAGCATTTAACATACTTTCGACAGGTGGTGGAACTTGTAAGTAAAAACCCTGCTCAACTAATGCCTTTTTGACCTTTTCAATGTCAGCATGCGCTAAACGCTGTCTATCCGCGAGATTAAGCAACATTGAAAACTGCGGCTCGCCAAAACTTTGTAATAATTCGTCCGGAATTCGAGAGAAATCATCCTTTTTTTCGATGTATAAATAAGTTTGATCACGTTTGGTACTACGGTAAATTGCACAAATCATTTTCATTAAACTCTAATTATTAAAATAAGCGACTTGCCTGAATATTTTAGTAAATATAACATGCTTATATACTTTCGTAATATCGTCTCTGGTTTTTTGTGCCAGATTATAAAAAATTTACTGAGTCAGATAGATGTCAAACACGCCCATTGAGTTAAAAGGCAGTAATTTTACCCTTTCAGTACTCCATTTAAACGATGGAACACCGAAAGTTATTCGTCAGGCTATTTCAGAAAAAATTGCACAAGCGCCTCAATTTCTGAAAAACGCACCTGTAGTTATCAATGTTTCTGCTTTAGCAGATGAAAATATTGATTTTAAAAAACTGAGGCGAATTGTAGAAGATGCTGGCTTACGAGTCGTGGGAATTAGTGGTAGTTCAGACGCCCAACAGAAAGAAGCGATAATTGCCGCACAGTTACCTATCTTAAATGAAGGTAAAATAGTAAAGCCAAGCACTCAGGCAAATAACGATAAAACGAATGAAGCACCGACAGCTGTTCGTCAAAAAACAAAAATCATCCATACTCCTGTTCGTTCAGGTCAGCGTATTTATGCTCAAAATAGCGATTTAGTCGTTATTAGTAATGTGAGTGCAGGCGCTGAATTAATTGCTGATGGTAATGTTCATGTCTACGGCGTATTGCGTGGACGTGTCCTTGCAGGCGCATCGGGTGATAATGAGAGCCATATTTTTTGTACACATCTGTCTGCTGAACTTGTTTCTATTGCTGGTCAATATTGGCTAAGCGACCAAATTCCTACAGACTTTGTTGGTAAATCAGTACAACTGAGTCTGCAAGAGAATGAATTAACAATCGAGAACTTAATTTAGAGCATCGACAAGGAATCACTCCATGGCACGCATTATTGTTGTTACGTCAGGTAAAGGTGGGGTTGGTAAAACAACTTCCAGCGCGGCCATTTCTACCGGCCTCGCTCAAAAAGGTCATAAGACGGTTGTTATCGACTTTGATATTGGGTTACGTAATTTAGACCTTATCATGGGTTGTGAACGTAGAGTTGTTTATGATTTTGTTAATGTTATTCAGGGTGATGCATCTTTAAATCAAGCTTTGATTAAAGATAAGCGTACAGAAAATCTGTTTATTCTCCCTGCTTCACAAACAAGAGATAAAGACGCTCTCACCCGTGATGGTGTCGAACAAGTATTAGATGAACTCGATGAGATGGGTTTTGATTTTATTATTTGTGATTCTCCTGCGGGCATTGAAAGTGGTGCATTAATGGCCCTTTACTTCGCAGATGAAGCGATTATCACAACAAACCCAGAAGTATCATCTGTACGTGACTCCGACCGTATTTTAGGCATTCTTGCCTCTAAATCACGTCGTGCTGAACGAGGTGAAGATCCAATTAAAGAACATCTGCTATTAACTCGTTATAATCCTGGTCGTGTTAGCCGCGGTGATATGTTAAGTATGGAAGATGTCCTTGAAATTCTATGCATTCCACTATTGGGTGTTATTCCAGAAGATCAATCTGTTTTGCGTTCATCTAACCAAGGTGAACCTGTTATTTTAGATGGCGAATCTGATGCAGGTAAAGCCTATTCAGATACAGTAAATCGTTTGTTAGGGGAAGAACATCCATTCCGTTTTATTGAAGAAGAGAAAAAAGGCTTTCTGAAACGCCTTTTTGGGGGGTAAAAGATGGCTTTACTAGATTTTTTCCTGTCGCGTAAAAAGTCGACAGCTAATATTGCCAAGGAGCGTCTACAAATTATCGTAGCAGAACGTCGCCGTGGTGATAGCGAGCCAGCTTATTTACCTGATATGAAAAGAGATTTATTAGGTGTCATCTGTAAATATGTGCAGATAGATCCAGATATGCTTTCAGTTCAATTTGAACAAAAAGGCGATGATATCTCTGTATTAGAGCTCAATGTGACTTTACCTGAGAGTGAAGAACCTACAAAGTAAATCATATTTTACGCTTTATATAAGTCATTATTCACAGAGCCAACCATGAACTATAATTAATTTGATTGGCTCTGTGTTTAATTATATACAATTTGAATTCACCTGAACGCGAAAATAGCGCTATATCTCGCTACTATTTTCATCATTGGTGATAAGTCAAAGGAGGCAAGTTATCTCGCAATAACATCTCTTCTATTTACGCATAATTTATTTAACCTGTTTAGTGCCTTCACTTTTTCTAGGTGTTTTTTCGTGTATAAAAAATAAGAGCCTCAAAAGAGACTCCTATTTATTATTGTTTATTTATTGAACTAGCAACCCTATATTATTTAGGATATTAGGGATTAGAAAATAAACAATGAGTAAGACTATGGATATTGCGCGAGAATTTCTGTCACTTTCTCTTCTAATAAGGCTTTACGCCAGCGTGAGATCAACTCAGGTTGCCCTTCTTTTATTTTCCAGTGAATGCTCAATAATTGGTTAATCTGTCTTCTTGACGCTAACAGCTCAGGGTTGTAACGTTTATCTTCACTAATTTCTTGAATAACTGCTTTAATCGCTTTAAACGCTTTTTTGTAGTTTGGTTGTTCGATTAAATTGCCAATAGGCTCTGGACAATCTTCATCTTTAATTTCTTTAGCTTTAACAACAAAATCTAATAAACGACGACCATGGCAACGGATCTCTTGGCCTGAAAGCGACAATGCATCTAGCTCTGCTAATGATGAAGGAAGATAACGAGCAACAGACCATAAATGCTCTTCTCTTACAACGAAGTTTAATGCCATATCACGAGATTTAGCTTGATTTAAACGCCACTGGGCAAGCATTTGTAAACATGCTAGCTGTTGACCTTTTAATTGCCATGCATTGCTTATATCACGGTAGGCTAGTTCAGGTACTACAGTTTCTTGTCGACGTTCTGCAATCATTTCGCATTCATCTGCAATAGCATCCATATAGCCTGCTTCTTCAGCTTCTTTAATTAATTTTTCAGCTAAAGGTAGCAAATAGAAAACATCACCACTGGCATATTGACACTGTTTTTCAGTTAAAGGGCGCGCTAACCAATCTGTGCGGGATTCACTTTTATCTAGTGCAACATTTTCATATTTCTCAACTAATGTCGCAAAACCACAAGAAATGGGATGACCTAAAAATGCAGCAACCACTTGAGTGTCTATCATCGGTGTTGGAACACAGCCAAACTGGTGAGAAAAGACTTCAAGATCTTCACTTCCAGCATGGAGAAACTTCATAATACCCTGGTTTGTTAATAGCTCAACGAAAGGAGTCCAATCCTTAATTGCTAATGGATCAATAAGAGAGATCTGTTTACCGTCATACATCTGGATCAAACCAAGATGTGGGTAATAGGTACGTATGCGGACAAACTCTGTATCTAAAGCAATTTGTGAAGCCTCTGAAGCGGCTTTACAGGCGGTATCTAGTGCTGTGTCTGTCGTAATCAATTGATAATTCAAAACAGGTTTCTCTTATTTTTATGTCTAATGACTTTTTATTTAATCGCAAAAACGCCGGTATAAACCGGCGAAATTGAAAAAGGTTATTGAGTGTTGTATCAAGATTCAGTTGAGGTTTTCAACTCTTTTTCTTCATTTCTTAACTCTCTGCGTAAAATTTTACCAACATTTGATTTAGGTAATTCATCACGAAACTCAATAATTTTAGGTACTTTGTAACCTGTTAGGTAACGACGACAATGTGTTTTTATCTCATCTTCTGTTAATGATGGATCTTTTTTCACAATGAAAACTTTAACTGTTTCACCCGAGTTTTTACTTGGTACACCAATCGCAGCCGATTCTAAAACCTTAGGATGGGCAGAGACAACCTCTTCCACTTCATTAGGATATACATTAAAACCGGAAACTAAGATCATATCTTTTTTACGATCAATGATGCGGATAAAGCCTTCATCATCCATTGTAGCGATATCACCAGTCGCAACCCACCCATCATGTAAAACTTCATCAGTTGCATCAGGACGGTTCCAATAACCTTTCATGACCTGAGGACCACGAACCCACATTTCACCGCCTACGGTGCGGTCAACTTCGTTACCTTCATCATCAATAAACTTAACGTCTGTTGAAGGTACCGGTAATCCAATGCTACCACTATATTTTTTCAGATTATAAGGGTTACCAGTGACTAACGGAGAGCATTCAGTCAAACCATAACCTTCTAACAAATGTTTACCTGTTAACTCTTCCCACTCTTTGGCAACATTACTTTGTACAGGCATACCACCGCCAACAGAGAGGTTTAGTTTGGAGAAATCAAGCTGACGGAATTCTGGGTTGTGTAACCAAGCATTAAATAAAGTATTTACACCCGTAATTGCCGTGACAGGGTAACGCCCTAGTTCTTTAACAGTACCTTTCACATCACGCGGATTGGTAATAAGTAAATTTTTACCACCAATTTCAATAAAGAGTAGGCAGTTTACGGTTAAAGCAAAAACGTGATACAGAGGTAACGCTGTAACCACCAGCTCTTTTCCTATATTTAGTGCTGGGACATAAGCCGCTTTTGCTTGCTCAAGGTTTGCCAACATATTGCGATGCGTTAACATCGCACCTTTAGCTATTCCCGTTGTTCCACCTGTGTATTGTAAGAAGGCTAAATCTTCTCCTGTAATTTCAGGTTTAATATATTGCATACGATAGCCAAAATGCATTGCTCTACGAAATGAAATGGCATCAGGCAAATTATATTTAGGTACTAATCGTTTGATGTACTTAACAACAAAATCAACGAGTGTTGCTTTCGGGCGAGATAATTGATCACCCATTCGGGTCAAAATAACGTGTTTAATATTGGTATTAAATACGATTTTTTCGAGCGTATGTGCAAAGTTAGAAACGATTACAATAGCACTTGCACCGCTGTCATTTAACTGATGTTCAAGTTCTCTTGGCGTGTAAAGTGGATTTACGTTTACGACAACCATGCCTGCACGAAGAATACCGAAAAGTGCGATAGGATATTGCAATAAATTAGGCATCATTAAGGCAACACGATCACCTTTTTTTAATCCTAAGCCGTTTTGCAGATATGCTGCAAATGCACGGCTACGCTCTTCAAGTTTGCGATAAGTCATGACCTCGCCCATATTGATAAAGGCGGGTTGATCTGCGTAATTTGCGACAGCGTTTTCAAGCATCTCAGCAAGGGATGCAAAACGGTCCGGGTCAATTTCAGCCGGAACATCTGCCGGATAACGTTTAAGCCAGACTTTTTCCAAAGTAGTACTCCTGATTAATCGCACTTCTTGGGTTAATATTATGTTTCTTTTTAACAAAGTATTAACTCATCCTACCAGCACAAACAATTTTCTGTTGTGAAGATGCGAAGTGTGTCACTAAATATTTTATTTTTAGATTAACAAAAAAAGAAGGCGGTCAAAACCGCCCTCTCTTTTATTTTTATTCAACTTTAATAACGCTATTAGATAGTTACCTAATATATTATAGATGTTGATTATACACCGTTTCACGCGAATAGAGATAAAATATTATATCGTCATATAACCTGATACCCTATTTTTATTCTAAAACGGGCACAACCTGACCAGCTCCATATGGATATCCACCATAACCGCCATATCCATTGTGATAACCCCACCAATATGGACCATCTCCATAATATCCCCATGTCATAACAGGTGCTGGCATAATGACTTGCTGTGTCAGTGTCCAACGTTTCATACCCGTCACATCTATACGTAAAAATGGATAAGTGGCCTCACCTACTTTACCTGATTCAACACCTTTGATAGTACCAACAACTGTTACATACTGATTTTTATAATCGGTAGGATCTAAGAAATGCATAACATTAGCATAGAGGCGCCCAATAGAAGGCTGTCGCAATTCGGGGGCAGCATCATATTGAGAAAGAGGCATAACAGCAATCTCTAGCTGTGTTGATGATTGAAGATTTTTAACATCAATCACACGTCCGCCAAAACGCCCTTCTTGACCAATATAAAGCTCAGGTGCAACAAAAACTCTATTTAAATCAGTAACAGGCGTTGCTGATGTACCTTTTATTGATTCAGGTATAGAGACGCATCCCGCCAGAAACAAAGCACCAGATAGAAATAGCGCTTTGCTTACCAAACGGTAGTTTAATTGTCTGTTCATAAACCACCTCATTGCAAGTCAATATTAACGTTACTCTATAATAATATTATAGCTTAGCTTTACTTTTAGGCGTCTAATAGATACTCATAAATTTATTCACGGCCAGGCAGTTTTTTCCACGTCACTTCATTACGTAAATAAACAGGTTCAGCGTCTTCAACTTTCGTTGCTTTACCTTTATGCCAAGCGTTTACAGCAAGGGGTAACATATCTTGTGCAGCAGGAAGCATAATTTCAGTTTCAACAACAGTAAAAGGCAGCGTCTCTTTTAAATCAGGGTAAGCTTGCCAGCCTGTACCTGCCATTGCCCATGTTCCCATCGTTGATTGTAATGTTTCAATAAACTGTTCAGGTTTCATCACCGCTTCAGTGTCTTCTCCCACCCAAACACCTGCATCATTACGCTGATATCGAGCGCAATAAATTTCACCCATACGCGCATCTATTGCTACGAGAACTTGTTTAATACCCGTTGTTCTAAAGACACCTTCAGCCATTGTGGCAAGTGATGAAATGCCAATCATTGGCAATTCAGCACCTAACGCAATACCTTGTGCAACCCCCACCCCAATACGAACGCCAGTAAAACTTCCTGGACCTCGACCAAAAGCAAGTGCATCTAATGATTGTAATGTGATGTTTGCTTCTTCTAAGGCGCTTTTCACCATAGGTAAAATCTTTTGTGTATGTTCACGAGGAGAAATCTCAAAACGTGAAGCAACAACGCCTTCATTCCAAACTGCAACTGAACAAGATTCTGTCGCAGTATCAATTGCTAAAATTCGCAGTGACACGCCATAACTCCGGCAAATTCGATAATTAAAAGAGGAAGAATAATATCATAATAGTGTTCAACAGAATAAACACACATTCTGTGCGATCGCTATTATGAATCCGATATTTCTTGTATTTTATTCTGCTGTGCGCGTTGGCTCAAAAATTTCATTGTTTTTTCGAGTGAGCGTGTGCGTGGTGATGAAGGCAAACTGCTTAAAAAAATCTCGCCATATGCACGAGAAACCAATCTATCATCACACACTATAATTGCGCCATAATCGTGCACATCTCGAATTAATCGTCCAACACCTTGTTTTAAACTAATGACTGCATCAGGAATTTGGACATCTCTAAAAGCATCTCCGCCCCGCAACTCACAATCTTCAATTCGAGCCCTTAATAAAGGATCATCAGGTGCAGTAAAGGGTAATTTATCAATAATCACACAAGACAGTGTATCGCCACGTACATCAACACCTTCCCAAAAACTTTGGGTCGCAACTAAAAGCGCATTTCCTGATGAGACAAATTTTTGCAGTAATTGTGTTTTGCTCATCTCACCTTGCATCAATACGGGTAATGGCAAACTGGCTTTAAACTCTTCAGCAAGTCCACGCATCATGACATGCGAAGTACAGAGAAAAAAACAGCGACCTTGGTTTTTTAAAATAACAGGCGTTAGCATAGTCGCTAAACGTTTCGCCGTATACGGTTGATTTAATGGTGGCAAATAACGTGGTACACAGAGTAATGTTTGATGTTGATAATCAAACGGGCTGTTTAAAATTAGTGTTGTCGCATTTTCTAAGCCCAATCTATCTGTGTAATAAGACATTTGCTCATTCACAGAGAGTGTTGCCGAGGTAAATACCCAACTGCTTTTATGTGATTTAATTAATTCACGAAATTTATCAGCGACAGAAAGTGGCGTAATAGCCAGTAAGAAATGGCGACCGTAACTTTCAAACCAGTAGCTATAACCCGGAATTGAGGTATCAATCAGACGTTTTAAGCGATTGCGATAAACGGTGGCGCGTTCAAAAGCACTATCGAGTAATTGGCTTCGCCCTAACGAAAGTTTCATTACGTCATAACTCAGTTCTAAAGCATCATCCAGTAACGTAAGAAAACGTTTTGTTTCACCACCTTGTAGCAGTTCACGTAAATTCCCTCGATAACCTGTTTCACCTAATACTAAACGAAAATCCATTACCATTTGAGTTAATCGATCGGCACTTTTTTGCAACTGAGCTTGATCACGGACTTCTGTACGGTAAGCCACGGTCATATCTCTGGCGAGATCAAGAAGCTGTCTACTGGTAAGCTGTTGCCCAAAATAGTGGCTAGCAATATCTGGAATTTGATGAGCTTCATCAAAAATCATAATTTCAGCTTCCGGAATTAGCTCACCAAAACCGGTATCTTTAACGACCGTATCCGCCATAAATAAATGGTGATTGACGACGACAATATCTGCATCCATTGCTTTTTTACGTGCGCTCAGAACATAGCACTCTTTATAGCGAGGACAATCACTTCCTAAACAGTTATCGTTAGTGCTCGTGACTAAGGGCCAAACTCGGCTATCTTCCGCAACACTATGACAACGGCTAACATCACCATCTTCGGTCTGTGTTGACCATTGTCGTACATACATGACATCAGACAAAACTTCGGCTTCAAGATCACCACCACTAAGCATTTGCTGATCAAGTCGTTCTAAACAGAGATAGTTAGAGCGCCCTTTTAATAACGCGGTGTTACCATCATAATTAATCGCGTCAATGATTGTGGGTAAATCTCGACTATATAATTGATCTTGTAAGGCTTTAGAACCTGTTGAGATAATGGTTTTTTTACCCGAACGCAACGCAGGCACAAGATAAGCATATGTTTTTCCTGTACCTGTACCCGCTTCAACGATAAGTACACCTTGCTTATCAATAACTTCCGTTATTGATTTCGCCATTTGTCGTTGAGCTTCACGGGGATGAAATCCAGGAATAGTGCGGGTTAAAATCCCGTTTTCTGCAAAATCGTCTGACACAGGCATACTCTTTTTATAAAATAAGACGTAAATTATGCCAGTGGATAGCCTAAAGTACCACCTACGCCGTTAATACAAAGGAGAAATCATAATGACAATTAAGCGTATCGACCCTGAAGATCGCTGGTCCGAAGCGGTAATTCATAACGACACAATTTATTACACTGCAGTGCCAGAAAATTTATCAGACGATATAATTGAACAAACAGCAGACACATTAGCGGCAATTGACGTTTTGTTACAGCGTGTAGGTTCTGATAAAACTAAAATTCTTGATGCGACAATCTTTTTAGCTGATAAAGCCGATTTTGAAGGTATGAATCAAGCATGGGATGCTTGGGTTGCTAAAGGTAGTGCGCCTGTACGTTGTACTGTGCAAGCACAATTAATGCACCCTGAGTATAAAGTCGAAATTAAAATTATTGCAGCACTATAACCACACTATACTTAGCACCCAATTTTATGGGTGCTTATTTTTTTGAATTAAACTTATTGGCTAAATCAAGATAGTAGTCTGATAAATGATCATCACCATACACTTCACCAATATGACTCGTACCCATAAATGTTAAGAAAAACTCAAAAGGCCCATAAAATTTTTGAGAAGTAACATGGCGCAATATAAAAATAGTCATCTTTCTTAATGCATCAGGCAAATGGATGATCTTTATTTTTTTATTTAATGCTACACCTGCCAGTTCAGCAATTTGATTTAATGATAAAATATCAGGTCCACCGACGGAAATTTCTTTTGTATTATGTCCAATCATTTTAATGATAAATTGTGCTAAATCTTTTCCAGAAATAGGATTAATTTGCTGTTCACCAGAGCCAAATAAATAAACTCGATTTGAAGTCGCCATATGTAAAAAGTCACCCATATCACTAAAATAGCCATTAGGTCGAATAACACAATAAGATAATGTAGATTGTTTTAATTTATCAACAAACCGTTCTTTAGCTTCAAAAATCTTTAACTGCCGATATTTATCACCATCGATCGCTGAAATATAAATAAACTGTTTAACTTGTGATTTTATTGCTTCATCTAACAGATTTACATTGGCTTGATAATCCACATCCATATAGGTTAACCCCTCTTTTTGTCGAGTGATCCCTACTGTTGAAATAACACAATCAATATCTTTTGTACTGTTTTTTAATTGTTCAGGCTTTGTTATCTCACCAATAAAAATATCATCAACATCAGTAAATAGCGTTGTTTGAGAGTGATTTCTGACTAGAATACGCACCCAATAACCTTGAGTTTTTAATGCTTGTACAAGAAATCGCCCTAAATAACCCGTTGCACCTGCAACTAATATCCGTTTCATCTCTATTCCTATCTTTTTAATTTTATCAGTAAAAAATAACACCAATAATAAAATAATAGCAATAGAGTTTTTCCATGAAAAATTTTCTGCTCATTTATTATTATTTAAGATAGAAAAACTATTTTATTTTAAAAATTCAATATTTATTATGGCTGAGAAATAACAAATATTTTAACTATCAGTTTTAATTATTTTAAAAAAGTGGAACAAAAAAAGCTGAATTCATAAGAACTCAGCTTTTTAATGTCACTTATTTTGCTGTGATAATTAGATTTTTTATTTTATCAATATCTCACTCATTAAGTTAGTTAGATTTAGGCAAATTTAATCATTACCATCCCAACCAGTAATAATATAATTCCACCCCATCCTTTATAATTGAGTCGTTGATTAAATAAAATCCAACCGGCGGCGATAGTTGCAATAATTCCGAATGCCCCCCAAAGTGCATAAGCAACTGAAAGCTCTATCCCTTTAACAGCCATTGCCAGCGCACTAAAGGCACCTAACACACAAACCAGTGATAATATTCCTAATCCCATTCGGCTAAAGCCGTTAGACATTTTTAAGAATATATTCGCAACAATCTCAAGCACTACGGCAAGTATTAGGAATGCACCATGCCACCATTCAAATTGAGCTAACATAATTAAGCCTCCTTGATATTAGCTGGAATTGGCTTATTTGCTCCTTTTACAGCACTGGCAACGTGCTTAGCTTTACCGGCGATACTTTTTACCGAATCAGTTGTTTTCTTAGCAACAGTCGATTTTTTAGTACCTGATTTGATAAGCGTGATCCCTGCAATTAACATCGCTAGACCACCTAATTTTAGTGGTGACAGCGATTCACCAAACCATAGAACGCTGAATGTCGTAATAATGACAATTCCAATACCTTCCCATAGTGCATATGCTACACCTAATGCCACTTTCTTAACGGCTATGGCTAAAAAGATATAGGAAGTGGCAATCATTAACCACATCACTATCATACCGGTGTAACCACCGCTTACACTGGCGTACTTCATTGATAAAGTACCGATAACTTCACAAACGATAGCTAATGCTAAAAATATCCAATAAATCATTTTTCATCTCTCATACACATTTGAAATACGCCGAAACGTTTCTTGCGCAGGAAGATAGAGAATATGTAGATAGTCTTTCTGGCGGCAATAAAAGCCGAACGTTAAGGCAACGTCATTTCCTGATTGCGTCAGGAATTAAGATGAGAGATTTCTATAATGCGCCACACCAGTAGTGTTCGCTGGATAAAATAGCAGAAAGGAATAACTTATAGGTAGAACGTTTAACTTTGACGCTTTTGGCGCTAGTCATGATTATTTATTCTTTCATCGCACAGACCATCCGCACGATATACTCCGAACCCTCATATAAGATGGTTAAATGTTACATCATATTTCTATCATGCCGAATTATTTAAAGCAATGCCTTTTCGCAAAATATTTTTGTTAATTGATTGGTTTTATTTAAGTTTTAATTTCTAGCAAAAATCAGATTGCATAGTTAATCAACAGTTTTACGCTCCTTCAGTAGTTTTATTCATCTAAATTGCTGGAATTATGCTTAAAGGTGTTTAGCTAATACAAAAACACCCAGCATAACTGGGTGTTTTCTCTTGAGAATGGACAATCAAAACCAATTATTCAATTTCATTCCATGAACGACCATCACGAGTGATCATTGCTACAGATGCAACAGGTCCCCATGTACCCGCTTGGTAAGGCTTAGGTAGCTCATTATCGCATTCCCATGCATTGATAATTGAATCAACCCATTTCCATGCTTCTTCTACTTCATCACGACGCACGAACAACGCTTGAATGCCACGCATGGCTTCTAACAATAAACGCTCGTAAGCATCTGCTAAATGCGTTTGATTGAATGTTTCCGAGAAACTCAAGTCAAGCTTAGTTGTTTGTAAACGGTGTTTATGATCGAGTCCTGGCGCTTTATTTAGCACTTCGATATCGATCCCTTCATCTGGCTGTAAACGTATAGTCAGCTTATTTTGTGGTAACTCTTGATAAGTCTCACTGAAAATATTCAGCGCAGGCTTTTTAAAATAAACCACAACTTCTGAACATTTACTTGGTAGACGCTTACCTGTTCTTAAATAGAACGGAACACCAGCCCAACGCCAATTATCGATATCAGCACGAATTGCCACAAATGTTTCTGTATTGCTGGTTTTATTGGCACCTTCTTCATCAAGATAACCGGGTACTTTTTTACCCTGTACAAAGCCGCCAGTATATTGTCCACGAACCGTTTTTTCGCGAATATTTGTGTTATCAATACGGCGTAATGAACGTAAAACTTTCACTTTTTCTTGACGAATACTGTCAGCAGTTAAATCAGCTGGTGGAGACATCGCAATCATAGTTAGGATTTGTAATAGGTGATTTTGCACCATATCACGCATTTGACCTGCTTGATCAAAATATCCCCAACGCCCTTCAATACCCACTTCTTCTGCAACTGTAATTTGGACATGATCAATCGTTTTATTGTCCCAGTTGTTAACAAAAAGGGAATTGGCAAAACGAAGAGCTAGAAGGTTTAATACCGTTTCTTTACCTAAATAGTGGTCAATACGATAAATTTGGCTCTCTTTAAAGTATTTTGCCACACTATCATTAATAGAAACTGAAGAGGCTAAATCTGTCCCTAATGGTTTTTCCATTACGACGCGGTTTGGCTCTTTATTTAATTTTGCATGACCTAATCCCTGACACATTGCACTAAAGGTACTAGGTGGCATCGCAAAATAGTAGATAGCAGGTAACTTATCTTGTTTTAGGTGTTTTGATAATTCAATAAAATGGTCTGTTTCATTGACATCAAGATTACAAAAATCGAGACGATCACTTAAACGTTGCCAAATTTCAGGATTAATTTCTTCTTTTAAAAAGGTTTTTAACGCTTCATGAGCGACATTTTTATATGCCTCAACATCCCAATCAGCACGGCCGACACCAATAATACGAGAGTCAGGGTGAATATATCCTGCTTTTTCCAATTGATATAATGATGGAATGAGCTTACGGCGTGCTAGATCCCCTTTCGTACCGAAGATAACCAGATCACAAGCCTGAGCAGTCGATATCGCTGCCATAGAACGTCTCCTCATGATGAGATTTTGTAATTTTGTTACAGAATTTTGTATTAATGTACTCTTTTGGATGTATTCAGTAAATACACTTGCACATTTTAGTCTCTAACTTACCACACATATTGTAATGCTTCATTTTATGACCCATGTTTTTATATTTTCTTGTAACTTTACTACAGTTTTGTTTCTTGTTTTCAGTATTGAAAGTTAGACACACGTCATACTTTAACGAAAAAAGCCCTGTTTACCGATGGTTTACACTGCAAGCCTTGTTCTTTGCGTAGTATATTTTCATAAAACCGTTATAGATTTCTCCTTTTATTGAAATTGGCAAAGCCAAGGATCTGTATATTTAATGAATATATTGGAAAGGGTTCAGTCTAATCTGGACATCTTGAGTAAATCAGAAAAAAAAGTCGCCGAGGCTGTTTTAACTGCGCCACAAACAGTTATCCATTCAAGTATTGCCTTAATGGCTAAAACAGCTGATGTCAGTGAACCGACTGTTAATCGTTTTTGCCGACGCATGGCAACAAAAGGATTTCCTGATTTCAAATTACAATTAGCACAAAGCATTGCTAACGGCACGCCTTATGTAAATCGTAATATTGATGATTCCGATACGGTCTCTTCTTATACCAATAAAATTTTTGAATCTGCAATGGCGGGACTTGAGGACGTTAAAAATAATATTGATATCGCCGCAATCAATCGTGCAGTTGATATTTTGACGCAAGCTAAGAAAATCTCTTTTTTTGGCTTAGGCGCATCAGCAGCGGTAGCTCACGATGCCATGAATAAGTTTTCTCGTTTTAATATTCCTGTCACTTACTTTGATGACGTTGTTATGCAACGTATGAGTTGCATAAATAGTACTGATGGTGATGTGGTCGTTGTTATTTCCCATACAGGACGCACTAAAAATCTCATTGAAATAGCTAAAATTGCGCGTGAAAACGATGCCGCAGTAATTGCTATTACGACACCTGGCTCACTTTTAGCCTCTGAAGCCACCCTCCCTATTTTACTTGATGTGCCTGAAGATACTGATATCTACATGCCAATGATCTCTCGCCTTGCACAACTCACTATTATTGATGTTCTCGCAACAGGATTTATTTTACGCCGAGGACCAAAATTCAGAGATAACTTGAAGCGCGTCAAAGAAGCTTTACGTGATTCACGGTTTGATAAGTAACCGTTTTTAATTATTCTGTTAGTATTGTCACACTTACGATTGTGCCCCTGACTAGATAACTTTTTGAAAAATGGTAGCATATCTGCGAGCTAACTCTCGCATATACTGAAAACAGTAGTGTATGTTGCAATTAGCTTGAAGCGTTTCACTTAACATATTGGGCAAAACACAGTCTGATTTCTGTTTTATCCAATTGCCAACACCTTTCGTTCAAGGTCAACGGAGTAATACATGTCCAGACGGCTCAGAAGAACAAAAATTGTTACCACCTTAGGCCCAGCAACAGATCGTGATAATAACCTAGAAAAAATTATTATTGCTGGTGCGAATGTTGTTCGATTAAATTTCTCTCATGGTTCTGCGGAAGATCATCTTGCTCGCGCAAATCGTACACGTGAAATTGCTGCAAGATTAGGTCGCCATGTTGCTATTCTTGGGGATTTACAAGGCCCTAAAATCCGTGTATCTACCTTTAAAGATGGAAAAGTTTTCCTGAATGTCGGTGATAAATTTTTACTTGATGCAGCGCTCGAAAAAGGCGAAGGTAATCAAAATCAAGTGGGTATTGATTATAAAGGCTTACCAGCCGATGTAGTTCCAGGTGATATTTTACTTCTCGATGATGGTCGAGTTCAGTTAAAAGTCCTCAAAGTAGATGGTTTAAAAGTCTTTACTGAAGTGACTGTCGGAGGCCCATTATCTAACAATAAAGGCATTAATAAGCTCGGTGGAGGCCTCTCTGCTGATGCATTAACAGAAAAAGATAAGCAAGATATTATCACCGCTGCAAAAATCGGTGTTGATTACCTTGCTGTTTCATTCCCAAGAACGGGCGAAGATCTTAACCTTGCTCGCCGTTTAGCTCGTGATGCAGGCTGTGAATGCCAAATAGTTTCAAAAGTAGAGCGCGCTGAAGCAGTTGCTAATGATGAAATCATTGATGAAATCATCCTTGCTTCGGATGTAGTTATGGTTGCGCGTGGCGATTTAGGCGTTGAAATAGGTGATCCTGAGTTAGTTGGCGTACAGAAAAAATTAATTCGTCGTGCTCGTCAGCTTAATCGGGTCGTTATCACTGCCACTCAAATGATGGAGTCAATGATAACAAATCCAATGCCAACCCGTGCCGAAGTAATGGATGTTGCTAACGCCGTATTAGATGGTACTGATGCCGTTATGCTTTCGGCAGAAACTGCAGCAGGACAATATCCAGCAGAAACAGTCGCTTCAATGGCACAGGTCTGCTTAGGTGCTGAAAAAATGCCAGCGGCTAATGTTTCTAAGCATCGCTTAGATATGGTGTTTGATACCGTGGAAGAAGCCATTGCGATGTCTACCATGTATGCTGCTAACCATATGAAAGGCGTTAATGCTATTATTGCGATGACAGAATCAGGTCGTACTGCACGCATGATGTCTCGTATCAGTACTGGTTTACCTATTTTCTCAATGTCTCGCCATGAGAAAACATTAAACCAAACGGCACTTTATCGTGGCGTGACCCCTGTTTATTGTAGTACGCATACTGATGGTATTGCTGCGGCTAATGAAGCAATAGGTCGTTTACGTGATAAGGGTTTCTTAGTCTCAGGTGATTTAGTGTTAGTCACTCAAGGTGACCAAATGGGTACAATCGGCAGCACTAATACATGCCGTATTTTGACTGTTGAATAATACCGAGTTGTCAATCTTAATAGCAAAACGGGCACTTAATTAAGTGCCCGTTTTTATATTGACTTATTAGCTGACTAATCCAATATATTTTCACGAGCGTAAGGCTCTATTTCGCCCTCTTTACGTGTCTTCAGTAATTTTAAGATCCACGTATATTGCTCTGGTGTCGGTGTCACGAGTGCTTCTAACTCTTCATTCATTCTGCGTGCAATGTACGTATCATCTTTATCTTCAATATCATCCATTGGTTCACGAATAATAATGTGAAGCTGATGTGTTTTATGACAATACACTGGAAACAACGGTACAATAGCTGCTCGGCATACTTTCATTAACCGCCCAATCGCAGGTAATGTCGCTTTATAGGTGCCGAAAAAATCCACAAATTGACTATGCTCTGCGCCATGATCTTGATCTGGCAAATAATAGCCCCAGTAACCTTGTCGCACAGAAGAAATAAAAGGCTTAATACCTGCTTCGCGAGAATGTAATCGACCGTCAAAATGATGACGGGCTTTATTCCATAAATAATCAGCCACGGGATCTTTTTGGTGGTGAAACATCGCCGCCATTTGCTGGCCTTTAGCGGCTAATAACATGGCAGGAATATCTACTGCCCAGCCATGAGGCACCATAAAAATAACATTACGGCCTTGCTCTTTAAAACGTTCGATGATCTCTAAGCCCTGCCAGCTTGTTCGTTTTAATATGTGCTCAGGCCCTCTTAAACAAAGCTCTGCCAACATCACAAAGGATTGAGGTGCAGTTTCAAACATGCTGTCGAGTACATTTTCACGCTGCGTTTTATTCCATGTTGGAAAACAGTATCTCAAGTTGATATCTGCACGACGTCTTGCGCTTTTCGCTTTACGTCCAACAAAACGACCAATAGCAGCAAGAAATGGATCACGCCACTTTACTGGCATATAAGCTAAAACACTTAATACACCTGCACCTAACCATGTTCCCCAATGACGAGGATGCAAATAAGCACAGTGAAAAGTGGGTACATAACCCGCTTTGCTATCTGTATCTTTTTCTTTATTCATCAGATAACTCTCTGAATTGATACCCTAAATAGGCGTAAAAAACATTAAAACAAAAACGGATGATATCAATCATCCGCTTTTATGTCTTTAAAATCATGTTTATTGTCAATCAGCTAGCACTAATTGAGGTTTAATCTCTTTTACTTTAGCAAGATATTCTTGTTTATCTTTACCCGTTAAACCATCAGCTCGAGGCAACGTTGCCGTTAGTGGATTGACTGCTTGTTGGTTGATCCACAGCTCATAGTGCAAATGAGGCCCAGTAGAACGACCGGTATTCCCTGATAAGGCAATTCTATCGCCACGTTTAACACGTTGCCCAGGTTTTACTAATAATTGACGTAAATGCATATAACGTGTCGTGTATTGGCTGCCATGACGAATAGCGATAAAGTTACCCGCAGCACCACTGTATTTCGCAACAATAACTTCACCATCCCCTGTTGCTAATACGGGGGTTCCTACTGGCATAGCAAAATCGACACCTTTATGAGCAGCTAAACGTCCCGTAACAGGATTAATACGACGAGGATTAAATTGAGAGGAAACTCTAAACTGCTTCACTGTTGGGAAGCGCATAAATCCACGCTCTAATCCACCAGCTTGGCTATCGTAAAAACGACCATCTTCAGCAAGGAATGCATAATAATCTTTACCGGCACTACGTAAACGCACACCAATAAGTTCACTTTGCTCTGTACGACCATCAAGCACTTCACGAGAAAAAAGTGCAGCAAATTGATCGCCACTTTGTAGTTTTTTAAAGTCTACTTGCCATTGCAATGCTTTAGTCACTGCACGAGCTTCTGAATTAGTTAAACCTGC
Source organism: Proteus sp. G2673 (assembly GCF_009915125.1). Classification (NCBI taxonomy): domain Bacteria; kingdom Pseudomonadati; phylum Pseudomonadota; class Gammaproteobacteria; order Enterobacterales; family Morganellaceae; genus Proteus; species Proteus sp. G2673. The sequence goes on from NZ_JAABLT010000005.1 coordinate 71,184, forward strand.
ATTTGTTGCGCTAACAGAGAAACTACCACGAATAACACCGCTGGTAACGCTGTTTTTCCATTCCCCTTTTTGGAACTCTTTGGTTTCTTTAAAACCCGTTTCTGTTCGGGTATAAACGCGAGTTTCACGACGAGAAACACCCCAGTTTAATTCTTGAAGCAACCCATTATCATCAAGTTCCCAGCTAATTGATTGTCCAATCTTGAGATTTCTGAGATCTTTATTTTGATTAGAAATAGCTGCGATATCAGAAGAATCAATACCAAACTGAGTCAATATTGAACTTAGTGAATCACCACTAGAGACAATATAAGTATGAGGGACTTGTGCAACTGCAGTGCTTGTATCTGTACCATCTTCCGCACCAACCAACCCTTCATCAGTAAGTTGATCACTACTGTCAGTGATAATGTCATCTGTATTTTCACTTTGTACTGCGGAAGGCATTTGAATACTGACAGGAACTTCTCGGTTTTGCTCATTTTGAAGAACCACTGGTCGCCAAATTGCGACGGCCAGTGTTGCTGCAGTTAATGAACCAAGCATGATTTTATGTGGGAGTGGTAAACTTAAATATACCTGTGCAATGGATTTCTTCTGCTGCACGTTATTAATTCCTTATTGTGTTTCATTCAGGCAGCTCGCATATTGGTTAGCTAGTTGGGTAAGGAATTTTATATAGCTCTCTTGAGTCAGAGCAATCCCACTTCCTAGGGGATCTAATACACCCATTTTAACCCCAGTGCCTTTCGCCACTGTTTCTATTACCGTCGGCCTAAATTGTGGCTCAGCAAAAATGCAGGTTGCTTTTTGCTCAACCAACTGTGTTCGTATTTGATGTAATTTCTGTGCACCCGGCTGTATTTCAGGGTTGATAGTAAAATGACCTAACGGCTTTAAATTATAATGTTTTTCGAAGTAGCCATAAGCATCATGAAAGACAAAATAACCCTTATTTCTCACAGGCGACAGAATATTAACAAGATTCTTATCAGTTTGCTTGAGTTGTTCGCTGAATTTACCTAGGTTTACGTCCAGAAGTTCTTTTTTATCTGGATAGAGTGTAATTAACCTTTCGTGGATCTGTTTTGCAGACGACAACGCAATTTCTGGTGATAACCAGATGTGCATATTATAATCACCGTGAGAATGATGTTCGTGATTTTCCTCATGTTTATGCACATTGTCACCTTCATCTTTCAATAAAAGCGACTTTATTTCTTTAGTTTCCGTTAAAGCCAACTTATGATTGTCAGTAAGCCTATTTAATGGCTTATCTAAAAACACTTCCATATCAGGCCCCACCCATACCATCAGGTCTGCGGAGGTGATTTTTTTCAAATCAGAAGGTTTTAATGCATAATCGTGTGGAGATGCCCCATCTGGCAATAAAACTTCTGTTGGTGTTACCCCATCAGCGATAGCTGCCGCAATAAATCCTAATGGCCTAATGGAAACGACGACATCAGCCTGCACTGAAGCACTGAATGAGCTTATCATCGCTGTCGTTAAAAATGATTTCAATAAAAAACGATGCGCAAATTTGTTGTTTTTATGTAACATAGGAAGAATTCTCGTGAATCATCATTGGGAATGTTATATTATAACGTTTCAATGATTCTGCAAGTGCTAATTTTATGTCTGACTTGATTTGTTTAAAATCGGTTTGTGTTTCTTTTGGTGAAAGAGAAATTTTAAAAGATATCTCTTTTAATCTAAAAGCAGGCCGTATTCTTACTTTACTTGGCCCTAATGGTGCCGGTAAATCTACAGTTATCCGTTTAGTTCTTGGTTTATTAAATCCAACCTCAGGAAAAGTTGAGCGTCAAAACGCGCTACGAGTAGGTTATGTGCCACAAAAACTTTATCTTGAGCCAACCATGCCACTCACCGTTAAACGTTTTATGACACTAAAACCGGGTGTCCATAATAAAGATATTCTCCCCGCTTTAGAACGAGTTAATGCGGCTAAATTAATTGATCAACCTATGCAGAAACTTTCTGGTGGTGAGTCTCAACGTGTATTGTTAGCAAGAGCATTACTTAATCAACCTCAACTTTTAGTTTTAGATGAACCCACCCAAGGTGTTGATGTTAATGGTCAATTAGCACTTTATGATTTAATTAATCAGCTCCGTCATGAATTAGGTTGTGCCATCTTGATGGTTTCTCATGATCTTCATCTTGTGATGGCAAAAACAGACGAAGTGCTCTGTTTAAATGGTCATATTTGCTGTTCGGGCACACCTGACGTTGTTTCTTCACACCCTGAATTTATTGCCATGTTTGGAAGTCGTGGTGCTGAGCAACTTGGTATTTATCGTCATCATCATCAGCATAGTAAGGAGTGTCGTCATGATTGAGTTGCTGTTACCGGGTTGGATTGCCGGTATGCTCTTAGCAATGGCGGCAGGCCCTTTGGGCTCTTTTGTCGTTTGGCGCCGTATGTCTTATTTTGGTGATACACTAGCACACGCCTCACTACTTGGTGTTGCTTTTGGTTTGCTGTTTAATATCGAGCCTTTTTATGCTGTTATTGCCGTCACACTTCTTCTTGCTATTTTATTAGTGTGGTTAGAATTAAAACCTCAACTTTCTGTTGATACTCTTTTAGGGATCATGGCACACAGTGCGCTTTCTTTAGGGCTTGTGGTTGTGAGTTTAATGTCCAATGTGCGCGTTGATTTAATGGCATACCTATTTGGTGATTTGCTCTCAGTTAACTATCAAGATGTCATTAGTATTTTTATTGGCGTTGTAATTGTTTTATGTGTGATTATCCGTTCATGGCGTCCATTGCTTTCCATGACAATTAATCAAGATATGGCATTTGTTGATGGTGTAAATATTCAGCGAGAACGCTTAAAACTAATGATGATCACTGCACTAACCATTGGTTTAGCCATGAAATTTGTTGGAGCATTAATTATCACCTCACTGCTCATTATTCCTGCCGCAACGGCACGTCGTTTTGCGCGCTCACCAGAACAAATGGCTCTGATTGCAATCGCTGTTGGTATGCTGGCAATTACTGGCGGTTTAACCTTCTCTGCTTTCTATGACACTCCAGCAGGCCCTTCTGTGGTTTTAGCGGCGAGTTGTCTATTTATCTTAAGTTTATTTGCACCAACTAAACAGTAATATTTCCAGCCTGTTAGATAAATAAACCCCAACAACGCTATGTTATTGGGGTTTATTTTTATCTTTTTTCATTAATTATCTGAAAACTAATATTTCTATTTTTTACTTAATTCTGTTTCATCTATAGGAGCATAAATTAGCACACTAACATCCGTTAAGGGTTCCATTAAAAGATTGCCTCGAGTCAGTTCTATCATTTAAATCACCTTCAACCTCATACAGATATAAATATTAAGGCTCTTCTACAATACGATTAAAATGGCGATAGGCGTGATTAGTAGCAACTCGGCCTCGTGGTGTGCGCTGAATAAAACCTTGCTGAATTAAATAAGGCTCTAATACGTCTTCTATGGTTTCACGCTCTTCACCAATAGCAGCCGCAAGGTTATCTAATCCTACTGGGCCACCCATAAATTTATCAATAATGGCGAAAAGGAGTTTACGATCTAAATAATCAAAACCTGCCGCATCCACATTCAACATATCAAGCGCTTTAGAAGCAATCTCTTCATCAATAGCACCATTGCCTTTTACTTGGGCAAAGTCTCTCACACGGCGTAACAATCGGTTAGTAATGCGCGGAGTGCCTCGTGAACGCATAGCAATTTGACGAGCCCCCTCATCTGTCATCTCTAGTCCCATAAAACTAGCACTACGAGAAACAATGTGTTGAAGATCGTCAACATGATAAAACTCGAGACGTTGAACAATACCAAAACGGTCACGCAATGGCGATGTTAAAGAGCCCGCTCTTGTAGTTGCGCCTACTAAGGTAAATGGAGGTAAGTCAATTTTAATTGAACGAGCCGCAGGCCCCTCACCAATCATGATATCAAGTTGATAATCTTCCATTGCTGGGTAAAGAATTTCTTCGACAACAGGTGAAAGACGATGAATTTCATCAATAAATAATACGTCGTGAGGCTCAAGGTTAGTTAGCATAGCCGCGAGATCACCCGCTTTTTCAAGTACAGGGCCTGATGTCGTACGTAAATTAACCCCCATTTCATTAGCAATAATATTCGCCAATGTGGTTTTACCTAATCCGGGAGGTCCGAAGATTAGCAAATGATCGAGTGCATCATGACGCAATTTAGCCGCCTGAATAAAAATCTCCATTTGTTCTCGAACTTGCGGTTGCCCAACATATTCGGCAAGAAATTTAGGGCGAATAGCCCTATCAATAATTTCTTCTTCAGGTTGTTGAATTTCTGCTGAAATCAGGCGATCTGCTTCAATCACAATGTGTTACTCCTAAATAGCCGCGCGTAACGCTTCTCTGATAAGCGTCTCACTATCTGTACCCAGTTTTGCCACTTTGCTGATCATTTTTGCAGCTTCTTGTGGTTTATAGCCTAACGCGATTAATGCAGCAGAGGCTTCGGCTTCAATATCAGCCGCTTTTGGTGCTTTAGATGGAGTGCTTTCTGGTAACTCGATATCACTATTTTCGAATAAATCACCATTAAGGCCTTTAAAACGATCTTTCATTTCAACCACTAAACGCTCGGCTGTTTTCTTACCGACACCCGGTAATTTTACTAATGAAGAGATAGATTCATTTTCAATCGCGGTCACAAATTGACGAGCCGACATACCCGATAAAATAGCGAGTGCCAGTTTTGGGCCGACGCCATTGACTTTAATTAATTCACGAAAGAGTGCACGCTCTTGTTTTTGGTTAAAGCCATAAAGTAATTGAGCATCTTCACGTACGATAAATTGCGTATAGATAATGGCTTCTTGGCCAATATCAGGCAGTTCATAAAAACAGGTCATTGGCATATTGATTTCATAACCCACACCATTACCTGCCTCGATTAGCACCACTGGTGGCTGTTTTTCAAGAATAATTCCTCTGATACGACCTATCACCCTAACGCCTCCGCAAAAATAATTACGTCAAGTTTATAACATAAAAAAAGCTGGACGTATATCCAGCTTGTGAAAAACCAAAGACATTTACCAAGATAACAACTTATCTTAACCGACCTCGCGTTAAAACCAGACGCGGATCACCCACACGTAATAAATTTTGGTTAAAGTGACAATGTGTAATTGCAATCGCCAACGCATCGGCAGCATCTGATTGTGGTGCGGCAGATAATTTTAATATTGAACGCACCATATGCTGTACTTGGCTTTTTTCGGCTGCACCCGTACCCACAACGGTCTGTTTGACTTGACGAGCGGCATATTCAAAAACAGGAAGATCGTTATTAACGGCAGCAAGTATTGCTACACCACGCGCTTGCCCAAGTTTAAGTGCAGAATCGGCATTTTTAGCCATAAATACTTGTTCAACCGCAAACACATCTGGCGAAAATTGAGTAATGATTTCGCTGACACCAGCATAAATACGTTTAAGTCGATTAGGAAGGTCGGGAACTTGTGTGCGAATACAACCACTTCCCAAATAGATAAGTTGTCGCCCTTGCTGTCGAATTACGCCATAGCCTGTAACACGTGAACCGGGGTCTATACCTAGAATGATAGCCATATCAATTCCTGTTGCCGATATGGTCGATGGCGAGAGAAAAGAGCAAAAAAGTCTGCTCTGCTCTTCTCTTCGCACTTTTAATAACAGCGTTAAACACCGTTATTTTCGATAATCGTTAGAACGATTACAGGATATCTTCCAGTTGTTTTGCAACTTCATCTGAGATATCACCGTTGTGATACACTTCTTGTACATCATCACTGTCTTCTAACATATCAATAAGACGCATTAATTTTGGTGCAGTTTCAATATCTAATTCTGCTTTAGTCGATGGGATCATTGAAACTTCGGCTGACTCAGCAACAAAACCTGCTGCATCCATCGCATCTTTTACTTCACCAAAAGATTCTGGTGTGGTGTATACATCAATAGCGCCATCATCATAAGTTTCAACGTCATCCGCACCTGCTTCTAACGCCGCTTCCATAACAGCATCTTCATCAACACCCGGTGCGTAAGAAATAACACCTTTTTTGGTGAAAAGATAAGAAACTGAACCATCCGTTCCTAAGTTACCACCTGTTTTGGTAAATGCATGGCGAACATCGGAAACAGTACGGTTACGATTATCACTTAAGCATTCAACCATCACAGCAGTACCCGCAGGGCCATAGCCTTCATAGATGATAGTTTCCATATTATCATTTTCATCATTACCCACACCGCGTGCAATCGCACGGTTTAAGGTGTCACGAGTCATGTTGTTTGATAATGCTTTATCAACTGCCGCACGTAAACGCGGGTTAGTTGCAGGATCACCACCACCTAAACGTGCTGCTGTAACTAATTCACGGATGATTTTAGTGAAAATTTTACCGCGTTTCGCATCTTGCGCTGCTTTACGGTGTTTTGTATTGGCCCATTTACTATGACCTGCCATGAAATATCTCCAAACGTGGTCTAATCATTAAATAACAAATTCTTCAATCGCTTGCTGATTACTGGCGGATTTTGTTAGTTTTGCCGCCAGTGGCGCGTCTAGCCATTGGTATTGAAAATGCTCAGTTAGCACAATATCTCGCTCTGCGGGCAGTGCTAACGTAAACCAATGCTCCTGACAATGAGTAACATCGGGTGCATAACGATGCCGAAAATGTGCAAAAATTTCAAAAATAATTGAGCGATGGCAATCCACCAACTCAAGATTTTCTTTTATGATATCAATTCCAACCTCTTCTTGCACTTCACGCAACGCCGTTTGAAAAGGGGTTTCGCCCTCTTCTAAACTGCCAGTCACAGATTGCCAGAAATCAGGATCATCTCGACGCTTTAGCATAAGCACCCGTTTACTTTCTTTTGCATAAATAACAACTAAAACGGATATCGGGCGCTTATATTTCATCATTTACTCTTTATCTTCGCTAACTTCTTTTTGAGTTACTGCAATCGCTAACTCTTTTAAAGCATCTTCATTAGCAAAGCTTGGTGCATTAGTCATTAAACACGCGGCAGCTGTTGTTTTAGGGAATGCAATAACATCACGAATGTTATCAGTACCCGTTAACAACATCACTAAGCGGTCTAAACCAAAGGCTAAACCTGCATGTGGTGGCGTACCAAATTTAAGAGCCTCTAATAAGAAACCAAATTTCTCTTGTTGCTCATTCGGTGTAATACCTAAAATACCAAATACCGCTTGTTGCATTTCATTACGGTGAATACGTACTGAACCGCCACCTACCTCATAACCATTAATAACCATATCATACGCATTTGCCACAGCACCGACTGGGTGTGCAGTCAATTCAGCTGGTGATAAGTCTTTTGGTGAAGTAAATGGATGGTGCATTGCACTTAAACTACCGGTTTCTTCATCTTCTTCAAACATTGGGAAATCGATAACCCATAATGGTTTCCATGCATTTAAGTCAGTCAGTTCAAGATCACGACCCACTTTCAAACGCAGAGCCCCCATTGCATCACTCATAGTGCCTTTACGTCCCGCACCAAAGAAGATTAAATCGCCATCCGTTGCACCCGTTGTTTCTAAAATAGCGTTAACAACATCATTAGTCAGGAATTTGGCAATTGGGCTTTGTACCCCTTCAATGCCTTTAGCACTTTCGTTGACTTTCATCCACGCAAGGCCTTTAGCGCCGTAAATGCTAACAAATTGGGTATATTCATCGATATTTTTACGGGTTAATGATGCACCACCTGGTACACGCAATGCAATAACACGGCATTTTTCATCGTTGGCTGCTTGTGCAAACACACTGAACTCAACATCTTTGACTAAATCAGCAATATCTTTGAGTTCCATTGGGTTACGTAAATCAGGTTTGTCTGAACCATAACGGCGCATTGCTTCAGCAAAGGTCATGACAGGGAACGCACCTAAATCGACATTAAGAATATCCAACCATAATGCGTGGATCATACGCTCCATCACTTCGCGCACTTGATCTGCACTCATGAAAGAGGTTTCAACATCGATTTGTGTAAATTCAGGCTGACGGTCGGCACGTAAGTCTTCATCGCGGAAGCATTTTACGATTTGATAGTAACGATCAAAGCCAGACATCATTAACAGCTGTTTAAAAAGCTGTGGTGATTGTGGTAATGCGTAGAATTTACCTTTGTGTACACGACTTGGTACTAAATAGTCACGCGCACCTTCTGGTGTCGCTTTTGTCAGCATAGGGGTTTCAACATCAAGGAAACCTTCACCATCCATAAAACGGCGAACAAAGCTTGTGATTTTAGCTCGGGTTTTTAAGCGATCTGACATTTCTGGGCGACGCAGGTCTAAATAACGATAAGTTAAACGACGCTCTTCAGTATTTGTTTGATTGCTATCTAACGGTAATGGCTCTGAACGGTTAAAAATAGACAGAGATTCTGCCGCTAACTCAATTTCACCTGTTGCCATATTTTTATTAACTTGGCTATCAGGGCGAGCGCGTACTGTTCCTGTGACTTGAATACAAAATTCATTACGCAGTTCTGAAGCCTGAGAAAATGCCTCTTTCTGCTCTGGGTCAAAGAAGACTTGAACAATACCTTCGCGATCTCGCATATCAATAAAGATAAGCCCACCTAAATCACGGCGACGGTTAACCCAACCACAAAGAGTCACTTTTTGGCCCACATGGGCGCTATTCAACTGCCCACAATAATTAGTACGCATACAATATCCTTTTACTCAGCTTGTTGTGCTTTCTGCTGCGGAAATTTTGGCAATAGTCTTTTTCGAGTAGTGTCAAAAAAAAGGCAGACATTATAACGAAAATTCTTTCCGGAGATAAGAGTATAGACCTAGTTTATATGATACATCTTTTCAAGGATTTGCTAATCCCCAAACAATTAATTAATAATAATTATTTATAGCGACAGAAGTCGCTTTGAGGTTTATCATTAATTCGCCGTTTTTTGGCTTTGGCAATGGAGAAAAGATGGTTAGCTCGCTTTATATCATACTGGGCGCACTGTTATTGATTAAATTGTCCCTCAATGTCGTAAAACTCAGAACACAATATCGGGTTGCTTATGGCGATGGTGGCTTTTATGAATTACAAACAGCCATCCGTGTTCACGGCAATGCAGTAGAATATATCCCCATTTCCATGATCTTATTGCTGGTGATGGAAATGAATGGTGCTTTTGTTTGGATGGTACACATCTGTGGCTCAATTTTAATCGTAGGTCGCTTTTTACACTCTTATGGATTAAAACATCGTGAACTTAGCTGGCGTCGTTCAGGAATGGCAGCCACTTACTTATCAATGATATTGATGATCATTGCTAATATTTATTTCCTTCCTTGGATACAAATCTTTTCCTTTTATTACTAAGTCCTCGTGGAAATAACATGATCATCCATGATCAAAACTGACATCCTTGCTGTTGTGTCTAATAACGGCAAGGTATCAAAAAGGTTTATTTATTTTTCCCAATTTCTTTCTAAATAATGCAACTTTGTGAGCACCGTCGCTTCTGGTAGAATGCGTGCTTCTTTTATTCCTTAAATCTATTTCAGTTATGTCGAATTCAAAATCATCACAACAAGACAGCTTATTTGCAACACCCATTGCTAACCTTGGTGACTGGCGCTTTGATGAAAAAGTCGCCGAAGTGTTTCCGGATATGATAAAACGCTCAGTACCCGGTTACTCAAATATCATCTCCATGATTGGTATGCTTGCCGGCCGCTTTGTTACGCCCAATAGCCAAGTCTATGATTTAGGCTGTTCTTTAGGTGCAGCAACCCTTTCTATGCGTCGTAATATTGATGTAACAGGCTGCAAAATTATTGGTGTTGATAATTCACCGGCTATGATAGAACGTTGTCAACGCCATATTGATGCCTATAAAGCAGATACCCCCGTCGATATTATTGAGGGGGATATTCTTGACATTGAGATCAATAATGCTTCAATGGTCGTGCTTAACTTTACCTTACAATTCTTAGCACCAAGTGATCGCCAAATATTATTAAACCGCATTTACCAAGGCCTTAACCCTGGTGGTGTGTTAGTACTTTCTGAAAAATTCAGTTTTGAAGATAAAGAAATTGGTGAATTGTTGTTTAATATGCACCATGATTTCAAACGTGCTAACGGTTACAGCGAATTAGAAATTAGCCAAAAACGTAGCATGTTAGAAAATGTTATGCTGACAGACTCTGTTGAAACCCATAAAACTCGCTTGCATAATGCTGGCTTCCCTCATGCAGAAGTTTGGTTCCAATGTTTTAATTTCGGCTCTCTTTTAGCGATTAAAGGCAATAACTAATGATTAATTTTGGCTCGTTCTATCAACTTATTGCGCAAGATGAGCGCTTATTTCATTGGTTAGATACTTTACCTGCTCAATTATCAGAATGGCGCTCAAATGCGTTACACGGTCACTTTTCTTCATGGGAAAGAATGCTCGATGGTTTGCCCGAAATAACCCCTACAGAACTTGATTTAAAAAATGGAGTGATTGCCAATAAAACACCTTCATTAAGTGCTGGCGAACAACTGGGTTTAAATAATATTCTGAAATCCTTAATGCCATGGCGAAAAGGCCCATTCTCTCTTTATGGGGTCGATATTGATACAGAGTGGCGTTCAGATTGGAAATGGGATCGTGTTTTACCTCACCTTTCTCCTCTTGAAGGCCGTTTAGTATTAGATGTCGGTTGTGGCAGTGGCTATCACATGTGGCGAATGCTAGGTGAAGGTGCTCAGTTTGTTGTGGGAATCGATCCTACTCAACTTTTTTTATGCCAATTTGAAGCCGTCAGAAAATTATTAGGGAATGATCAACGTGCACATTTAATTCCTGTTGGTATTGAACAAATGCCGGAATTAAAAGCCTTTGATACCGTATTTTCAATGGGTGTACTTTATCATCGTCGTTCACCACTTGATCATTTATGGCAATTAAAAAATCAATTAGTTTCGGGCGGTGAGTTAATATTAGAAAGCCTCGTTGTGGATGGTGATGAATTCCAATGCCTGATCCCTGGTGAACGTTATGCGCAAATGCGTAATGTGTATTTTATTCCATCTGCAAAAATGCTAAAAGTTTGGCTAGAGAAATGTGGCTTTAAAGATGTGCGTATTGTCGATGAAAACACAACTTCTCTGGATGAACAACGTAAAACAGATTGGATGGTCACCGATTCATTAGAGGCATTCTTAGATGCTGATGATAAAACAAAAACAGTTGAAGGTTATCCCGCCCCTAAACGTGCGATATTAATTGCCACTAAGCCTTAATTTTTTATTGAGATCTAAAGGGATATCAAGTTATTCAATATCCCTTTCTTTCATAATATTCATCTTGTTTTTTTATTAAAGACACCTTATACGCCCTCTTATTTTGCAGATGAACGATTAAAGAAATCTATGGCAAAGACACCAAAGAGCAAAGTTGCTACTCAAAAAGAAATAACACAAAAAAAACAACACGCTCTTTTACAAAAGAATAAGCGTCAGAAATATAATGATCCTATCTTTTCGTCCTTTGTCGAAACCACATCAGCAAAACGCCTTCCATTAACGCCATTACAACGAGGTGTTCAACTCTTTTTTTCATTATTTGACTATGCCACACAACTTTTATATATCGTGTTTATTATTACCGTTTGGTGGTTTCCTGAACATTTCTCAGTTCAAACAATTTATAATCTAACCGTTCTATTTTTATTTGAGTTTATTCTCGTGCATTCTGGTGTTTTTATGGCTGCATTTGCTCGTACTAAACTTGTTTTTGCTCTTATTCCCTTTTATGGAATATTTGCTCTTATCATAAATAGTATGATTATGGGTGATGAAAACCTGATTATTTGGCTTTATGCTGTAATTGTTGCTAATCGAATTATCAGTGGTTATCAAGTAAAAACTAAAGAAGAAATGGGAAAGAATTTATTCTATTCTGCACTATTAGTTTTAAATTTTATGCTATGCCTTTTTTCTGTCATGATTTTTAAGTTCTTAGTCCCTTATGGTGGGTTAACGCCCCAATATTTAAATGAAATTAACTATCTTTATTTAATTCCACAGCATAGCGATTATTTTAATATTCCACATGTTGGTATGGCTTACGGCACATTATTCTACGGTATTCCTTTAGCTTGCATTACCTATATTAATATGTCATCGATATATAAACGCATAATATTCAGAATAAAAGCTCGTAAAATAAGAGCCACACATAGATAACCTTATTCTGAGCTTGTTGTTCATCTTTATTCATGCTTAAATGCATGCGTAATCTCTTCAATTATTTCTCTTTTTAAGAAGGCACTTCCCTACGATGAACTAAATTCTGCCAGAAAATTTTTCATATACCTTTTTGGGTATTCATTTTCTGTTACTGGCAGACAATAATTTATTTCGTCGCATCTAGAAAAAGATCTCGGCTGTCTGCCACCTATTTCGCTTAGGAGGTATTACTATGACAATAGCCTGTCACTTCTCACAACTTACTATCGAGTTTAATCAAGCACGTCTTTTTCCGCCATTAACTCGCTCATTGGCTTGTCAGCAAAATGCATTAATCGGCCATAACGGTAAAGGGAAATCCATACTACTAAGATTATTAGCACAAAAAATAACGCCTTCAGCAGGGCAAGTTAATTGGAATATGCCTTTTGTTCACGTTGATCAATTAACACGATTACAAGGTAATACACTTGCTCAAGCGTTAGATATTCATGAAATTTATCAAGCATTCCAACGCGTTGATGCAGGCATTGCTACATTAGAAGATATTGAGTTGCTTGATGGCAAATGGCAACTTCCTGTTACGTGGGAGAATTTATTAGATTCAGCACAACTTCCTGTCGCATTAGATACCCCTATTGCGCATTTAAGTGGCGGAGAACAAACACGTTTAGCACTTTGCCGTGTATTTTTACAAACAGAGAGTTTTCTTCTTTTGGATGAGCCAGATAATCACCTTGATTATCAAGGTCAACAATGGCTAGTAAAACAGTTGGCTCAGCACAAAGCTGGCTCTCTTATTGTTAGTCACAATCGAAACTTGCTTTCATATGCTGATACCATTCTTGAATTAAGTGAGAAAGGTTTATTTGAATATGGTGGAAATTATACTTTATATGAGACACAAAAACGTGCAGAAATAGCATCGTTGGAAGCAGCAAGTGATCGACTAAATAGCCAAATTAAAAATGAAAAACGCCAACAACAAGCCACCTTGCAAAAAACAACGCAACGAAAACGACAAGGCGAGTCAATTAGGAAAAGTGGCTCTCAGTGCTTACTTTTATTAGATATGCAAAAAAATCGAGCAGAACAACGCCAATCAGCCGTAGCAAAACGGCATCTGCGTGTAATAGAAGATATGCAATCTAAAAAACAAGGTGTCGATGAAGAAAAAATGCATGTTCATCAGCAGAAAATAGTCTTGAATTATCAAAGCGATGGACATCGCTTAAATATATTTGTGGATAATCTTCAGCTTCCGTATGGTTATCAACACCCTATTTCATTTTCAGCTTATGGAAACGAACATTGGCATATTAAAGGTAAAAATGGATGTGGCAAATCAACGTTATTAAAATGTTTGATCGAGCAGTGCGCACCACTTGCTGGTGAATTTCGTCTCAACAAAGATTTTTGTTATCTTGATCAACATATTGCTTTACTTGATAAAACATTACCCGTTGCACAAGCACTACACCAATATCAACCCGCTATTTCTATCGAGCAATGGAGAACACGGCTGGGTATGTTAAGGATCAGAGGTGATAAATCATTACTCCCTCTAGAAAAACTAAGTGGTGGCGAACAATTAAAAGCAACATTATTGGCTTTAACACATAGCCCCAAGCCACCTGCAGTATTATTATTTGATGAGCCAGATAATCACCTTGATATCGAATCTAAACAACTATTGGAAAATCTACTCGTTGAATATCAAGGCACATTATTACTGGTTTCCCATGATGAAACCTTTGTTGAACATTGTGGTATAACACATACTTTAGTATTAGATGAAACTGCATAAAAAAACTGCGCAATAAAAGGCGCAGTTTTAAAATCGGCCACTAAAGTTAATTAAAACTAAGAGGCTAATGGCGCATAAATACTCATAATATCTTTCATCGCTTCAACGGTATCTTCATCCACACAATAATGGGTAAACTCATCAACTTCACTGTCTGAGCTCATTGTGACACCGGCTTTACGATAAATCATGGTTGAAGGTGCCACTTTTCCTGCTGAGCTATGTATTTCCTTTAATCCTGTATCTAGGAATTTTTGGATATTGCTAAGCCTTACACCAGCACCCGCCATAATTATAGGGCCTTGTGTTTTTTCATTTAACGTTCGTAATAATGGCAGACCGAGTTCTGCATTCGGTTGCTGTCCTGACGTTAAAATACGAGAAACCCCCAGCTGAGTCAGTTGTTCTAACGCTAATAATGGATTAATACACATATCAAAAGCCCGATGAAAAGTAATGGCCAATGGACCTGCAAGTTCCATTAAAATTTCCATTTTAGGCAAATCAATATGCCCTTCTTCATTTAAAAGACCAACAACTGCCCCTGAAAATCCCATATCACGGATCAGACTAATATCATTTTTCATTGCTGAAAAATCAGCCTGTGTGTAACAAAAATCTCCCCCTCGAGGGCGAATAATAGGATGAACGGGAATACGAACCAGATCTCTGACTTGTCTTAGCATTCCAAAGCTTGGCGTAATACCTCCTTCTGCCGGACTCGTGCACAGCTCTATTCTGTCTGCACCAGCTCGTTCTGCTACCAACGCACATTCAGCGCCAAAACAACAAATCTCCAATGTAGCCATATCATCCCTCTCCATCCTTAATAAAGAAAGTAATCAGAAAATAAATATCATTTCTCAGCGATTACTAACAATAGTTGTCGAATATCGTGATTCATTCAATTCCACTATCAGAATTTTGTGCTGACACAAGCAAACTATTTTCTGAAAGTGTCGTTCAACACTCACTTTCTACGATTTCAAGTAACGAATAAGGATGATACTTCACAGTGACTTTTCCATTAGAAATAGCCACCGTTGGATTAGGTAAACGCTCTTTCTCACCTTTAGGTTCACTGATTTTTAAGCTCACATTCTCCGGTAACATTTGGGGTAAAAAAGACATGACTCTACTTACTAACTCGCTTGGTTCGACGGAGATCACTTGCTCAATATGCTCCCAACCTTGATATTCATATTTTTTATTTGTGGGAAAAGGCAGTTCAACAATTGAAACTGATTGATTTAAAATCGTTAATGGCGTCTCTAATTGAAATAGATATATTGGGCGCCCATTAATCACATTATCAGAAATACACTTTCCACACTGACTTAATCCTATTCGCCACTGCTCTGCCAATGCCAATTCGTGACAACGTAACGACACATGATCAGTGGGATAAATAGCTAAATCCATACCTAAACTATCGGCCAATAGTGTCATATTTTCTTCAAACAAAGAAAGCTCACGAGTTAAATCATTTAATTGAGAAATTGAAGAAAATAACGCCATTTTGAATAACCTTAATGAAAAAACAGAGAAAAAACCTTAAAGATAAGGTCGAGATGGTAGCATGTTCTAGCCGGAATATGTTATAAATTCAAGGTTAATCCTAATTCTTTATAAGAAACCTGTCAGACTCTTGTCGTCAGGTTTTATTTTCTCAATAATTTAAGGTAACCCGGTGAATATTCAGGCTTTTCTTTCAGAAAAAATCAGTGTGGCAATGTGTGCTGCTGGCGCACCCGCTGATAGCGAACCTCTTGTCCGTCAGTCAGCCAAAGTACAATTTGGTGACTATCAGGCAAATGGTGTCATGGGAGCTGCAAAAAAAATGGGGATCCCACCCCGACAACTCGCAGAAAAGATCTTAGAAAAGCTTGATATTACGGATATTGCAGATAAAGTTGAAATCGCAGGCCCGGGTTTTATCAATATCTTTTTATCTCCGCAATGGGTTGCAAAGCAAGCTGAAGACGCATTAGTAGATGAACACCTAAACGTAACCCCCGTTGAACCTCAAACTATTGTTATCGACTATTCATCCCCAAATGTTGCGAAACAGATGCACGTTGGTCACTTACGCTCGACCATTATTGGTGATGCAAGTGCACGTACTTTATCTTTCTTGGGTCATAATGTTGTTCGTGCTAATCACCTTGGTGATTGGGGTACGCAATTTGGTATGTTGATTGCGTATTTAGAGAAAAAGCAGAATGAAAATGCCGCTGATATGGCATTATCTGATCTCGAAGAGTTCTATCGTGAAGCGAAAAAACACTATGATGAAGATGAAGTATTCGCAGAACGTGCCCGTAATTATGTTGTGAAATTGCAAAGTGGTGATGAATACTGCCGTACAATGTGGCGCAAACTTGTTGATATCACAATGCAACAAAACCAAGCAACTTATCAGCGTCTTAACGTCACGTTAACCGAAGATGACATTATGGGTGAAAGTCTTTATAACCCAATGTTACCTGGTATTGTTGCTGACCTAAAAGCAAAAGGCCTTGCTGTAGAAAGTGAAGGTGCAACGGTTGTTTTCCTTGATGAATATAAAAATAAGGAAGGCGAACCTATGGGTGTTATCGTTCAGAAAAAAGATGGCGGCTATCTATATACAACGACAGATATTGCTTGTGCAAAATACCGTCATGAAACATTACATGCTGATCGCGTACTTTATTACATCGACTCTCGTCAGCACCAGCATTTAATGCAAGCTTGGACGATTGTTCGTAAAGCAGGCTATATCCCTGATTCAATGTCACTTGAACACCATATGTTCGGTATGATGTTAGGTAAAGATGGTCGTCCGTTTAAAACTCGTTCCGGTGGCACTATTCGTTTAACCGACTTACTCGATGAAGCCCAAGAAAGAGCTCGCGCATTAATCGCTGAAAAAAATCCAGATATGGATAAAGACGAATTAAATAACGTTGCTCGTGTTGTGGGTATCGGCGCAGTTAAATATGCGGATTTATCTAAAAATCGTACAACAGATTACATCTTTGATTGGGATCTGATGTTAAGTTTCGAGGGTAACACAGCACCTTATATGCAATATGCTTATACTCGTGTTGCTTCAATTTTCAAACGTGCAGACATTGATGAAAATGCACTAACGCAACCTATCGTACTAACACAATCTCATGAAAGACAGCTTGCATTGCGTTTAGTCCAATTTGATGAGACGATTATGCAAGTTTCTCGTGAAGGAACACCTCACGTTATGTGTGCTTATCTTTACGATTTGGCACAAGCTTTCTCTGGCTTTTATGAAAACTGCCCTATCTTATCAGCTGAAGATGAAAACACTCGCCAAAGCCGTCTAAAACTAGCTCGTTTAACCGCGAAAACCTTAAAACAAGGTTTAGATACTTTAGGTATTGAAACAGTAGATAGAATGTAATCATCACTGTTTTTAATAATAGTGATAAAAAAACCGGTGGTTAATTGAACTGCACCCCAAAAGTTGGACACCAACTTTGGGGTGTTTTTCTATGGCTAAATATTCTCTTGATTTTAAACTAAATGTGATTAATTTTTATCTCAAAGGCAATAGTCGTCTATCGACGGCTAAGCATTTTTCTATTAATGATTCTCAGGTTCGTTGCTGGTGCTCCGCTTATCAATTGCATGGTATTGAGGGAATTAAGCCTCGAAAATCCAAAGTAATCTATTCTCTTGAGCTAAAAATGCATATATTGTCTCACATGACAAAACATTCGCTTTCTGCCAGAGAAACAGCTGCTCTTTTTAATATTCCAGCCTTTACCACTATATTGGAATGGAAAAATATTATGGATATTCATGGTATTAAAGCACTAGTCCCCAAGAAAAAAGGAAGACCTACATTGACTAAAAAGAAAAAAGAATTACCTAAGGATGACAAAGATAAATCGGTTAAAGAACTTTTAAAGGAACTTGAGTATTTGCGTGCTGAGAATGCTTGCTTAAAAAAGTTACAAGAATTGCAGGAAACAAAACGACGGTAAAACAACGTGTTGCTGTCGTTAATCAATTAAAAATGATTTATCCGGTTTTGGTTTTATTACGTGCGCTTTCTTTATCAAAAAGTACGTTTTATTATCACCAAAAAAATAGTCATAATTCAAAAGACAAATTATTAAAAGATAAAATAAAGGAGATTTATCATCAACATAAAGGTCGATATGGTTATCGAAGGATCACTGCTGTACTGCGAAATGAAGTTGTTATTAACCATAAAAAAGTACAGCGGTTAATGCAGGTTCAGGGACTAAAATCTATTGTAAGACCTAAAAAATATCGCTCTTATAAAGGCCAATTAGGTCGAATTGCTGATAATCATCTCGAAAGAAATTTTAATGCCAGCAAGCCTAACGAAAAATGGGTTACTGATGTCACCGAATTTAAGGTAAAAGGTGAAAAGCTTTATCTTTCGCCTATTCTTGACTTATTTAATCAAGAAATTGTTTCCTATCAGATAGCTAGACGTCCTCATTACAACATGATTGAGCAGATGCTTACCCAAGCCTTTTCAAAATTGACTCAGAGAGGTGAGCTGATACTGCATTCAGATCAAGGATGGCAATACCAAATGAGCCATTATCAAAATAGCCTTAAGAAACAAGGAATTATTCAAAGTATGTCACGAAAAGGAAATTGTTTAGATAATGCAGTAATCGAGAATTTTTTTGGCATATTAAAAACAGAATGTTTTTATACAAAGCAATTTAGAGATTTGGATGAACTAGAAGAAGAGCTTCATGAATATATCAAGTATTACAATACTGAACGGATCAAGATAAAATTAAAAGGACTGAGCCCAGTTCAATACCGAACTCAGTCTTTACCTAACTAATTTAAACTGTCCAATAAATTGGGGTCAGTTCA